>JBDUBD010000147.1:0-3578 GCA_040004295.1 Sphingomonadales bacterium | reverse complement strand
CGGACAGAAAACAGCTAAGTTAGCGCGTCAGCCCGCTTTGCTGGGGTGCAAGGAAGTCCCCGCCCGACCCCCGCGCAGCGCGCCGAACCAGCTTAGCGGGTTCCACCAGCTCTGGGTGCCATCGAGCGAGAAGCTGATGAATTCGGCGCGACCGCCAAGGTTTTCCCAAGGTACCGGCCCACCGAGGCCACCGAGCGCTTCGGCAACGCGGCTGTCGGCAGAATTGTCACGGTTGTCACCCATAAGAAAGACGTGGTTCGCGGGAATGGTTGTCGCGGGATAATCGTCGACGCTTGGCTCATCCCCCAGATCGATCGTATCATAGCTGCGCCCGTTCGGCAGCGTCTCGCGGACTACGGGAAGGCTGCACGTGATCGTGCCATCGGGATTATCGGTACGGAAGGGCGCGTATTTGGGGTCCGTGCAGGGTTCGTCCGCATCGACTGGGATCGCGCGCATTACCGGCGCCGCACGCTTGATCGGTACGCCGTTGATGATGACGGTCCCGCCGCGCACTTCGAAACGGTCGCCGGGCAGACCGATCACGCGCTTGATATAGTCCTCGCTCTTACCCGGCGGTGATGCGATCACGACGTCGCCGCGTTCGGGCAGCGAGCCCCAGATGCGTCCCGCAACGTGCGGCATCACATGAAAGCTCGGCGAGACATAGGACCAGCCATAGGTGAACTTGCTGACGACCAACTGGTCGCCGACGAGCAGGCCCGGCATCATCGATTCGGACGGGATGTAGAACGGTTTCGCGATGAGGCTGTGGAAGCCCAGCACTGCGAGGATCAGCCAGAAGATGCTCTTGGCCTCGCCAACCCAGTCGGTCTTCTTCTTTTCCTCCGGCACGGCAGTATCGGCAGTCGAGCTATCGGTCGTCACGGGCGATCTTTCGCAAGGGCTTCTATGATAACAAAGGCTTGTGCCCACGGATGGTCATCAGTCAGCGTTAGGTGCACCCGCGCCTCATAGCCGTCCGGTATCAACGCGTCGAGAGCGCGCCGCGCACCGCCCTCCAGCGCCAGGGTCGGCGCGCCCGAGGGTGCGTTCACGACGCCGATGTCCTTCATGAAGACGCCGCGGCGGAATCCTGTGCCGACGGCTTTTGAAAAAGCCTCCTTCGCGGCGAAGCGTTTTGCCAGCGTGCCCGCCTTGGTGAAGGGGCGTCGCACCGCCTTTGCGCGCTCACGGTCGGTGAACACGCGCTGTTCGAACCGCTCGCCAAACCGGTCGAGCGATTTCTGGATCCGCTCGATATTGCAGAGGTCGGATCCGAGACCGACGATCACGGTGCATTACTCACCGCGCCGATTCCATAAGCGCCTTCATCCGCCGCACACTTTCGTCGAGGCCGACGAAGATGGCCTCCCCGACCAGGAAATGGCCGATGTTCAGTTCCGCAATCTGGGGGATCGCCGCGACCGGCACGACGTTGTCGAACGTCAGGCCGTGGCCCGCATGCGGTTCGATTCCATTCTTCACCGCAAGTGCGGCGGCATCGGAAAGGCGGCGCAGTTCGACACCATCCGGATCTCCATGCGCGTATTTCCCGGTGTGCAATTCGACGACCGGCGCGCGCAGACGCACGGCCGCATCGATCTGTCGGGCATCCGGTTCGATGAACAGGCTGACCCGGATGCCTGCGTCCAGTAATTGCGCGACCAGCGGCGCCAGGTGATTGTGCTGCCCTGCGGCGTCCAGCCCGCCCTCGGTCGTGCGCTCCTCGCGCCGTTCGGGAACGATACAGGCGGCATGCGGGCGATGACGCAGAGCGATCGCGACCATTTCTTCGGTCGCTGCCATCTCCAGGTTCACCGGCAAGCTTGTCTCGGCCATCAGCACGTCGAGATCGGCATCGCGGATGTGCCGCCGGTCTTCGCGCAGATGAACGGTGATGCCGTCGCCGCCCGCTGCCTCGACGATTCGCACCGCGCGCATCGGATCGGGATGGTCGCCGCCCCGCGCATTGCGGATGGTCGCGACATGGTCGATGTTTACTCCCAGGCGAAGCATCACGCCGCGCGGCTTCCGGGCTTGATTGCAGGAATCGCAGCCAGTTCGGGTGGCAGAGCGTCCGGCGCATAAGTCGGCACCGACAGGCGTATCAGTGGATAGAAAGGCACACCAAGGTCTGCGGTTCCGTCCGAACGGTCGACTAGCGAAGCCGCCGCGACGACGATGCCACCCGCGCGCGCGATCGCGGCGATCGCCTCGCGCGAGCTGAGGCCGGTGGTCACGACGTCCTCCATCATCAACACGCGTTGCCCCGGTGTCAGGCGAAACCCCCGCCGCAGTTCGAAAACACCCTCGGGCCGTTCGAGGAACAACGCCTCGACACCCAGCGCGCGGCCCATCTCATGCCCCGCGATCACGCCGCCCATTGCGGGCGAGACGACGATATCGATGTTCAGGTCATCGGGAAGGCGCGCAACCAGCGCCTCAGCCAGCCGCGCGCCGCGTTTCGGGTCGGCCAGCACGCGAGCGCATTGCAGGTAGCGAGGGCTGCGCAGGCCCGACGACAGGATGAAATGCCCCTCCAGCAGCGCATCCGCCGCCCGGAATTCGGCCAAAACCTGCTCGTCGGTCACTCTATTCTCCCGCACCCGCGTCTGAATTCCGTACGGATATCCATGATGCGGCGCAACAGAACTGCCAAAAACGCCGCAGAACGGCTTGAGACTGCGGGATGCAGTGCGTATAGCGCCCGCGAACCTGGGTTTTTGCCGCGCGCATCCCCGCGCTGCACCTGGTCGGATTAGGGGTCCGTTCGACGTGAAATTATTCGCTTCTGCGTTTATCGTTCTCGGCCTGAGCTTCGCAGCTCCCGCCATCGCCCAGCAGGCCACGCCCACGCCCACGGCGCCGGTCGCCACAGCGCCCGCTGCGGCACCCGTTGCGGAAAAAGTTGCGGCGCCCGAGTTGCTCAAACCGGATGCCGATATCGGCCAGCCCATCGCCCAAGGCTATCAACTGCAACCGCAGGTGACGAAGAACGGTGAGTTCGCGCTGTGGATGCACAATGTGCTGCTGATGCCGATCATCGTGGCAATTTCGGTGTTTGTGCTCGGCCTGCTGTTCTGGGTCGCGTACCGCTATCGCGCATCGGCCAATCCGGTTCCGTCGAAGACGTCGCACAACACGCTGATCGAAGTGATCTGGACGCTGCTACCGGTCCTGATCCTGGTCGGCATTGCCATCCCGTCGATCGGCCTGCTTGCCGCGCAGTACAAGCCGGTCGGTGCCAATGCGGTCACAATCAAGGCAGTCGGAAACCAGTGGTTCTGGTCCTACGAATACCCCGACCATGGCGGGTTCGAGGTCGTGTCGAACATGCTGCCCGACGCAGAAGCCAAAAAGCGTGGCGAGCCGCGCCTGCTGGCGGTCGATAACCGCATCGTCGTTCCCGTCGGTGTTCCGGTCCGTGTGCTGACGACGTCGAATGACGTCATCCACTCGTTTGCCATGCCCGCCTTCTGGACCAAGATGGACGCGGTTCCCGGACGCATCAACGAGACCAGCTTCACCGCAGAGCGCGTCGGCCTTTATTATGGCCAGTGCAGCGAATTGTGCGG
>JBDUBD010000146.1:0-3631 GCA_040004295.1 Sphingomonadales bacterium | reverse complement strand
ATCGGCGCGGCGTCGGAGAACGAGATCGTCTTCGTGCGCGGCGCGACCGAGGGGATCAATCTCGTCGCGCAGAGCCACCCCGATAAGGGCCGCGTCCTGCTCAGCCAGTTGGAGCATCATTCCAACATCGTGCCATGGCAGCTTGCGGGGTACGAGATCGACGTCTGCCCGCTGACCGCCGACGGCTTGATCGACCTAGACGCTGCCGAGGCAATGCTGACGCCTGCCCACACGATGGTGGCTTTCGCGCATGTCTCGAACATCCTCGGCTCGGTACTCGACGCGAAGCGCGCGGCCAAACTTGCGCATGCCGTCGGCGCGAAGCTGTTGCTCGACGGATGCCAGGCTGTGCCGCGCCTTTCGGTCGATGTCGTCGATCTCGATTGCGACTTCTACGTGTTTTCCGGTCACAAACTCTACGGCCCGACCGGCATCGGCGTGTTGTGGGGACGGGCCGAATTGCTCGACGCAATGCCCCCCGTGCAGGGCGGCGGCGCGATGATCGATCGTGTGACGTTCGCCAAGACGACCTATGCCCCTCCGCCCGGACGGTTCGAGGCGGGGACGCCGCACATTGTCGGCGTCATCGGGCTGGCTGCGGCGATCGACTATGTCGAAAACATCGGTCTCGAAGCGATCCATGCGCACGAGACCGCGCTGGTCGCGCAATGCCGCGATGCGCTGCGTTCGATCAACTCGATCGAGCTCTATGGCCCGGAAGACGCGGCGGGCATCGTCAGTTTCAACGTCGCGGGGGTGCATCCGCACGACGTCGGCACTATCTTGGACGAAGAAGGCGTGGCCGTCCGCGCGGGACATCACTGTGCCCAGCCGCTGATGGACTATCTTGGCGTCAACGCCACGGCACGCGCCAGTTTCGGCATTTATAACGGACCCGACGACATCGCGGCGCTGGTCCGGGGACTTGAACGGGTAAGGAAGCTGTTCGGATGAAGATCGAGGAAGTGACCAGCGTGGAAGCGCCGCCGAAAGCGCGGGTGCAGGATGCTGTCGATGCGACCCCGCGCGAAAGTTTCGAGCGCAAGCGCGACTATCTCGACGGCTTTCTGAAGGCCGAGCCACCCAAGCTGGTTCAGGGCGAGCCGGGCGGTGACCTGTACGAAGCCGTCATCGCCGCGCTGAAGGACATTTTCGACCCTGAAATCCCGGTCAATATCTACGACCTGGGCCTCATCTATGGCGTGGAAATCGACGAGGGGCACGTCCACGTCAACATGACGCTGACGACCCCGCACTGCCCCGTCGCGGAATCGATGCCGATGGAGGTCGAACTGCGCGTCGGTAGTGTGCCGGGTGTTGGTATTGTGGACGTCAACCTCGTCTGGGATCCACCATGGGATGCGAGCAAGATGACCGACGAAGCCCGCCTTGAACTGGGGATGTTGTGATGAACCCGTTGTTCGAGCGTAGCGAGAACCCCCTTCGAGCGTTAGCGAGAAGCTGGCGCGCGGTTGACCTCGCTAGCGCTCGGCCCAGCTCCTCGCTCACGCTCGGAGAAGCGGAATGACCACGATAACCCGCGCGCGCCCCGCCGCACTGCTTCTCACGCCCGGCGCTGAGGCCCGCATTGCCGATTTGATGTCGAACGCGCCCGAGGGCACGATCGGCGTCAAGCTGTCGACGCCGCGGCGTGGCTGCTCCGGCCTCGCCTATTCGGTCGATTACGTGAGCACGGCCAGCCCGATGGACGAAAAGATCGAGACGGCGGGCGGCACGCTCTACGTCGACGGCGCGTCGGTGCTGTACCTGATCGGCAGCCGGATGGACTGGGTCGAGGACGATTTCACCGCAGGCTTCGTGTTCGAAAACCCGAACGCCAAAGGCGCCTGTGGCTGCGGCGAAAGCTTTACCGTCTAGAAATTGACCGAGTAGCGCACCGCCGCACCGACATCGTTCGGGGCCATGGCGTAATGCCCCGGCTGCTGCCGGAAATAGGCGTTTGCGGTCAGCCATCCGGTGCCGAGCGGACGGGCATAAACGGCTTCCCAATCGCGCTCATGTCCCTGCGGCGTCAGCGACACCGCCTGATATCCCGTGCCGGACAGGTCGAGTGCCAGCGCACCGCCGGTCACGCGCAGCGGTTCGGCGTAGCGAACGGCGAAGCTGTCACCGCCCATGAAAATGCCCTGTCGTTCGACACCGGCACTCAGCGACCGGCTGACCAGGGTCGATGCGCCCCGCACCGCATTGGCACCGAGCGACGTCCAGCCCTGGCGAAGCTGGCCCGTAATCCGCCAATTGCTGCCCGCATCGAAGGCAACGTTGGCATCGCCGAACCATGTCACGGCACCGTTGCCGCCGAGCGCCGCATCGAAGCGACTGCCGAGGACCGTCGCCGTCTCGTTGAGCCGCGTCAGCTTTGCGGTCATCGCAAACGACCCGCGCACCATATCGAGCGCGACCGACGTTTCGCCATAGCCATAGCGACGATAACCCTCTGCGCGTGGGCCGAGGTTGCCGCGTTCCCACAAGCGCATATCGCCGCTTTCCGCCGCGACCGTCAGCCCCAAGCCGCCGAAGCTGCGGCGGACTGCAAACGCACCCAGCGGTGCACGGTCGAGACTATGATCGGTGATCAGGAACGCCGGTGCGCCGCGATCCTGCGGCGACGGGACCAGTCCATCGGCACCGCGTCCGGCACCGAAGCCGAACTTCAGCGTCTTCGACACGGCGTACGACATCGCACCCGCAAGAACCCGGGCGCGCTCTGCCTGGCCCGACGTCAACAACAGCCGCTGCCCCTGACCGCTGTTGTCGATGGCGATCGCAAAGCTGGCGCGCCCTCCCGATGCGGAGAGCCCACGCGATCCGCTAACCGAAAGCGCATTGCCGAGCGGCTGGGTCAGGCCCGTCCGCGCGATCGTACCCGACAGGTCGGCCGAAAAGTCGCGACCGAATTCGTCGCGGACGACTGCGCTCATTCCGCCCTGTCCGGCATCACCCATTGCACCACCCAAGGTCGCGTTGCTGGTCAGCGAAACCGGCACCGCCGAATTGGGCAGCGACAGCGACCCGATCGGCGAGAACGCGCGTGCGATGTTGAGTTCGCCATTGCCATAAGTGCCATCGACACCGGTCGCGCCCCGATCGGTCGCCGAACGATACAGCAGCGCCACGATCTGTTGTGGTGTCAGATTAGGGAATGCCTGCGCCAGCAATGCGACTGCACCGGAAATCACAGGCGTCGAAAACGACGTTCCGCTGAACATATAGGCAGTGCCGGTCTGGTCGACCGACCGCACGCTGACGCCAAGCGCGGTCAGGTAATTGGCGGCGCTGTTTCCGGCCTTATTCGAAAAATCGGCAAGTGCTCCATTTTCGTTCACCGCGCCCGAGATGATGACCAGGCCGTGTGCGGTCGGGTCATTCGCAATCTGTGCCAGGGTGCTTGGGTTGGTTGCGGCGGCGGGGTTTGTCACACCGTCGTTTCCGGCGGAAATGACGATGATCGTTCCTGCGGCAGTCGCACGGTCGATGGCGCTGCGCAGGTTCGAATTGGGCGACGACCCGCCAAGTGAGATGTTCACGACCTTTGCCTGTGCTGCGACCGCAGCGAATGCGATAAAGCAGGCTCCTGTCCCGACGCCGCGGCGATCGTTCCGCGACAGTC
>JBDUBD010000081.1:0-12353 GCA_040004295.1 Sphingomonadales bacterium | reverse complement strand
GCCGACGAAGCGGTTCTCGACGAGGTCGAGGCGACCGATACCGTGACGGCGACCGTATTCGTTCAGCGTCTCAAGCAAGGTCGCCGGCGACATGCCCACGCCATTGATCGCGACCCCGTCGCCGCGTTCGAAATCGATCGTGATGACGTCGGGCGTGTCGGGCGCATCTTCCGGGTTGACCGTGCGCGAATAGACATAGTCGGGAACCTCGTCCCACGGATCCTCGAGTACCTTTCCTTCCGACGAGGTGTGGAGCATGTTTGCGTCGGTCGAGAAGGGGCTTTCGCCGCGCTTGTCCTTGGGCACCGGAATCTGGTGCTGTTCCGCAAAGGCGATCAGCGCGGTCCGGCTGGCCAAGTCCCATTCGCGCCACGGCGCAATGATTTTGATGTCGGGCGACAGCGCGTAATAGCCGAGCTCGAAGCGGACCTGGTCGTTACCCTTGCCGGTTGCGCCGTGGCTGACGGCATCGGCACCGACCATCTTGGCGATCTCGATCTGGCGCTTGGCGATCAACGGCCGCGCGATCGACGTGCCGAGCAGATAGAGTCCTTCATAAAGCGCGTTCGAGCGCATCATCGGGAACACGTAATCGCGGACGAATTCCTCACGCAGGTCGTCGATGAAAATATGCTCTTCCTTGACGCCCATCAGCCGCGCCTTGGCGCGCGCAGGCTCCAGCTCCTCGCCTTGCCCGAGATCGGCGGTGAAGGTCACGACTTCGCAATTGTACGTTTGCTGAAGCCATTTCAGGATGACGCTGGTGTCGAGACCGCCCGAATAGGCGAGGACGACGCGGTTGATCTTGTCTGACATGGGAAACGGCTCCGCGACGGGGAAGGTCGCGGGCGGGTATCAATCCCACTGCCGTTGGGCAAGCTTGACGGTGCCCTTACTCCGCGCTCTATTTTGCCGGGAGTGATTGCGATGGCTGAAAACAAGACCAAACCGTCCGAAATTACGACCGAGGCCTTTATCGAATCCATCCTCGACCCGGTGCGACGGGAGGATGCAAGGACGCTGTCCACCCTGTTCGAGCGCGTGACCGGTTCACTGCCCATGATGTGGGGGCCATCCATCGTCGGCTTTAGATCCTATCGTTATCGCTATGCGAGTGGCCATCAAGGAACGGCGTGCCGGACCGGTTTCAGTCCGCGCAAGGCAGAGCTTGTGCTTTACGTCGGTGCAGGACGTCCGGAACAGGCGGCCCATCTCGCGCGTCTGGGCAAACATCGCACCGGAAAGTCGTGCCTGTATATCAAGCGGCTGAGCGACATTGACGCCGACGCACTGGAAGCGATCGTGCGCATCGCCAACTCCAGTGAACCCGAGGGCTATGTGCCCGCCTGAACCGCGCGTTCAACTGCCGTAAATGTCCCCTGCGCAACGATCCGCATGACAGGGACAAAGCGGAGAGAAGCGATGAAGCTTTGGCAGATCGGGCTGGTTTCGGTTGGAGCGGGCATAACCCTGCCCGCAGTTGCTCAGTTGAATTGGGGTCCGCAGACGCGCACCGAGGTCGAGGCGCAGGTAAAAGAGCGCCTGGGAAAATTCGACACGAACAAGGACGGTATCGTCTCGCCCGATGAGATGAAGGCTTTTGCCGATGCCCGCGCAAAGTCGCGCGCCGACGAACGCTTTGCCGCGATGGATACCAACAACGATGGTTCGATCAGCCGTGCGGAATTCGACGCCGCGCGAACCACGCTGCCGGGTATGGGCGAACGCATAATGCGGATCGAGCATATGCGTGGCCCCGATGGTGCAAAACCGCCTATGCTACCGCTGCACGAAGGCGCGCTTAAGGGTCCGCAGCGCGCCGAACACATTCGCCTGATGATGGGGGACGGCGGTGCTATGATGATGGCCGATGGCACCGGCAAGGGCATCGTGATCGCCGATGCCGTGAAACAGGCCTTGGCCCGCTTCGATGCGACAGATACCAATAAGGACGGGACGATCAGTCCTGAGGAGCGCAAGGCTGGCCGCGATGCTATGCGGGCAAAGATGCGGACAATGGTCGCGCCAACAAGCTGAATGAAAGAAGTCGGGATAGCCGACCCTCGGCTATCCCATGATGCCGAGCGTGATGAGCGTGGTGAAGAATAACGTCAGCACGACGATGCCGAAGCTCATCAGTAACAGCGTGCGAATGGCAGAACTGATCCCCCCGCTGCGATAGGCGCCGCGTAGCTGTCGATATGTGTGCAGAGGCGGAACGAATACGCCAAGGATCGGCACCCACGGCATGGGCGCTCCTGAAAAACCCGCGATCGTGAGCGCGATGGTCAACAGGCACATGAATGTCAGGGAATAGGTCACGAAGACAGCGTGATCGTACAAGTGCAGGTCGCGGCGCCAGAAAAACAGCAGCCATACGAACGGCACCGACAGCGGAATCAGTGCCCAACTGTATTTATAGGCGTTTGCCTGAAGTTTGTAGATCAGCAGGTCGGGGTTGCCGTTCGCCTTCTTGATCGCGTTGTCCACAGCGGTCAGGCCCGTGTTGAAGCCGACAAACGCGGGTTTCTTGCCCGTTTTCTGATTCTGAGCGTCGGTCAGACTGTCGATACGGTTCTCGATCGTGTCGAGCGCGGCATCGAGCTTTTCGGTGGGAATATCTTTTGCATCGGCCTGCTTGATGTTCGCTCTCAAGGTCTTGGCTTTGGCTTGGGCATCGCTCAGCTCACGCGCGACCTGCAACGCCGGCTTGGCGAGATCTACCGGATTGACGTCGGGCATTTTGAACTCGCCCGCCAGCGCGTGGATAACGCCGAACATCAGGAACATCGTGAACAGGAAAAGTGCGAGCGGCGACACGAACCGGGCACGTTCGCCATGTACGTAGCGCCGCGTAAGCGCGCCGGGCTTGAACAGCAGCATCGGCAGCGTGCGCCAGATTTTGCCCTCGAAATGGAACACGCCGTGCAGGATGTCGTGGCCGATCGACCCGAGCGTGCGGTGGAGCTTGGTCGCCTGTCCACACTGGCCGCAATAGGCGCCATGAACCGCCGCGCCACAGTTCAGACAGACACCGTTGCGGCCGGCAGTCGTAGCGCCGTGGCGAGGTTCGACCGCAGACGCGAGCACGCCGCCGGTCAGCGTATCGCCCGCAACCTCAAACCCCTCACTCATGGATTACCGCCCCCGCAGCTCTTCCTCGACGTTCTGCATGTAATCGCGCGTCACGGGAAGGGCGCGGCGGTTCTTGGTGTACTGTATCTGGTATACGCACAGGACGCCATGTTCGAACGCACTGGTGCAACCGGCAAAGTAGAACTGCCACATTCGGAAAAAGCGCGCGTCGTAAATGCGCTCGATCTCGGCGCGGTTCGCCATGATCCGCGCGTACCAGTGGCGCAGCGTCCAGGCGTAGTGCAGCCGCCACGTCTCGCAGTCGGTCTGGATCAGGTGACGTTCGCTGGCATTGGTAATTTCGCTGAGCGAGGGGGCGTAGCCGCCGGGAAAGATGTATTTTGACGCCCATTGGTCGGTCGTGCCCGGTGTCGACATGCGCCCGATCGTATGGAGCAGCATCGCGCCGTCGTCGGTCAGCAGTTCGCGGGCCTTGCGATAGAAGGCGCGGTAATGTGGAGGGCCGACGTGTTCGAACATGCCGACCGACACGATCCGGTCGTAGGTGTCGGTCACGTCGCGGTAATCGGTCAGCTCGAACCTCACCCGGTTGGCGACGCCCGCTTTCTGCGCCGCCTCGCGCGACCATTTCAGCTGTTCCTCCGACAGCGTGATGCCGACGACATCGACGTCGAAATGCTTGTGCAGGTACAGCGCCATGCCGCCCCAGCCCGACCCGATGTCGAGTACGCGCATGCCGGGCTTCAGGTCGAGCTTGGCCGCGATATGCGCCATCTTGTCGCGCTGCGCGGTGTCGAGGTCGTTGTCGGGTTGCCGGAAATAGCCGCAACTGTATTGGCGATTCTCGTCGAGAAACAGGTCGTACAGCCGATCGTCGAGATCGTAGTGATGCGCGACATTCTTCTTCGACTTGGCATTCCAGTTCCACCGGTCGACCTTGCCGAGGAATTTTCCCCACATGCGGCTCGTCCAACGCGCATCATCCGGGCCTTTGCCCTCTTCCCAGGGACTGTTGAGGCGAATGAGCGTCAGCAGGCCCATGATGTCGTCGTCCTCGACGATCAGGCGATGGTCCATATACGCCTCCCCGGCACCGAGTTCGGGTTTCAGCGCGATATCGCGGGCAACCTTTGAATCCGCCATCCGGATGGCGATGTTCGGATAGCCGTCGGCGGGGGTGCCATAGCGACGGACTTCGCCGTCGTGCATCGTGACGGTCAGCACACCGTGCTGGATCATGCTCGAAAGAAAGCGATCGAAAAGTGACATTCTTCAGTCCCGGTCTCGATTGATTACGCCCCCGCGTACCATTCGTATCCGGCACTATCTTCCCAAAATCCACCCTTTCCACCGTAGGTTTTCTTCAGGTCGGCAACGGCTTCTATCCGCTGGACGTACTTCGCATGCTTATAGCCCAGCTGCCGTTCGACGCGCAGGCGTAGCGGCGCACCGTTCGGGACGGGCAGCGGCTGGTCGTTGAGGTTCCATGCGAGAATCGTCTGCGGGTGAAATGCATCGACCAGGTCGAAGCTCTCGTAATAGGGTGTTCCGTCATTGGCGTCGGCACAGTGGAACACGATGTAGCGCGCCTCGGGACGCAGGCCCGCGCCGTCGAGCAGCATCTTCACCGGAACGCCGGTCCATTTGGCGATGGCGCTCCACCCCTCCACGCAATCGTGCCGCGTGATCTGTTGCCGCGCAGGCATGGCGCGGATCTGGCCGATCGGCAGGACCATCGGGCGATTGACGAGGCCGTCGATCACGACCGTCCAATCGCGGAATTCGGTCGCGACATGGCGGGCATAGGCGTCGCCAACCGGCATCCGCGTGCCGTTGGCGCGGAAGATGGGCGAGCGCTGGTTGGGCGCAAATTCCTTGGCCAACGCCATCCGGTCCACCAGCGTACGATGGATCGCGTAATTGGCACTCTCGCCGAGTTTCAGGACGTCGCGGAACTGCTCGTTCCTGCCCAGCGCGTCGCATCCCGACAGGATCAATCCGCTGCCCGCGACTGCGCCCCCAACCAGTGCGCGGCGGGTGATGATGCCGCTCATGCCGGTTCTCCCGCGATTTCCGGCTCGGATTTCAGCTCGCGCTCATGCGGTACACGGAATTTGCCAGTGATCATCGAGCGGATTTCGTTGAATGGTCCCGCGAGGATGACCAGCGTCAGATGCACGACGATGAACAGGGCAATGCTGCCTGCGCAGATGAAATGGATGGACCGCGCCGTCGCGCGCCCGCTGAACAGGTCGATCGCCCAGCCGGTCAGCGGCGACAGGCCGGGTTGCAGGCATAGCCCGGTCAGGATCAACATCGGGAACAGCCCGAACAGCACGAGAATGTAGGTGATCTTCTGCAGCGTGTTGTAGTTGAGCGCCGCCGCACCTGTCGGAAACTTCAACTGTGCGTGGTGGACGATTTCCGCGAGCAGGTGTTTCGGTGCCAGTTCGCTCTTCTTCAGCGCAAGGTCGCGCTGGATGTGCCGGTTGATCAGGCTGACGACCAGAAAGGCAAGAAATCCGAACGCCATCACCCACGCAAACGCCAGGTGCCAGTGCCGCCCCTCAGCAAGGCTGTAGTTCGAAGGGATCGTCGCCCAGCCGGGAAACCATCCGCGCTCCAGATATTTCGTCAGGTCGAGCCACGGTTTGTCGAAATTCGCGCCATACTCCCCCCAGTAGAGGCGAGGATGCGCGTTGGAGATCATCAGGCCCGACATCAGCATCACGATGACCGCCACGGCGTTGACCCAGTGCCAGACGCGGGTGAACAGGCGGTGTCGCTTGACTAGATCGCCGCCTTGGACTTGTCGTTCCCCGTCCATGGATTGTCCCCCTGTCGCACAGCGTCGCGCAACGCAGTTACGTGCGCAAGCGGGAAAAGGTTACATGTAGGCGCGGTAGAAAAACACCAGCGTCGTCACGCCCGTCACGGCAAGCGTCCACAAGCGGATAAGTGTCGGCGACAACCGGTTGCCCAGCTTTGCGCCCAGCCACCCTCCGATGACCGATCCGACTAGCATCGGCAGGCACAGCGCCCAGCGGACCATGCCGAATGCGATGAAGACCATCGCCGCCGCCGTATTCGCAATCGCCAGCATCAACGTGCGCGGCGCCATCAGCTTGTGCGGCGGCAATCCGGCGAGCAGGCCATAGGTCGCGGTCGTCATGATCCCGACCCCGCCACCGAAATAGCCGCCGTAAAGGCCGAGAAGGCTCTGCGCGACGAGCAGCGTCCGTGTCCCGATCGTCACCCGCGATTGGAGTGCGTTGGCCGCGCGCTTGCCGAACGCGATCGCCAGAAACGCGATCAGCAACAGCCACGGAATGATGATGTCGAATGTCCTTGTCGGTGTGATGACGAGCAACAGGCTGCCCAACAGTCCCCCGACGAAAGTGATCGCCGACAGCGTCCGGATCGACAGCCCGCCCAGCGGCTCGAGCCCCTCACGAAACTCCCACGCCGCCGACATCGCCCCGGGCTGCAGCGCGACGTTACTGGTGGCGTTCGCGATGGGCGAGGGGAGGCCGAGCGCGATCAGCGCGGGCATGGTCGCAAAGGTGCCACCCCCAGCGAGTGCGTTCATGGCGCCGCCGACTAGGCCTGCGGCTGTGGCTAACGCTAACGAAGGGAGAAGCAGCACTAAATTTCGTCACCCAGAGGCGGCTTCTCGCGCTTCGCTTTGTCGAGAAACGGTAGCATGTCAGCCGGACGTGCATTGCCAGCTCGCCGCGTCAGGAAATCAGCGGCGGTTTCGACCACGCCGATCTTTTGCGCGATGGCGACCGAAATCCACTGATTGAGCGAAACCCCGTCTTCTTTGGCCAGCCGTGCAGCAGCTTCTTTTACGGAAATTGGAAGTTTGAGCGGATAAGATGCTTTGGTCATGATCGTAACTCCTTCAACAATTCGCCGGGCTTTATCACCCGCAGCGCAAATCTTTCCGCGCCTTTCGTAAAGTCACGGACATTGTAGGTGACCAGCGCATCGGCACCGCCATTTATGGCTGCCTCTAAAACCATTTCATCGTTTGCGTCGGTGAGCTGAGGACGCCAGCGAAAGCTGACTTCGACGGCATGACTGGCACCCGCAAGTGCTGCCAGAAAACGGTCTATGTCACGCAACGAAAAACCGTGAACAATACGTTGTTCCGGACGCTTGAGGACCGCTTCGTATTCAAGAAACAGCGCAGGGGTCACTAGCGGCTTCAAACGTCCGTGAGCGATCTCGCGCAAAACCGCATTGCTTCCGCCGTCTGCGCTCCTAAGCGCAGCGACGACCACATCCGTATCGAGCACGATTTTTAACATATCTTATAGGATATGACATTATATCAGATATCACAAGTCGCGCTGATGCTGCGGAACTAACCCAACGCCGCCTGCTTTTCCTCCGCCAGCCGGTCCAACTCCGCCCGCGTCTTTTTCTCGCTCGCGGTCTTCAACTGGCCACAGGCCGCGTCGATGTCGCGTCCACGCGGGGTGCGTACCGGCGCGGAAATGCCAGCTTCGAACACGATGTTGCTGAACGATTTGATCCGCTCTGGCGTGGAGGTGTCGTAAGCGGCACCTGGCCAGGGGTTGAACGGGATCAAATTGACCTTAGCGGGTAGCTTGTACTTGCGGATCAGGCGGACAAGCTCGTGCGCGTCTTCGTCGCTGTCGTTCTTGTCACGCAGCATCACATATTCGAACGTGATACGCCGCGCGTTGTTGACGCCGGGATAGTCTGCGCACGCCTGAAGCAGTTCTTCGATGCCGTACTTGCGGTTGATCGGTACGATCTCGTCGCGCACCTCCTTGGTCACCGCATGGAGTGACACCGCAAGGTTAACGCCGATCTCTTCGCCTGCGCGCGCCATCATCGGCACCACGCCTGAGGTCGATAGCGTGATGCGCCGCTTGCCGAGCGCAAGGCCGTCACCGTCCATCACGATTTTCAGCGCATCGCGCACCGCGTCGAAATTATACAGCGGCTCGCCCATGCCCATCATGACGATGTTAGTCAGCAGCCGCCCGTCCTGAGTCGAGGGCCATTCGCCCAGCGCATCGCGCGCGAGCATGACCTGCCCCACGATCTCGCCCGCGGTCAGGTTGCGGACGAGGCGCATCGTGCCGGTGTGACAAAAGCGGCAGTTGAGCGTGCACCCGACCTGGCTCGACACGCACAGCGTCCCCCGATCTGCGTCGGGGATGAACACCATCTCGAAATCCTGCGCGTCCGGCGTGCGTAGCAGCCATTTGCGTGTGCCGTCGGTCGAGACCTGCGCCTCGACGATTTCGGGCCGCGAGATGACGAAACGATCGAGGAGCCAAGGTTGCTGGCTGCGCGCGATATCGGTCATCAGCGTGAAGTCGGTGACGCCCCGATTGTAGATCCAGTGCCAAATCTGCTTGGCGCGTAGTTTTGCGCCCTTCGCGTCGAGGCCCGCTTCGGACAGTGCCGAGCGCATGGCGTCCTTGCTCAGGCCGACCAGGTCGATCTTGCCGTCCGGACGTGGCTCGGCAGGACGCGCGACGGGCACGGGGTCGATGTGCCCCGCGATGGGCATAAGCGTGTTTGCAGCTGACGGCATCGCCGCCACATAGTGCACGATGCGCGTTCTTGCCAGACTAGCGGCGAGCACACCCCAGTGCCGCCGCATCGATGGCGGTCGCCGCGCCCTTTAGCAGATAGGTTTCGATGAACCCGCCGCCGGTCGCCGCGACGCTGGCGACGCTCATCGTCCGTGCCGAACGCAGAGCCGCAACGATCGCCGCATCGCCGCGCGCGTCTGGTGCCCAGGCGTCGGCTCCGCCCGCCGTCAGCACGAATTTCCTGTCACCGACGATCAGCGTCACCGGCGCTCCAACCCGCAGGGCGCGACCGAGGCGGATCTGCACCTGTCCGCGCACGCCGTTCTGCGGCCATGTCGAAACGGTTGCGAAGGGGCGCCACTTGCCGCCGCCGCCGCGGTGGGCGGGCTCGGCAATGGCGAAGCAGCGGAGCGGTGCTTCGTCACGAAATGCGGCCCAGCTTTCGAAACTGCCCAGCGCCGTGCGCGCCAAGGCCGGGCTGGCGGCAAATGTGGCGGCAATCAGGGGGAGCAGGGCCGTGCGCATGGTGTTGCTCTGCGCTTTCGGGGGGCGTGAAGGCAAATCCTGTACGCAGAAATTTTCCGTGGCGTCACGGAACCGCAATCCCGCTGTGGTGTTACTTCAACGTCCCTCCCCCCGGACGAGTAGTTGCTTTGCTTAACCCTTCCCGCGGGCGTGTATGCCCGCGGGAAGTTTTTTTAGCGACCAGTCGTAACCGGCTCGCCCCATTTGAGCGGACGTTGGCTCTGGGTCGAAGTTGAAGAGCCGGCGCTTTCCTTTTCCATTTCGGCAATATCACGCTGCATCTGCGCATGCTGGCGCTGTGCGTTCATGCCGGCGTCGCGGATATTCTGGGGGACCAGGCTGCCGGCACCGCCGTACATCGCGTCCATGAACTTCTGGTCATTGAACGGGCGTTCCTCGAGGTGCGCTGCAATGCGTTCGCGGATCATGTTCTTGGCCATGTTCTGCAGCGGCAACGGCATCGACGCGACGTTCTCCTGCGGGATGTTCACGTCGATCACGACCTTTGTCTGGGTGTCGCTGACAGGCGTCAGCGTGGCGATGATATCCGACCCGCGCTTGCCGCCCATATGCCAGCTGACAGACTTGTTCTGCTCAACCGCCGACGGCATCGAGCTGTCGTGGTACATGAAGGTTGCCGAACCGATGTCGGCCCCCAGGTCAAGATTGGCGAGCTTGTCGTAAACCTGCGAGACGGGCGCTTCGTAAGTCGTGCCCTCGTTCTCGCCGCAGGCGCCGGTCATGAGCAGTGCGAGAGCACTGAAAATTGCCACAATCGTCTGACGCATGATGCCCTCCGCCGAAGTCTCGGATGCGTTAGCGGTCAGAGGTAAGCGTTTCGCTAACGGGTGCTCAGCCGAACGGCACCACAGTGTTGTCGGCGTCGTGGCCGATGCCGGCGCGCCCCAGCCACGGAATGCCGGACACTGCGCACCAGTGTTTTGCAACCGCCACCTCGTCCGTGCCGAAGTCTGGCGTGTTGGGCGGGATCGGCGCGCAGCGGCCAAGCATCAGCCCTGCACACTTTCGGACATCGGGGTTTGTCGTGACATGGAACAGGCTGCGGTCGATGCGGTACATCGGCTCGTCGACCTCCTCGAGCATCAGGATGCGGCCGGTCAGGTCGGGCTGCAATGGCGTGCCGATCAGTTCGGAAAAAACGATCAGGTTGAAGGCGACGGCCTTAGGTGTGGCCACGCTCTCGCTGGCCGATGCCATCAGCCAGTCGAGCGACCGCGCCACCGCGGCATCGCCCCCTGCGCGCATGATGTCGCTTGGCATCGGGCCATGAACCGGCCTGCCGATGCCTTTGGCGAGCAAGCCCGCCAGCACGAAGCCGCCATCGCTATAGCCCAGAAACGGCTTGGCCCGCGTGGCATCGCCCATGCGCGAGATCGCGCGTTCGGCGATCCGGTTCGCGCCATATCCGCCGCGTCCGAACCAGACGGCATCGACGTCGGGGTCGTTGGCGACTTCGACCAGTGCATCCTCGCGCATTGCATCGGGGCCGGCGAAGTGCCCCGCCGATTCGAAGCATTGCGGATGAAACACGATCTCCGGTGCGGCATCGCCATAGCGGTCTTGCGCCAGCGCCAGCACGCGCTCGGGAACTTCGGGCAGCAGCGTATTTGACGGTGCAACGACGGCAATGCGCATTCTGTCCCTCTTGCCCTTGCCCATTGAGGTCTCGTCCACGATAGCGCGCGCGTGGGCAAATCCTATTTCTTTGTGGGCATCGGCGGCTCCGGCATGTTGCCGTTGGCTGAAATCGTTTCGGCTCAGGGGCATAGGGTCGCCGGGTCCGACCGGTCGCTGGACCAGGGGCGACTCGGTGCCAAATTCGGCGTGCTGGCGATGTGTGGCATAGCCATGTTTCCGCAGGATGGCAGTGGACTGACGTCGCCGGACCAGATCGTCGTCGCCTCCGCGGCTATCGAACCAACGGTGCCGGACATTGTCCGCGCGACCGAACTGGGCTGTGCACGCCTGACCCGCGCCGAACTGCTTGCCGAACTGTTCAACGCAGCGCCGTCGAGCATTGCGGTTGGTGGTACCAGCGGCAAGTCGACGGTGACCGGCATGATCGGCTGGATCCTCGATCAGGCGGGCCGTGATCCAACGATCATGAACGGCGCGGTGATGAAGAATTACGGCACCGGTGCGCGTGTGGGCGGTGGTGGCGTTTTTGTCAGTGAAGTCGACGAAAGCGACGGGTCGATCGCGCTCTATCGCCCGACCGTTGCGGTGCTCAACAATGTCGCCGTCGATCACAAGTCGATGGAGGAATTGCGCGTGCTATTCGGCGATTTTCTGGCGGCTGCCGATAGCGCGGTGGTCAACGCCGACAATGCCGAGGCTCTCACGCTGGCACCTGAAGGTGCAGTCAGCTTCGCGCTGGCGAACGCCGCCGATTTTCGCGCCACCGGAGTCACCGAATTTGCAGACGGCATTGAATTCGTGCTGGTCGGTGAAGATCTCGACATCGGCCCCGTCGTGACGCTCGCAGTTCCGGGTCGCCACAACGTGTCGAACGCTCTTGCCGCGCTGGCCGCAGTATCTGCGGTCGGTGTGCCGATGGGCGATGCCGTGGCGGCGCTCGCGTCGTTTGCGGGCCTCAAGCGGCGCATGGAAACGGTGGGGGTCGAAAACGATATCACCGTGATCGACGATTTCGGCCACAACCCCGACAAGATCGCCGCAACACTGTCGGCACTGCACGCGTTCGAGGGGCGGCTGCTCGTATTCTTCCAGCCGCATGGCTATGGCCCGCTGAAGCAGATGGGGCGTGAACTCGCCTATGCGTTCCGCGCGAACCTGCGCGACGGCGACAAGCTGATTGTCAGTGACCCCGCCTATTTCGGCGGCACCGTCGATCGCACCGTCGGCAGCGAATCGCTGGTCGAGGCGATCGGCGAAGGCGCCGAACATATCGCAATGCGCGAAGCCTGTGGCGACCGGCTGGTCGCGCTCGCCAAGCCAGGCGACCGCATCGTGGTGATGGGCGCGCGCGACGATACCCTGTCCGAATTCGCCGCCGGGTTGCTGGCACGCCTCGGTTCAGCCTAAGCTGAACCGAAAGGGGACCGAATTTGGCCAAGCGCCTGACACTTTTCATCATGATTGGCCTGGTGCTCGGCATCGTCATCGGCGCGG
>JBDUBD010000080.1:0-12566 GCA_040004295.1 Sphingomonadales bacterium | reverse complement strand
GGGCGACGGCAGGTTCAGCCACCAGCACATGCGCGACCTGCCCGCACCCGCGCGCGACCGCCCGCCCCCATTCGATGCGGTGAAACGCCGTCGCATCCGGATGCGCAACGACATAGGCCGCGATGCGCGCATCATCGTCGGGCGTGGCAAGCCGGACCGACGTCATCGGATCAGGGCGCGCTGCCCCTCCACGACCGCGTCGGTGCGTCCCCACTGGAAATCGCGCGCCAGCCGCCGCAGCTTCGGCGCCATCCGCGACAGATTGGGATAATGGCGCAGCTTCGACTTCAGCGGCGCGTCCTTCACGAACGGCTGCCCGGGGTCCATGTCCCATGGGTGGAAGTAAAAAATCGCCGGGCGCTTTTCTTGCGCGTTCAACCGCCGGATCGCCCAGGCCGACAGGTCGTAAGGCAACAGCCGGAAAAACCCGCCGCCGCCCGCCGCGAAATTGCGCCCCGCGACCTGCACCGTCGATACCGGCAGTTCGATCAGATCGGCATCGTCGAGTGGATGATACGCAAAGCGCGGCGCTTCGGGCCAGCCATAATGGTCGTGCTTGATCGGTGCGATGCTCGATGAATAGGCATAGCCCGCCTCCGCGAGCAGGCCGTGTGCCCAGGGGGTGCGCTTGTCGATCGAAAAACTGGGCGCTCGATAACCCTTCACGACCGTGCCGCTCGCATCCTCGATTGCGGCGCGTGCCTTGGCGATGTCAGCCTGGAATTGCCCCGGTGACATGGTGAAGACACGAACATGGTCCCAGCCATGGCTCGCGACCTCATGCCCCGCATCGACAATTCGCCGCATCAGCGCGGGGTGCGCGGCTGCCACGCAACCGAGCGTGAAGAATGTCGCCTTGACGCCTGCGTCGTCGAACAATTGCAGCACCGCATCGGTGTTGCGCTCGACGCGGATTTCCTTCGTCGGCCAGTCGGCACGGTTGATCGTGCGCTCGAACGCGCCGACCATATACCAGTCCTCTACATCGACGGAGAGTGCGTTGAGCATGGCGATGCCCCTAGCGCGATCAGGCGGGACGCGCGCGGGCGAATTCCGTGGGCTGCGCGGCATCGCGCTCCACCCAGTCGATCATCAGCGTCAACACCCGGCGGAGCGCCGCTTCCTGTGCCTCGATTTGCTGTTCGAGGCGCGAGATGCGATCTTGAGTGTCGTCCCGGCGGAGGCCGGGACCGTTATCGGTTTGAGCACCCAGCACACCAGCGGCCCCGGCCTCCACCGGGGCGGCGTCGGACTTCAGATCGGCAACAACACTATCGACGTTCGCCCCGTCGATGACGTCACGCCCGTCGAGTGCCGCCAGCAACAGGATCCGCGTCGCCAGCTGGTTGATCCGGCGCGGAATGCCGTCCGACGCCGCGAACAGGGCCTCGCATGCCGACTGGTCGAAACACGGCGTCCCCGTCCAGCCGACGATGTCGAGCCGGTGTTCGAGATATGGTCGCACCTCGTTCGCAGTCATGCCGTCGAGGTGGTGCGTCGCAATCACGCGCTGGCGCAGTTGTTCGAGTGCAGGCGAAGCGAGCCGCTCGCGGAACTCGGGCTGGCCGAGCAACAGAATCTGCACCAGCGCCTTGCCCGCCGACTGATAGTTCGACAGCATCCGCAGCTCTTCGAGCGCCGAATGCGGCAGGTTCTGTGCCTCATCGACGATCAGCAATGTCTTGCGGCCTTCGCGCGCGCGATCGACCAGATAGCGTTCGATGCGGTCGAGCAATTGCGCCTTGGCCGCGCCCTCGACCGGCAGGCCAAACCCTTGTGCGACCAGGCGCAACAGGTCGTCGCCATCGACCTGCGTCGAGGCAAGGCGCACCGTCGCGACGCGCGTGGGGTCGATCCGCTCCATCAACAGGCCGACCAGCGTCGTCTTGCCCGCGCCGATCTCGCCGGTCACGACGATGAAGCCTTCGGCCTGGGCAAGGCCATAGCCCAGGTACGACATCGCCTTTTTGTGCGTGGCGCTTTCGAACCAGAAGCGCGGATCGGGCGTCAGTGCAAAGGGCGCTTCGCTCAGGCCGAAATGGTCGGTGTAACTCATGCCGCTTGTCCTAAAAGGTATACCGTGCGCCGACCTGGCCCGCACCAACCACGTTCGAGCCAAAGCCGTCGACGTCGCTGGAGTAAAGCCCGACCGATGCCGTGCCGATGAGGCGCGGCCCGAAGTTGCGGTAATAGCTCGCAGTTCCGCCGACGCCCATCACGCGTGGTGCGCCGTTCAGGCCGCTGTCGTACCAGTTCGCGTAAGCCGATGCCTCGATCCCCGAGACCTCGTCCAGGCGACGGGCAAGATTGGCCTGCGCATAGAAGCTTTCGTCGGTCGTGCCGTCGATGCTGAACCCGCCGACCGGGGGCGCGAAGAAGCGGCGCTGGGTATAGCCGAGCGCAATGCCGATGCTGGTTCCTGCACGCTGGTAACGCCAAACGGCGCCACCACCACGACTACGGTACGTGCCCTGTGCGATCGACTGGAGCGCCGGGGTCAGGCATGCCCCCGCACCGCCATCGCCGCTGCCGAACACGCATCCACCGAACTGGTTGCTGAACGGGTCGCGTGAAACGGCGAATTGCGTCGGGATGTCACGCAGTCCGGCCGTGATCTGCTGTCCGAAGGTCGTGATGCCGTCATAGACGCCGATTGCCAGCGCCTGACGCTGGTTGATCTGCCAGCTGAAATCGCCGGTATAGGTCATGCTGCCATAGCGTCGCCCGACCTTCGCGGTCAGCTGCGTCCGGCGGCTGGGCTTCCACAACACGCCGACGTCCCAGATGAATCCCGAAACGTCATAGGCCAGGCGGCGCGGCGATGCCGGATCGGTGATGAAGCGCCCGTCGCTCGTCAGAACCGGATTGCCCGCACCATCGAGCAGTGGATCGCGCTGGCTGGCAGTGATGTCTTCGTATCCGACGCCACCGATCGCGGCGACGGTCGGTGTCAGCGGCACAACCACGTCGGCGCGGGCGAACTTGCCCTCGTACCGCTGGTCGAGAATGCTGGCGTCGTCGCGGTTCCAGCCGCCCGACAGCGTCCAGCCGAACGGCAGCACACCCGACCGCATGCCGATGCTCGCCCCCGCCGCATGGCTGGTTGATGAATCGAACCCGCCCAGCGCACGGCTACCGACGGGCAGCACGTTCACCGTCTCGATTTCGACCTTGGTATAGCCGAAGCGATAAAAGGCGCCGACGTCGAACATGCCGACATTGGTCGCAAGCGTCGGCCCGACATAGGCTGAATAGAGCTGGCTGGTATTGACCGGATTGCCGAGCCCCGGAAGCAGTGCGCCGCCGCGGATGTCGGTGCGGGTACGCGTGCCCAGCGCGCCGCCCTCGATCGAGATCAGGTTGGGCACGACGTCATAGCGCGCACGGGCCAGGCCCGAGATCACGTGCGCGTCGGCCCCGTTCGAGCTCCAGTCGCGACGATATTCGTAGCGCGCGCTGATCTGGGCTTCTGAACGCGGGCCGCTGGTCGATGCGTCAACGCCTGCTGCGAGCGTGGTGTAGGTCTGCGCCGGGCCGCCGGGCTCGATCGGCAGCAGGACGGTCTGGTCGATTTCCAGATAGGGATGAATCTGGGTGCGCTTCTTGGCGTGCGCCGGTGGTGCGAACACCACGGCGCCGGCGAGCAAAGCGATGGGTAGGCTACGAAGCATTACGCGTCCGCTCCGTAATAGGATCCGTAGGTCCGGTTGGTTCCGAAAAAACTGGCACCGTTGAGCAGCAGCGCAATGTCGTCGCAGCCGTCGAGCAGCGCGATGGCTTCACGCAGATCTGTTTCCTTTGTCCGGTCTGCGCGCACAATCATCAGCACACGACCGACATGGTGTGCGAGGACGGCGGCGGGCGACGCGGCCAGCGCGGGAGCGGAATCGAGGATGACGATTCGGCGCGGGTTGTTGGCGGCTAGCGCCTCTATCACCTGTGCGGCACGGGCCGACGACAGCAACTCGGTGTCATCGTTGCTCGCGCGTCCGGCGGGCAGCACCGACAGCTTTGGGATATCGGTCTGGATAATGAAATCCTCGACGTTCGCGTCCGGGTCGGCGATGGCGTCGATCAACCCCGCCGAACCGCTCAGGCCCAAGGTCGACATGACCTCGGGCTTGGCGACATCGGCATCCACCAGTAGCACTTCACGATCGAGCTCGCTGGCAAGGCTGAGCGCAAGGTTGACCGAGCAGAATGTCTTGCCCTCGTTCGGCTGTGCCGAGCAGACCAGGACCATGCGATCACGGGGCGATTCATCGCCGACGGCGCGCATCAGCAACTGGCGTTTCACCAGCCGGAATTCCTCGGCGAGCGTGCCGATGGGCGCGTCGGGAAGCAGGAAGCCCTCTTCGCGAAGGCGTACACGGTCGATGGTGCCTGCTTGTGCTCCGGCGAAAGCCAGCGCCTTGTCGTCCGGCACGGCACTTGCGGCCACGGCTCCGGCCTGCGCCGAAGAACTATCACTCGCGCGAAACACGCTCCCGAAATCATAGACCTCGGCAGCGCGCTCGATCAGCGATCCGCGCGCGTTGTCGTTGCTCATCAGCGCCCCGGTCATGCGACAAACCCTCGGCTTACGAACTCGACGATCATCAGCAGCGCATAGACGCCGACCAGCGCCCCCGCCCCGCCCGCGAACTGTACGAAGCGTTTCCTGCGCAGCGATCGCGCGGCTGCGGGCACGACTTCCGAAATCGACCCCAGCACCGGCAGGCCGCTCGCGCGCGCCAGCCGGGTGGCGGTCGGATAGGTCGTCTGGAGTTGCCCGAAGGCGAACGCCGCGCCGATACCAGCGCCGATCGCAACGATCAGCACGCCGGTCAGCAGCAGCGGGCGGTTGGGCGCCGACGGCACTGCCGACATCGACGGCGGGTCGATGACATTGACGCGGACCGCATCGGTCTGTGTCTGCACCTGCCCGCGCAATTTCAGGTCTTCGCGGTCGGCAACCAGCTTGTCGTACTGGGTCTTCAGTGCCTGATAATCGCGGTCGATCTCGGTCTGCGCCCGGCTGAATTCGGGACTCGAGCTCTGCAGCGCCAGTACGCGACCGATCTCGCCCTGAAGCTGTGCGCGACGAGCGGCGAGCGCGGAGGCGGTCGCCTGACGCTCCGCCTGCATCGACCGCAGCGACATATACATCGGGTTCGGCGACGAGCTGCCGCCGGTATAGCCACCGCCGCCCATGGCACGCGCACGGGCAAGCTGTGCCCGCAGAGCGATCATGTCGGGATGCGAATCGGTCCAGCCGCGCGCCTGCCCGTCGGCGATCTGGCCCTGGATCTGGCCCACGCGCCCGCCATCGCTTGCTACGCCCGGCGTCGATGTGGTGGCGGGCGTCCCCCCGAGTTGCCCGTTGACCGCAGCGAGCGCGCTGTTGGCGGCGGCAAGATCGGAGTCGACCCGCGCCAGCTCCATCCGCGCCTGCCCCAGTCGGTCGGAAACCGAACCTGTTCCCGGCAGCGACGAGAGATATTTCGCGTCGAATGCCGCACGCTTCGCCTCGACCTCGGCCAGTTGCGTTCCGCGCTGCTGGATCTGTGCGTCGATGAATTGGAGGCTGTTGCCGGTCTCGACCCGCCCGCCCTGCGCACTGCCCGCGACGAACAGGTCGATCAGCTTGGCCGTAATCGTCCGCGCCAGCCGGGCATTCTGCGCGTCGGACATGCCCCCTTCGGACACGCTGGTCGCGATCTGGTAGAGATTGTCCTGCGTCGAGGTGATCGTGATCGCCTTTTGCAGCGACGCCGCCTTGTCGGCGACGTCACGGTCGCTCGCGACGTGCTTGGCGAGTTCGGTCGAGCGGACGATTGCTTCGAGATTGCCCTGTGACACCAGATTCTGGCGCACGGTGTCGATGCCCTGGCGCTGGTCGGCGGACGAGATGCCGACCTTGTCGGACAGCAGCGATCCCGTCTGCACGAACACCGTCGCCGTCGACTTGTACGTGTTCGGGATCAGGCTGATCACCAGCCAGCCGAGCAGCCCGATCGCCCAGGCAACGCCCAGCGCCAGCCAGCGCCGACGCCACACGCCGTGGATCGCAACCAGTGCCTCGTTATAGAGTTCGCCCACGCAGCCAGCCTTAAAACGCGCTGGTCGGGATGATGATGACGTCGCCCGGCTGCAACCGCACGTTGGCACGCGAATCGCCCTGCTTCAGCAGCTTGCCGATGCGCAGCGCATATTCGGTCTGCTTGTGGGTGACCCGGTCGTATCGCACGAGCCGCGCCCGGTCGCCTGTGGCATATTCGCTGAGGCCACCGACGGCGATCATGGCGTCGAGCAGGGTCATGTTCGCACGGAACGGGATCGACGCGGGCTTTTCGGTCGCGCCGACGATGCGGACGGCCTGCGAATACGTCCCCGAAAAATTATCGACGATCACCGAGACGATGGGATCCTTGATGTACTGCGATAGCTGGACCTTGATGTCCTCGGACAGTTGCGCCGCACTTTTGCCCACCGCGGGCATGTCGGCGATCAGCGGTGTCGTGATGCGACCGTCGGGGCGCACCTGAACCTTCGCGCCAAGTTCTGGGTTGCGCCAGACGAAGATCGTCAGCTGGTCGAGCGGGCCGATGACATATTCCTCGCCCGGCCCCTCGGTCTGCTGAACGAAGCTTGCCGAGGGAAGTTCGGGTCCGCCGCTGCGTCCGCCCGCACATGCCGAGACGGCCATGATGGCAATCCCGGCCACGAGCATATGTGCCCAACGGTTGATACCCATCACGTCGTCCCTTTGCTTGTCCGCGCCACGCGCACGACCGGTGTTCTCATAGGCGTTAGGCCTGTGAGAGTGAAAATTACGTTAGTGTTGCGACTTAACTACGTCTCGCCGATGACGATCTCGGCGGCGGAGCCATGCCCCAGGAACGCGGCGGGGCTGGCCGACGCGCCATAGGCTCCGGCCATGAACACCGCGATGACGTCATCCACGTCCGCATGCGGCAACGCCACCCCGTCGCCCAGCTTGTCGAGCGGCGTACACAGGCAGCCGACGACGTTAACGCTCTCGGTCGCCTCCGCACCGAAACATGACGCCACCGCAATCGGATAATTCCGGCGGACGACGGTGCCGAAATTCCCGCTCGCCGCGAGCTGGTGATGCAACCCGCCATCGGTGACGAGGAAAGTTTCCCCCCGGCTCTCCTTCCGGTCGATGATCCGCGTTAGATAGACGCCGCATTCGCCGACCAGCCAGCGCCCGAGTTCGATCGCGAAAAATGTGTCACCAAGCGAAGCCCCGCGCGCTGCAAGCACTTCGCCCAATCGTGCGCCGACACTGGCGACATCCACGGTGGCGTCACCCGCGAAATACGGAATGCCGAACCCGCCGCCCAGGTTCACCAGCGGTGGCGCTGCCCCCACTCCGTCCGCCAGCCGCCCCGCCAGTTCGACCGTGGCCGCCTGTGTCGCGGCAATGGCGTCACTGTCGAGCGCCTGCGACCCGGCGAAGATATGAAATCCCTGCCAGTCGGCGCCTGCGTCGATCAGGCGGCGCACCAGCGGCACGACATTCTCGGCATCGACCCCGAACGCCGCCGCACCGCCGCCCATCTTCATGCCCGATCCCTTGAGCGCAAAATCCGGGTTCACCCGCACTGCCAGCTTCGGACGGATGCCGAGCCGTTCGGCGATCGCCAGCGCCCGTTCCGCCTCACGTGCGGATTCGAGATTGAGCGTCGCCCCCGCCGAAATCGCCGCCTCGATCTCAGCATTTCGTTTGCCGGGTCCGGCGAACGAAACATGCTTGCCCGGAGCAGCCGTCAGAACCGTGGCCAGCTCGCCGCCCGAAGCGATGTCGAGCCCGTCGACCATCGCAGCCACCTGCGCGATCACCGCCGGGTGCGGATTGGCCTTCACTGCATAATGGATGCCGACCGCGTCGGGCAGCGCCGCGCGCAGGGTGGCGACCTTCTCGGCCACGATGCCGAGGTCATAGATGAAACATGGCGTCATGCCGCCGCTCGCCGCCAGCGCCCGCGCCATGCGGAGGGAGTTCCACCAAAGGGGAATGGCGCCGGAGGGTTTCATACGATGTAATCCCCGGAGATCGCGGCCCGATCCACTTTACCGTTCGCGTTGCGCGGCAGTTCATCGCGCCATTCGACCACCCGCGGCTGCATGTGCGACGGCAGTTCGCGCTTCAGATACGTGGCGAGCGCATCTCCATCGCCCGTCCCCCGCACGACCAGCCGGATGGCCTGCCCCAAAGCCACATCGAAAATCCCGTGCGCGACCGCTTCGGCAACGATCCCGCTGCCCAGCGCCGCTTGCTCGATCTCCATCGGGCTGATCCGGTGCCCGCTCGACTTGATCATCTCGTCCTCACGCCCGACGAAGTAGAACAGCCCGTCCGCATCGCGCGTCACCGTATCGCCCGACCACACCGCAGTGCCGCCGTATTCGGAGAATGCCGGTGCCGGTCTGAACCGCTCGGCCGTACGCTCGGCATCCTGCCAATACCCTCTCGCGACCAGCGGCCCGGCATGAACCAGTTCGCCCGGCGCGCCCGGCACGGCCTCGCTCCCGTCCTTCGCCACCGCCATGATCTCCGCAAACGGAATGGCACGCCCCATCGACGACGGATGCGCCGCGACCAGTTCGGGCGGCAGATAGGTCGAACGGAAGGCTTCGGTCAGGCCGTACATCGGGTAGATATCGGCGTTGGGGAAGCGCGGACGCAAGCGTTCGATCATCGCGGGCGTCAGCGCCCCGCCCGTATTGGTGATCCGGCGCACGCCCGTCGCCGGTGGCGCACCGGATTCGAGAAGCTGCAGCCACAGCGGCGGCACGCATCCCAGCGTCGTGATGCCGTTCGCTTCGATGGCGCGCCACACGTCCTTCGCCAGCAGATAGTCGAACGGATAAACCGCACCACCTGCTTTCCACGTACTGAGTAACTGGTTCTGACCATAATCGAATCCCAGCGGCATCACTGCGAGCGTCCGGTCATCGGGTTCGATCTTCAGATAATGTGCGACGCTGACCGCGCCGAGCCATAGGTTGGTGTGGGACAGCATCACGCCCTTGGGTCGACCGGTCGAACCGGAAGTATAGAGGATGGCTGCGAGATCGTTCGGGTTGGCATCGGATGGAGGAAGATAATCGCTTCTTCGAGCGAAGCGAGAAGCCCCGTCGAGCGATAGCGAGACCTCTTCGCGGGGTTCTCGCTCCGCTCGAACAACGACCTCGCTCCGCTCGGCCAAGCGGATGCCCTTCGCCTCACCCTCGTCCCAAATCACACACCCCGCCGGAACATCCCCCGCCTCAAACGTCGCCGCCCTGCTCGCACTCGTCAGCAGCAGCGCCGCACCGCTATCCTGAAGAATATGCGCCACCTGCGCACGTTTCAGCACCGGATTGACCGGCACATGCACCAGCCCCGCGCGCGGCGCGGCGAGCGGCATCAGGCACGCCTCCACCGTCTTGGGCAGCCACGTCGCGACCCGTGCCCCTGTTTCGGGCACTGCGCGTTGCAACGCCGCAGCCAGCGCACCGACCGCCGCTTCGAGGTCGCTGAATGTCAGGGTTTCCGCTTTGGTAACCAGCGCAGGCGCATTGGCATCGCCGTCGAGCGCGACATGGTCGATCGGGCGGGGAACTGTATCAAGACGAACCACGTCCGTTACGCTTCCTGTGTTGACGGCTACGTAACAGCCGTGTGGAGAATGCCCCCATGTGGGTAAAGGGTGAAATATTTCGTGACCTGCCCACCGCGCTGTCCGTCGCGCAGGGAAGTCTGTCGCGTGACGCCCGGTCATCGCTGTTCGATCGCGCCGAATGGTTCCAGCGCATCTGGACCCATTGCCAGCCCGCCGACCGCCCGCTGATCATCCGCGCCCGTACCGAGGGCAGCGATGCCTGGCTGTTCCTCGCCGAAACCGGCGGTGTGGGCGTCGGCCTTGCGAGCTGGTACACTCTCGCCTTTCGTCCGGTCATCACCGGCACGCCCTCCGACGTGGCGTCGAATGCGCTGCTCGTCGCTGCGGCGCGTCGCCTGCGCCCGCTTCTTTCGTCCATCACGCTCGACCATGTGCCCGAGGCAGACGCCGACCTGCTGCGCAAGGGGTTCCAGCGCGCGGGATGGATCGGTCAGGTGACGCCACAGACTGCAAACTGGTCGATCGACGTCACCGGAAAATCCTTCGCAGAGTTCTGGGCCGAACGCCCGGGCCAGCTTCGATCGACGACAAAGCGCAAGGCCGCCAAGGCGCCGCTGGAAATCGCCATCCACGACCGCTTCGACGAGGCGGCATGGGAAGACTATGCCGAAATCTACGCCGACAGCTGGAAGCCCGACGAAGGCTCGCTCTCCTTCGTCCGTGCCATGGCCGAGGATGAAGGTGTGGCGGGTGCTCTGCGCATGGGCATCGCCAAATTCGAAGGGCGCGCCATCGCCGCACAGCTCTGGACCGTCGATCACGGCATCGCGATCATCCACAAGCTTGCGCACCGCGAGGATGTCGCCGAACTGTCCCCTGGCACGATCCTGTCGAAGGCGATGTTCGAACATGTCATCGACCAGGACCGGGTGTCGCTGATCGACTTCGGCACCGGCGACGATCGCTACAAGGCCGACTGGATGGACACGCGCGTCATGCGGATGCGGGTCGAATTTTATAATCCCCGCAAGGTCAGTGGCCTGTTCGGTGCGGCAAAGGCCGGTTTGCGTGTGCTTGTGGGTCGCACGCCGAAACGCTAACGGCTCGCGGCGATGGGGGATTCGATGACACGCAGGCGGGTCGAAACCGTGATCCGGGGCGTCCTGCGCGATGTGCTGGGCATTACACAGACACGGGTGGCCGCATTCGATACCGACACAGAGCTGTTCGGCGCGCTGCCCGAGCTCGATTCGATGGCGGTTGCAGGCCTGCTGACCGAGATCGAGGATCGGCTCGGCATCATTATCGACGACGATGACGTCGATGGCGAAATGCTCGCCACCTTCGGCGCACTCGTCGATTTCGCAGTCGCAAAGGCTTCATAACCTCCGTTCGGACTGAGCCTGTCGAAGTCCTGTCTTTCTTTCATCGGGCATGAGACAAGGCAGCCCTTCGACAAGCTCAGGGCGAACGGTAAGTGCAGCACAGTTGGTATGACTGGCCAGGCGGGCGCGAGGCAATGGTGCGAATAGGGCCTGCGACTGGCCCGACGATCCTGATCCTGCCGCCGCTCTTCGAGGAAGCGAACCGTATGCGGCGCATCCTGATCGAGGTGATGCGCGGGCTGGCGGGCCAAGGGCTTGGAAGCGCTTTTCCCGATCTCCCCGGTATGAACGACAGTCCGGTCTCGACCGTAAATGCGCGCTTCGACGATTGGGCCGCAGCCGTCGCGTCGGTCGCGGAGACGCTGCCCCGCCCCCTCCTGACCGTCGCGATCCGTGGCGGCGCCGTCCTCGACGGGTTTGCGCGGCCCGACGCACGTTGGCGGTTGTCGCCAGAGAGCGGCAAGCGGGTTTTGCGCGACATGCTTCGTGCGACCGCCCTGACCGGCACGATGAAAATGGCAGAGCTGGAGGCCCGCGCGCGTACCAACGCCGAAAGGCTCGCAGGCAATCCGATCCACCCCGACCTGTTTATAGCCCTCGACGCCGCTGCCCCTGAACCTGTCGAAGCGCGCCTGGCTGCTATCGGCGAGACGGCCGATGGGGCGGACGTCACCTTTGGCGGATCGCCGCCATGGCGCCGCGCCGAACCCGAGGATGATCCCGCGCTGGTCGCGGCAATGGTCGATGACATCGCGCACTGGGTAACGACATGCGCCACACGCTGACGTTCGATTGCGAAGGCGCCGCGTTGGTCGGCACACTCGACGGCGCGGGCGGCACGACCGGCCTGCTGATCGTGTCGGGCGGCAACGAAATCCGCAGCGGCGCGCACCGGGGCATGGCCGGACTTGCCGCGACCGTCGCAATGCACGGCCACCCCGTCTTCCGCTTCGACCGGCGCGGCATCGGCGACAGCGAGGGCGAAAATCGCGGATTTCGCGGGAGCGGTCCCGATATTGTTGCCGCACTCGCCGCATTCCGCGCCGCCGAACCGCAGATGACGCGCGTCATAGCCTTCGGGAATTGCGACGCTGCGACCGCCTTGGTCCTTCATGCGACACCGGTCGATGCCCTCGTTCTCGCCAACCCCTGGGTCATTCCTTCTTCGGGGGAAATGCCGCCGCCCGCTGCGATCAAGGATCGTTATGTCCGCCGCCTGCGCGATCCGGAGGCGTGGAAGGCGCTTATCAGCGGCAAGATCGACCTGACCAAGCTTGCCAAGGGACTGGGCCGCCTCGCCGCAGCCAAGCCTGCCGCGCCCGACAGCCTCGCGGACAAGACTGTCCGCGCGCTCGAAGCGTCGACAATACCCACGACGATCCTGTTGGCCACGGGCGATGCGACCGCAATCGCCTTTGCCGACGTCTGGCGGAACGATCCGGCAATTCCCATAGTGCGGATCGACACGGCCTCGCACAGCTTTGCCGACGACGCGGCCTATGCGCGGCTGGTCGAGGTTTTGGCCGAAACTCTAACCTAGACCGTCGTTGCGAGCGCAGCGAAGCAA
>JBDUBD010000015.1:0-38183 GCA_040004295.1 Sphingomonadales bacterium | reverse complement strand
ACCCTCCTTAAATCACAACCTCAAATCTGTGCCATTGGTGCTGACGGGGAACAGTGTTACCGAAGTGACGGTATGGGGATAACAATGGAATTTCAAATGACTAAGCATCAGGTGGTTAGAACTGCAAGGCCCGATGCGGAAACCTATGATAAGATACACCTCCTGAAGAGTGCTCTGGCGTTGCGTGCAACGTATCAGGTACGGCTTCTATTGTTCAGGGCGGTGCGGGAGGGACGAAAGTTGGTTCTCAATGTCAAGAAGGAATGCGTCTTCCACGATGACTTGAAGGCTCTCGTGAAGCAGCATCGGAAGAGCATTGAAGTGGTGAGGCGTTAATGGGCCTCTATCTCACGATCTTCGATGGTGATGAGGAGTTGGATGGTGTCGAAGTTGGGGCGTATGCGGACTTCTCTGCCTTCCGTGATGCGGTTGTGTCGAATTTAGAAGCTAGTGCAGGCAGCCGCTTTCCGACCCTGATTCTTCATTCAGACTGCGATGGTGAATGGACGCCGGAGCAGGCTATGATTTTGGAACGGGAACTGAAGGTCGTTGCTCAAAAATTTGCGAGTTTTCCGCCTATACCACTAGATGGTTGGAAGTCCGAAGTAGCGAATATATTTGGTATCAGACCGACCACTCTTGCCGAGTGCTTCTTCGATGTGGACGGTGAGCCGTTGTTGAAGCGGCTGCTTGGGCTAGCTCGGCTTAGTCAAGAGCGAAATCTACCAATTTTATTCCAGTGAGTGAAAAACAAGATTACGGATTACGGTGGCACGTGCGATACCCCCTAAATCAGAACCGTCCCTGTCCTACAGGCGCAAATCCTGTCACGCTTGCGCAGGATCGATTCGGTCCCGACGCTCTTTGACCCGTTTGCTACCTGTCCGTCGCTGCCGCAGCTGTTCAGGTGTGAACTGCGTGTGAACTTTAGGGCGGCGTGACGCACGAGCGTTACGCGTTGCTGTAGGACCTGCGTGGTCAGGTGCTCAGCGAATGGACGCGGACGCTTCAGGGGTCTGACTGGATCTACGCGCATACGGTGAACGATTACAATTACGGTGACAGGTGCGTAAACCCCCAAACTGGACGGGCGATAGGGACTTTGTATGGCAAGGCTTGGCCGCATGGTTTTACCTGGCATTGCGCATCATGTGACGCAGCGGGGCAACCGGCGCGAGCGGACATTTTTCGAAGAGGGCGATTATGCGCTCTATCTCGACCTGCTGGCCGACGCCGGGATGCGGTATGGCGTGGAAATCTGGTCCTATTGCTTGATGCCCAATCATGTTCACATCATCGCAGTGCCGCGCGATGCGGACGCTCTGGGCCAGGCCTTTCGCCATGTTCACCGGCATTACACGGGCTATATCAACGCGCGGCTACGTGTGACGGGACATCTGTGGCAGGGACGGTTCAGTTCGGTCGCGATGGACGAGGCGCATCTGCATGCCGCGTTTCGCTATGTCGCGCTCAACCCGGTTCGCGCGCAGCTTGTGGCACGGGCGGAGGACTGGCGCTGGTCGAGTGTCCAGGCGCACTTTGCCGGCGAGGATGATCACGTCGTCCGGGTGGCGCCGGCGCTTGACCGAACCGGCGATTTCCGGACGTTTCTGGGCGAAGAATTTGATGAGGCTTTTACCTATGCCGCCTTGCGAAAAGCCGAAACACTCGGGCGGCCCGTTGGTTCGCCCGAATGGCTGAAAGACATGGCCACGAAAACGGGGCTGGCATTAATGCCGGGCAAGCGAGGGCCAAAGCCAAGGGCTAATTAGGGGTTTACGCACCTGTCACTGTAATCCCTTTGCAAAGACGCGACACCCTAACGGCAGCAAGGTCGCGGTCAAATGTCGAAATATGCCGAGCATTCATAGCCCCGACTGCTAGGCGGTTTCGCACAGCCATGCAGCGCAAGCGAGATCCTGCACGATGCTGCCCAGCGACTTGTAAAGCGTGATGTCCGCAACGCTCGTGCGACCGGGCAGCGTTCCGGCAAAGACCTGACCGATCTCTCCAAGGATATGCACATCGTTCACAAGCCCTGCGGCCTTGGCAGAAAGGAACTCCGCACCCTGACTGAGAACGCCCTCACGATGGTCGGCGAAAAAGCGGGCACGGACGACGAGGTCATTGGCAATTTCAGCAGGACCGGCCCGGCTCGACCCCACGGCGTTGATATGCGTGCCGTCGCGGACCTGTGCCGATGACAGGATCGGGTCGCGCGCGCCGGTGACCGTGCAGATGATGTCGGCGTTGGCAACCGCTGCATCGACCGTGTCGGCGACATCCGCCCCCAGTGCGCTTGCAAGCGCACTGGCACGACTGGCATCGCGTCCCCAGATGGTGACACGGTTCAACGGGCGAACGCTGTGGATAGCCTCGATATGCCGCTGCGCCTGTTCGCCGGTTCCGAGCACCGCGAGATGCGTTGCATCCGCGCGCGCCAGTGCATCGGTCGCCGCTGCCGATGCGGCCGCCGTCCGGATGCCGGTGAGCGTTCCTGCATCGATCACGGCGGTCGGGGCACCGCTTTTCGGGTCGAAGAGCATCACCAGTCCCTGATGCGACAGGCCACCATGCGCGACGTTGCCGGGAAATACACTCACCAGCTTGGCACCGAAGGGGCCATCGGCCAGCGCGCCCGGCATGACGCCGAAAGCGTTGCCGTCGTCGAGGTCGATGATCCCGCGTAGCAGTTGCTTCGTGCGCCCCATCGACAATGCGATCATCGCGTTGCGCATCAACTCTATGCAAACGGGGTAGGTCAGACGCTCCGCGACTTCGGCCGCACCGATCATGCGGACGGTCATGCTGCGGTGCGTTCTTCGGCCAATATACGCCGCCGAAACCAGCGGATCAGGAGCGTCGCGTTCAGCAGCATGATGACGCCATAGATGTTCTGCGTCACCGCGAGCGGCAGGCTGCCCAGCACCGTCATTGTCAGGAACAGGGCGAGCGTCGCATTCTGGACCCCGGTTTCGATCGCCAGCGTCATCGCATCGCGGTTGTTGGCGCCCAACAGGCGACCGGCGAGGAGTCCAATGCCCATGGCACAAATGTTGAGCGCATAAATGGCGGGCGTCGCGGCGATCAGGTTCTGCACGACCATCTGCCAGCTGACGATAACCGCAAATGCGATCACCCCGACGAGCACGACAAACGATGTGGGCCGCAGCAATCGCGCCGTCCTGGCCGCAAAGCCGGGCGCAAAATGGCGGACGACCATGCCAATAGCGATCGGCAGAACGGTGATCCGGGCAAGCTGGAGCATGGTGTCGATCACGCGAAGCTCGGGTATTTTTGCGCCGCTACCGCTGAGGAAATGCGGCACGGCCCAGCTCAGCAGCAAGGGGATGCTGAAGACGGTGACTATGCTGGTCAGCACGGTCAGGATCACCGCCAGCGCGACATTACCGCGCCCCACGAACGTCAGCGCGTTGGAGGTCGTGCCAGCCGGACAGATCGACACGATGAACAGGCCGAGCGCGAGTTCGGGCGGCAACCGGAACAGCAGGCCGATGGCGAGGCCCAGCAGAGGCAGGACGAACAGGTGAATTGCGAATCCCGTGGCGACATAGCGGCCGCCGGAAAACACTGCGGCGAAGTCCCTGAGCGTCAGCGTAAGCCCCAGGCTGAACATGATCAGCATCAGGCCAACGGGCACGAGGAACTGGTTGACGAGCGCGATGCTCTCGGGGGTCACGCCCCCCAGATCCTTTGGGCGTAAGTCACGAAGTTCATGCCCATGATCTTCTCGATCCGCGCGGTCGAATGCCCCCGGCCTTTCAGCAATCCGGCCAGTTTGCGGAACTGGCCGGGGCCGCTCAGATCCTCGACGAACGGGATCGTTTCGGGGTTTTCGCCGCGCGCACCGATTCCGGCGGCCTTGCGCTCGCCGATCTCCTTGCGTGCGCCCACACGATATTCGGCCATGTTATCGACGCCGGTCGTGCCGCCGTCGGTGCCGATGCCGACATGATCCTCACCGCATATTTTGATGGCGTGTTCGATGTGCGCGACGACATCGGCGGCGGTCGCGACACTCGTCGGATTCAGGAACGGCATGAAATAGATGCCCACAAAGCCGCCGCGTTCGGCGACCAGGCGCAGCTCGGCATCGGTCTTGTTGCGTGGCAGGTCGGTCAGCGCGCGGCAGCCGGTGTGGTTGATCGAGATCGGCTGGGCGGAAATGCGGGCCGCCTCCAGGCAAGTCTTCTCGCCGCTGTGCGACAGGTCGACCATAATCCGGTTCTGGTTGAGCCGATCGATCACCTTGCGGCCGAAATCGGTGATCCCGCCGTTCCCCGGTGCCATCGATCCGCTGCCGATGCTGTTCGCAGGATTATACGTCAGCTGGATTATCCGTACGCCAAGATCGGCAAAAATGTCGATGCGGCTGACGTCGGTGCCGACCATCGCCGCGTTCTGGAAGCCATAGATGATGCCGATCTTGCGTTCACGATGCGCGCGCAAAATGTCGGCGGCGGTCAGCACCTTGACCAATTCGGCGGGCCGCGACCGCAGCCGCGCGTCCCAGACGCCGATGTCGCGGATGGTCGCCTCGAACGGCTCCATGTCGCCCGCGACGTAGCCCAGCGTGACGTTCACGGCGTCCATGCCCGATGCCCGGGCATCGGCGATGAGGCGGTCGCCGATCGTCCGGCTCTGCACGTTCTGGATAGGGCCGGGCTGGCGCCGGGCATTGGGATCGGGGAACCCACCAAGCGCGTTGACGATCAGCATGTCTTTCGCGCCGCGTACCGGCGCCCGCGTCCTGGCGCCCGCCGACGAGGCCATGAGCGCAGCCGCGCCCGCAGTCAGGAATTCGCGTCGATCAGTCATCGTTCTTTATCTCCTCCGGTGTAATCGGGCGATAGTCGTCGCGCGCGAAAGCCCGGCCGCGTTTCACGGTCAGAGTGACGCTTCGCATGTTGGCGATGTCCTGTGTCGGATCGCGCGACAGGACGACCATGTTGGCCAGCTTGCCGGGCTCGATGGTTCCCATGTCGCGCGCCTGCCCCATCGTCATCGCACCCACGAACGTGGCGGAGCGGATGACCTGTGCAGGCGAGAGGCCGGCATTGCGGACCAGCAGTTCGAATTCGTCGAAAACGCCCGGATAGGCCGCGTCCGCGCCGGTATCGCCATCGGTCCCGGTCGACAGTTCGATGCCCGCACGATGCGCCTGCGCGGTGAGGCGGGCAGCGAGATCGAGCGTGCAATAGGGCGGTTTGCCCGTCCGCTGTGCGCTGCGTTCGCCCTCGCGGTAGACGCGCAACGTCGGGTCGAGCAGGATTTTTCGCCGCCGCATCTCGTCGAACAGCCGCTGCATGACGGGGTTCTTGCCATCGGCGAACTGGGCCGGGTCGATCGGCACCCGGTCCTGATAGCGCGCCGGGCGCGGCGAAACGGCCTGATAGGCAAGGTAACAGGTATGCGAGATGACATCCGGCCCCGCCGCAACGACATCGGCGGGCGGTGTCGGGAACACCATGCCATGCGCCCAGACCTGCATCCCCTGCCGATGCGCCTCCCGCGTAATGCGGCGAATGAGACCGGCGGGCAGGTTCGCGTAGATCTTGATCGCTGTCGCCCCCGTCCCCTTGGCGCGGGCGATGGCGAGCGGCAGGTCGGTCTTGTCGATCACTGCCTGCATCCACGCGCCTTCGCCCGGCGTAATGCCGCCGCTGACCGCCTGCGTACGCGGATCGTCGAAGAAGCTCGGCCCCGCCATCAATGCCGCGTAATAAAGATCGGGCGACGGAATTTCCCCGACCCGCGCGGCGCGGCCGATCTCTGCCACAGAACGCAAATCGTCGGCCATGATCCGCGTCGCGGTGATACCGCTGTAAAGGTCGCGACGCATGAGCGCCTCGGCGCGGCGCCGGTTCGGCGGCGTCGCGATATGCTGGTGCGAATCGATGAGGCCGGGCAGCAGAAACTTGCCGGGCAGATCGACCGTCTTGGCCTGCGCCAGCATCGCGGGCGTGACATTGGCGTCGGGCAGAACCGCTTCGATCCGCTCGCCACGCGTGATGACGGTCATGCCCGGTACCGGCGCACCGCCTCTGCCGTCGATGAGCGTCGCGCCCCGATAAGCGGTCACGCTAGCCGGTTCGGCCTGGACGGCGGTCGCGACACCGAGAGCCAAAGCCAGGCCCAGCAGCATTCGTATCATCAACGCGACACTTTCTTCAGCGCAACGCGCACCAGGGCATCGAGCGTCGCGCCCGCGCCCAGTTCGTCCTCGGCCTTGGCAACCGCCCCGCTCGCCTCAACGGGCCTGAAGCCCAGATTGGTCAGCGCCGACACCGCGTCGCTGGCGGCGCTGCCGACGGGCGTGGAGATACCCGGCCCGACCGCGACGCCGCCGATCTTGTCCTTCAGCTCGTTGACGATCCGGCTGGCGAGTTTGGGGCCGACACCATTGGCCCGCGCAACCATCGCCGCGTCCTGCCGACCGATTGCGGTCGAAAGCTCACCCGCGTCGAGCACCGACAGGATGGCGAGCGCCACCTTGCCGCCAACGCCCTGCACGCCGGTCAGCAGTTTGAACCAGTCGCGCTCCGATGCAGATCCGAACGCGAACAGGGTCATCGAGTCTTCGCGCACCTGAAGCTCGGTGAACACCATGACCTGCCCGCCGACCGCACCAACGGCGGTCAGCGTACGGGCGGAGGCCTGAACGAGATAACCGATCCCGCCGACATCGATGACCGCCGTATCGGCGGTGGTTTCGGCAAGAATTCCGGTCAAGCGTGCGATCATGACGGACTTGGTAGCGAAGCGCAGCCAAGCCGTCACCCCGGCGAAGGCCGGGGTCTCTCACAACGCTAGCGGCCCCGGCCTCCGCCGGGGCGACGGCTATCGGTGCAACCGCGCGGTGGCCAGATGGTGTGCATGGGTGATCGCAACCGCCAGGGCATCGGCGGCGTCCGCGCCCGCAATCTTCACGCCGGGCAACAACCGCGCGACCATGGCGTGGACCTGCGCCTTTTCCGCGCCGCCGGTGCCGACCACGGCCTTTTTCACCAGCCGCGCGGCATATTCACCAACGACAATGCCACCCTTGGCCGCGCAGAGCAGGATGACACCGCGCGCGTGTGCCAGTTTCAACGTCGATTGTGCGTTGGTGTTGAGAAAGACTTCCTCGACCGCCGCACCGCTGGGCGCATGCTGGGCGAGCAGCGCCACCAGCGCCGACTCGATCGCCACGAGGCGTTCGGGCAACGGTGCCTTGGTATCGGTCCTGATATGGCCATTGGCGATGTGGCTCAGCCGGTTTCCTTCGGCGGCGATGACGCCCCAGCCGGTGGTGCCAAGGCCAGGATCGAGGCCGAGGATGATCATGAAGGAATGGGGTTCGCGCGGAGACGCGGAGACGCGGAGAGTTCTTTCGGCGTCATTCCCGCGAAAGCGGGAACCCAACTCCCGAACAAGCGGCAGGAGCTGGGTTCCCGCCTTCGCGGGAATGACGGGGCAGGTGCAATACCCTCCGCGTCTCCGCGTCTCCGCGCGAACCCGCTCACTTAACCCAGCTTCTCCATTACCTCATCGGGCACGTCGTAATTGCCCCACACAGTCTGGACGTCGTCATCCTCGTCGAGCGTGTCGATCAGCTTCATAAGCAGCGCGGCGTCGCCCTCGCCGACCGTGACCATCGTCTGCGGGCGCCAGGCAAGCTTTGCACCCTCGCCTTCGCCGAGCGTTGCCTCCAGCGCCTTCACGACTTCATGCAGCGATTCGACGGTGGTCCAGATCTGGTGGCCGTCTTCGTCCGACTGGACGTCCTCGGCACCGGCATCAAGCGCGGCTTCGAACACGGTATCGGCATCGCCTGCCTTCGCCGGATAGGCGATCAGGCCGAGCCGGTCGAACGCATGGCTGACGGCCCCGGGCGCACCGAGGTTGCCGCCGTTTTTAGACACCGCCGTCTTTACATTGGTCGCGGTACGGTTGCGGTTGTCGGTCAGCGCCTCGATGATGAGACTCACGCCGCCGGGGCCAAAGCCCTCGTAGCGGATTTCCTCATAATTCGCGCCGTCACCCTTCGAAGCGTTGTTGATTGCGCGCTCGATATTGTCCTTGGGCATGCCGCCCGCCCGCGCCGTAAGCACCGCCGCACGCAGCCGCGCATTCATCGCGGGATCGGGCAGGCCCGATTTCGCCGCCACCGTGATTTCACGGCTCAGCTTCGAAAACGACGCCGCGCGCTTTTTATCCTGCGCACCTTTGCGGTGCATGATGTTCTTGAATTTGGAATGGCCTGCCATGGCCCCCTCCTTACGCCAGTCAGAGTACCGAGCGATAGACCGCTCTATGATTAGCCTATGCCGAGCGCCGCTTTGTAGAGATCGAGGATCGTTTCCATCTCCTGCCGGTCCTGATGCGACATTTTGCGTAGCCGAACGATCTGACGCATGATTTTTGCATCATAGCCTTGGCCCTTCGCTTCCGAATAAACGTCGCGAATGTCGTCGGCGATGCCCTTCTTCTCTTCTTCAAGGCGTTCGATACGCTCGATGAACAGGCGCAATTGGTCGTCAGTTGTCGTGGCCTCAGCCATGGGTATCCCTTTAAGTACTTAAATTCGAGCGGGCGCGATTAGGGTGAACGCCCTCTTTCGACAAGCACGCAATCGCGGCTAAGGGACGAACGTCGTTACAGGAGAGACCGGTGCACCGCACGTTAGCCCCCCGCGCACGCAAGGTTCGCGTGCTCGCCACGTTAGGCCCCGCGAGCAGCAGCCCCGAGATGATCGAAAAGCTGATCCGGTCGGGCGCGGACGCGTTTCGCATCAACATGAGCCATGGAACCCAGGCCGACCATGCGCCGGTAATCGCCGCGATCCGCAGTCTCGAACGGTCGCTGATCCGTCCGACGACGATCCTTGCCGATCTTCAGGGGCCAAAACTGCGCGTCGGTACGTTCGCCGACGGCAAGGTTATGCTGGAACACGGCCAGACCTTTCGCCTCGACCGCGACACGACGCCGGGCGACGCAACGCGGGTCAACCTGCCGCACAAGGAAATTTTCCAGGCGCTTGAGGTCGGCGCTCGTCTGTTGCTCGATGATGGCAAGCTGGTACTGCGCGTGACGCAGATGGCCGACGACCATGTCGTGACGCGGGTCGAGGTCGGCGGCGTACTCAGCAACCGCAAGGGGTTGAACGTGCCCGACGTGGTCGTGCCGATGGCTGCGCTGACGGCCAAGGACCGCAACGACCTGTCCTTCGCGCTCGAACAGGGCGTCGACTGGATCGCGCTGTCATTCGTCCAGCGCCCCGAGGATATGGCGGAGGCGCGCAAGCTGGTCGGCGGACGCGCATCCCTGCTCGCCAAGATCGAAAAACCTGCGGCGCTCGACCGGCTCGAGGATATCATGGAACTGGCCGACGCCGTCATGGTAGCGCGTGGCGATCTGGGCGTCGAATTGCCGCCAGAGGCGGTACCCCCCGCGCAGAAGCGCATCGTTGAGACCGCGCGCAGGATGGGCAAGCCGGTTGTCGTCGCAACTCAGATGCTGGAATCGATGATCCAGTCGCCTTCGCCGACACGCGCCGAGGTCTCCGACGTGGCAACCGCGATCTACGACGGCGCCGATGCAGTCATGTTGTCGGCAGAGAGCGCAGCGGGCGCATGGCCCGCCGAATCGGTCGCAATGATGGACCGCATCGCCCAGTCGGTCGAAAACGATCCCGGATATTTCGCGCGGCTCCACTTCACCGAAACCCGGTCCGATCCGACAACTGCCGACGCGCTGGCCAGCGCCGCGCGCGAGATCGCGATCACGGTCGGTGCCAAGGCAATCGTGTGCTTCACCATGTCGGGGTCGACCGCACGACGCATTTCGCGCGAACGGCCATCGGTGCCCCTGCTCGTCCTGACTCCCAGCCCGGAAACGGCGCGACGGTCGGGTCTGCTATGGGGTGTCCATGCCGTGCAGACGCGCGATGTCGGCAATTTCGAAGAGATGGTTGCCAAGGCCAAGCGCATGGCCCTGCGCCATCAGCTCGCGATGGGAGGAGAACGCATCATCGTCATGGCCGGCGTACCGTTCGGTATCCCGGGATCGACGAACGTCATTCACGTCGTCCGCCTGACCGGTGACGAGTTGAAGATCGACGGGCGTTAGACAGCCGCCCATCGTCATTGCGAGCGAAGCGAAGCAATCCATCCACTCTCGCGGCAATGTGGATTGCTTCGCTTCGCTCGCAATGACGGAGTTTTAAAGGAAGCCGTGCTGCTCGAGGTCCGCGCGCAATGTCGCGGCATCGGCAAAGTGATGGCCGACGAAGCCATTTTCTTCGGCACCGACGACATTCGGCAAGCTATCGTCGATGAAAACACCTTCGCCATCCTGCAGGCCAAACCGCCGAAGTGCGAGCCGGTAGATCGCGGGGTCCGGCTTCACCAACTTCTCGTCCCCCGACACAATGATGTCGCAGAACGGCGCGAATAGCGCAGCTTCGCGGGCGACAAACGGCTTCCAGAATTCGCCCGAAAAATTGGTGATCGCGTAGAGCGGTACGTCGCGCGCGACGAGATCCGCGATAATTTCGGGCATTCCCGCAATCGGTCCCGGAATGGTTTCAAGCCAGCGGTTGCCCCATGCCGCGATCCACGCCGCTTCCTGCGGATGTGCGGCAATCAGTTCTGCGCTGGTTTCGGCAAACGGGCGCCCGGCATCATGCTGTGCATGCCAGTCTAGCGTCGCAACATTGGCCAGGAACGCCTCGCGCTCCGCCCCGTCGGGAATCAGATTGCGATAGAGGTGCCGTACGTCCCATTCGATCAGGACGTTGCCGACATCGAAGACAACCGCGCGAACGGTCATCTGTCGGAACTCAGCCCTGGCGCGCCTTGAAGCGACGATTCGTCTTGTTGATGACGTAGGTGCGGCCGCGACGACGGATCACGCGGTTATCGCGGTGACGATCCTTGAGCGACTTGAGCGAGTTGCGAATCTTCATGGTTGCGGCTTTTTTCAAATATGGCTGAAATTTTGAAGCGCCGCGCCTAGTCGCGAGGCCTTTTTAAGTCAAGGTCGATGCAGCGCTAAACCGCGCAATGCGTTAACACGCAGGAACGACTTACACTGGAGAGCTGAAATGCGCCTTGTTTCCATATTGCTGGCATCCGCGACGATCGCCACGAGCGCCTATGCCGCACCACCGGTTCAGGTAACACGATTCTCGACCGCAGGGGATATTCAACGCGGAGCGGCGCGTCCCGAATCGCCAACGCCATCGCTCGAACAGCGCAGCTATGAGGATGCTGTGGGCCGCGAACTTGCACGACTGGGGTTCGGACCGGACGACGCGCCGCGCTACACCTATTCGGTCGAAGTCACGCGCGAGACACGCGCACGCCCGGCACGGCGCTCGCCATTTTCGATCGGCATCGGCGGCGGCACCGGAGGCTATGGCGGCGGGGTCGGCCTTGGCGCAAGTTTCGGGATCGGCGGCAAACGGTCGGGCGAGACCACCGCGATCCGCCTTTTTGTGCAACTGCGCGAGCGCGAAGGCGGCAAGGTGGTGTGGGAAGGCCGCGCGGAGGGTGAATCGCGGCCCAGCGACAACGCGGTCGTCGATCGGCTCGCCACGGCGCTGTTCCGGGACTTCCCCGGTGAGTCCGGGCGCACTATCACGGTCAAATGACCCTTCAGATCAGTTCCGCGTTCGATTCCGGTAATATCGAAATCCTGTCCATCACCGGCGACACCGCCGAACTTGCGATCCGCAAGGACAAGGACAGCGATTTCTATCAATGGTTCCACTTTCGCGTCGCGGGCGCGAAGGGGCGTGAGGTCACGCTGAAAATCATGAACGGCGCCGGGTCGGCCTACCCGCTGGGCTGGCCAGGCTACAGCGCGCGCTTCAGCGATGACCGGCAGGACTGGATTCAGACAAAAACCAGCTATTCCAATGGTATAATCACCATCACCCACACCCCCGCACACGACGCGGTGTGGTTCGCTTATCACGCTCCCTATTCGATGGAACGCCACAACGATCTGGTTGCACGAATCTCTGCCGCTCCCGGTATTTCCATGCGTCAACTAGGCCTGACCCTCGACGGGCAACCGATCGACTGCCTGTCTATCGGCGACGGTGCAAAGCAGGTCTGGCTCTATGCCCGCCAGCATCCCGGCGAATCGATGGCCGAATGGTGGATGGAAGGTGCCCTCGACCTCCTCGCCTCGAACGATCCCGTAGCGACAAAACTGTGTGCGGCTGCCACCCTTCACGTTGTGCCGAACATGAATCCGGATGGCAGCGTACGCGGGAACCTGCGCACCAATGCGGCGGGCGTGAATCTCAACCGCGAATGGCATGCACCAACCCTCGAAAAGAGCCCGGAAGTCTATCACGTCCGCGCCGCGATGGATGCGACCGGCGTCGATTTCGCGATCGACGTCCACGGCGATGAAGCCATCCCCTATGTCTTCATGGCCGGGTTTGACGGCATCCCGTCCTGGACGCAGCGTCAGGGTGACGGCTATATCCGCTTCCTCGAGGCCCTGGCGGCGCGCACACCCGATTTCCAGACCAAGCACGGCTATCCCGTCGCGGGGCAGGGCAAGGCCAATCTATCGATGTCCACCAACCAGCTTGCCGAACGATTCGGCGCAATCTCGATGACCCTCGAAATGCCGTTCAAGGACAATGACGACGCGCCGGACGCGGAGCGTGGCTGGTCACCCGGGCGGTCGAAGCAACTGGCGCGCGATTGCCTCGCGACGCTGGCGGACATCATCGACACGCTGTGATGCTGATCGTCGAGGACGATCTGACCGGACCTGCGGTCGGCGCGTTACTGCGCTATCATCTCGAACAGATGCACCTCAATTCCCCGCCGGGAAGCGTGTTCGCGTTCGACATCGACCGGCTGCGCGCACCCGACGTGACATTCTGGACGGTCTGGAATGAAGACACCCTGCTGGGCTGCGGAGCGATGAAGCAGCTCGACGGTGAGAGGGGCGAGATCAAATCGATGCGCACAGCACCCGGGCATCTCCGCAAGGGCGGCGCGGCAGCGCTGCTCGATCACATCATCGGCGTTGCCCGCTTGCGCGACTATCGGCGACTGAGCCTCGAAACCGGATCGGGCTCTGCGTTCGATCCCGCTCTGGCATTGTACAGGCGGCGCGGATTTGTAGACGGCGACGCTTTCGGCGATTACGAGCGCAGCGCCTTCAACCAATTTCTGCATCTGGAGCTTTGACGCCCATGCCAACACTCGTCCTCATTCGCCATGGCCAGTCGGCCTGGAACCTCGAAAACCGTTTTACCGGATGGTGGGACGTCAACCTGACCGACAAGGGCATCGAAGAAGCCCGTTCGGCAGGCGAGCTGATGGCCGCCAAGGGAATCGACTTCGACATGTGCTTCACGTCGTTACAGACGCGCGCGATCAAGACGCTGAATCTGGCGCTCGAAGCGATGGGACGACTGTGGCTGCCGGTCGAAAAGGACTGGCGCCTGAACGAGCGCCACTATGGCGGGCTGACCGGTCTCGACAAGGCAGAAACGGCCGCCAGGCACGGCGATGATCAGGTCAAGATATGGCGCCGCAGCTTCGACATTCCACCGCCCCCGCTCGAAGCCGGGGGCGCATTCGACCTGTCGGCGGATCGCCGCTACGCAGGAATCGCCATTCCCAACACCGAGAGCCTGAAAGACACGATCGCGCGCGTATTGCCCTATTGGGAAGAACGGATCGCGCCGGAACTAAAAGCAGGAAAGCACGTCGTCATTTCCGCGCACGGCAATTCGCTGCGCGCACTTGTGAAGCATCTGTCGGGCATTTCGGACGACGAGATCACCCATCTGGAAATTCCGACCGGCCAGCCGATCGTTTATGATCTGGCCGACGACCTGACTGCGCGGGACCGTTATTATCTCAGCGAACGCTGAGCGCGTTTGCGGGCGTACATGGCTTCATCCGCACGTGCGATGATCCGGTCGATCGTGTCGCTCGCCGTCACCAGAGTATAACCGATCGAAATCGAGACTGCTTGGCCATCGACGGTGTCTTCGGCCACGGACGCCGCCAGCGACAGCGCCTTGGCCTCGGCCGCATCGGAATCGAGTTCTTCGAGGATCATCCCGAATTCGTCACCCCCGATACGGGCGACGGTATCGATGGTGCGAAGCTGGGTCTTCAATGTGTAGCCGACGTGCATCAGCACCGCGTCACCCGCCTGATGTCCGGCGCCGTCATTGATCGCCTTCAATCCGTCAAGATCCGCAATCATGACCACGACCGGTGTCCCGTGCCGCTCGACGCGCGCAATGCAACGTTCGATCTCCCGCAGGAACGCGCGACGGTTGAGCAGGGGGGTCAGTGTATCACTGTCGGCCAGACGCTCAAGCTCGCCAAGTCTGATCTCAAGCGCTCGCAACTCGCGCTTCAGCGCATCGTTTTGCACTTGAAGCGACTCGATCGTATCGCCGATTTTCGCCATCGAAGGAGTGGACTGGGCCATGGCGGGGGATAAACGCGCCAGTGAGCACCAGATGTCAACCATTTCGGATGCGTTGGAACCAACCGATTTGCGTCAAAGCGCGTGGATGGCTAGGCGCGCCGCAACGGGAGTCGAGCAATGGCGCAATCCGGACCGCGTGTCGGAATCATCATGGGCAGCCAATCCGATTGGGACACGATGCGCGTGTGCGCAGAGATTCTCGATGCGCTCGACATCGCGCGTGAAGCAAAGATCGTCTCCGCACATCGCACACCGGACCGCCTGGTCGATTATGCCAAGAGTGCAGCCGGGCGCGGCCTTAAAGTGATTGTCGCGGGCGCCGGAGGAGCGGCGCATCTCCCAGGCATGGCGGCCTCGATGACGCACTTGCCTGTACTGGGCGTGCCGGTCGAATCGAAAGCGCTCAATGGAATCGACAGCCTGTTGTCGATTGCGCAGATGCCAGGCGGTATTCCAGTCGGTACGCTCGCGATCGGTCGACCCGGCGCGATCAATGCAGGGTTGCTGGCGGCAGCAATTCTCGCAACTTCCGACGAGGCACTGTCAGAACGATTGCAGGCCTGGCGCGCCGACCAAACTGCGCGGGTCGCCGACACGCCGCAATGAAGACGATCGTGCCGGGAGCGACCATCGGGATCATCGGCGGCGGACAATTGGGGCGCATGCTGGCGATCGCCGCAGCGCAACTCGGATATCGCTGCCACATCTTCGATCCCGATCCCGATTGCTGCGCCGCCCGGGTTGCAGCAAATCTTACAGTAGCGGCATTTGACGATCGCACGGCATTGGCTGCCTTCGCGAAATCGGTCGATGTCGCAACGTATGAATTCGAGAACATCGACGCCGATCCGCTGGAAGATGTTGCGGCGTGTGTAGGAATTTTTCCGCCGCTTGCTGCGCTGCGGACGTCGCAGGATCGAATTTTTGAAAAGACTTTTGCTGCGCAGCATGGCGCACGGACGGCCCGGTGGCATGCTGCATCGACCCGCGAAGAACTGGATGTTGCGATTGCAGCAGTCGGAGCGCCCGCAATCCTGAAGACGGTGCGATTCGGATATGATGGCAAGGGACAAGCACGTATCGCTTCACCTGCGGATGCCGATTCTGCATGGGCGGCAATCGGCGGGCGACCCGCCATTCTCGAAGAGCTGGTGTCGTTCGAACACGAGTTTTCGGTGCTTGTGGCGCACGGGCAGGACGGGTCGAGCGTCGTTTGGGATGTTGTAGAAAATGCGCATGTCGGCGGCATCCTCGATACCTCGACCGTTCCCCCGCATGCTGCTGTTCTGGAGCAAGTCGATGAGGCAAAGGCGATCGCGGTCCGTATTGCCGATGCGCTAGATTATGTCGGTGTCCTGACGCTGGAATTCTTTGCCGGTGCCGACGGCCCGGTATTCAACGAAATGGCCCCCCGCGTCCACAACAGCGGGCATTGGACGATAGAGGGAGCCGTCACCTCGCAGTTCGAGAATCATATCCGCGCCATTTGCGGATTGCCGCTTGGCGACACCGGTCTGACCGGATCGGGTGCACAGATGCGCAACCTGATCGGAGCCACTGCGAACGACTGGCAAGCACTGATGGCCGAAGCCGGCGCGCACGTGCACCTATACGATAAGGGTGAGGCGCGCCCCGGCCGCAAGATGGGCCATGTGACGCGCCTCGGCTAGATCAGACGCGTGTGCCCGACATCGGCGACGTGCCGAACATGCCCGCCTTCACGCCGCCCGTAAGCGTATCGCCGTCGATCATCGCCTCGCATTCGAGCATGATCGGCATCGGCACCTTCATGTCCATCGTCCAGGTGATCTTGTTCCCGTCGATCTTGCCGTCATTGCAATCGAGCGCGCCCATGGCACCGGCATTGGTGCCCGACCAGGTGCCGTCACCATTGTCATTGACGGTCAGAACCGACTGCTGCTCGCCCAGCGGCGATTTTACCAAGCAATTCCACTGGCCTGCGACATTCGACATCAATTCTCTCCTTTTGACCTGACGCCTAATTAGACGCCGGCAGTTGCACCTGCTCGACAGGAATGCCGAGCTTGTCGAGCTGTGGCTTCACTTTAGCGGCATCGCCGACGACGACGATCACAAATTTCGATGGATCGATCGCGCCGCGCATTGCGGCATCGAGTTCGGCCGCGGTCATCTTGCGATACTGGTCGGCCAGCGTTTCGTAATAATTGTCCGGGCGCTTCAGGTACACGATGCGCTGCATCGCGGTCATGATCGCGTCCGATGTTTCGAATTGACCGGGCAGCTGACGTACGCTGTTGTTTGTCGCCCGCTCCAGCTCTTCCGCCGTTGTGCCCTTCGGCCCGATGAATGCCTTTATATTATCGAGCACCGCCTCCACCGAATCTCCGGTACGGTCGGCCTGCACGGGCGCAGTGATGATGAAGGGAAGGCGATTTTCCAACGTCTGAATCCCCGTACGAACGCCATAGGACCATCCCTTGGTCTCGCGAAGGTCCGTGTTGAGGCGCGACAGGAAGTTGCCCCCCAGGATCGCATTCGACTGATTGAGCACGAGCAGCGATGGATCCGTGCCCGTAATCGCGAGCACCTGCCCGCCGGAGATCACCGATTGCGGCGATTGCGGACGGTCGGCGAGGTAGATCTTCATTGCCGATGGCGCGATCGGAGCGGCGGTGAAGTCTTTGGTCGGCCGCGCCATACGGTTGGCAGGCCATTTGCCGAAACGATCATCAAGCAGAGGCTTGATCTGCGCCATGGTTGTGTCGCCCACGACGAAGATCGCCGCCTTGTCGGGCACCAGCCAGTTGCGCTGGAAGCTTACGACGGCATCCCGCGTGATCGCCTTGACGCTCGCTGGCGTTCCAAGCCCGGCGAACGGGCGGCCATAGGGATAGGCATCGCCATATAGTTTTGCCGGGACGATCGCGTTGGCGATCCCCTGCGGCTGGCTGAGCTGGGCAGAGATACCCGCGAGTTGCTGTGCACGGAGCCGTTCGACTTCCTGCGGATCGAACGCGGGATTACGCACGACATCGGCGAGCAGGTCGAGCGATGGCGCGAGGTTTGCCGTCAATGCATAGAGTCCGACGCCCGAGCGATCGAGGCCCCCCGCCGAACTGACATTGGCACCGAGACGTTCCTGCTCCTCCGCGATCTGGACCGAGTTGCGCGTCGTCGTCCCCTCGTCGAGCAGGCTCATGGTCAGTGCCTGGAGGCCGAACGCATCCTTGGGATCCGCTGCAGCACCCGCGTCGAAGCTGACCTGCACGCGCACGACCGGCGTTTCGGAACGGCGCGCGAAATAAACCGGAATACCGTTCGACAGCGTAGTTCGCTCGATCGCCGGGAAGTCGAGGGGGGGGAACGCGCCGAGTGGAGGCGCTACGCGGGTTAGCTTGGCAGCCACTGATTCGACGACAGGAGCAGGCGTTTTCGCGGCTGGCGCTGCGTCCGTGGAAACATCACCGGTCATGGCAAGTGCCGCAGGCGACCGATCACGGTCGCCGGGTTCGACAATCACGTTGACGACGGGGCGCGTGATCCAGCGCTTCATCGCGGCCTGAACCTTGGCAGGCGTCATCGCCGCGAGTTCGGTCAGGTCTGCCTTATATTTTGCAGGATTGTTCGAATAAACTGCACCCTCGGCCAAAGCGACAGCCTTTCCGCCGAAACCGCCGACAGATTCGAAACCGCCTATAGTGCCGGATATGCTGCGCGTAGCGACGCGGCGCACCTCGTCCGCGGTCGGCCCCTTCGCAATGAGGTCGGCAATAATCTCGTCGAGCCGCTTGCCGACAGCTGCCGCATCGCCGCCCGGTTTCACATCAGCAGAGACCGAGAAAATTCCGATCTGCTCGAGCGCCTGAAGGCCGGCTGTCACACTGACCGCGGTCTGTTCCTTGCGCACCAAAGCATTGTCGAGGCGGCTGGACGAAAGTCCGCCCAGCACCGAAGCGGCAACATCGAGCGCGGCAGTGTCCTTGCCATTGACGCCCTCGACCGTCCAATAGCGCATGATGCGCGTGTACGGTACGCGGTCCTTCAGCGCGATCGTCTTGGGCGCGGCGAGCGTCGGAATATCCGCCTTGACGCGCGTGATGGCCGGTCCACGTGGAATGTCGCCGAACCATTTCGTGACCAGCGGCTTGGCCTTCGCGACATCGATATCGCCTGCGAGTACCAGCACCGCATTGTCAGGTCCGTATTTCGCGCGGAACCAGCCCTTCACATCCTCGAGGCTCGCCGCGCTCAGGTCCGCCATCGAACCGATCACGTCATGATAATAGGGATGCGTTTCGGGCAGCATCGCCTTCATCGTGTAATAATCGACCAGACCGAACGGCTGGTTGTCGCCCTCGCGCTTTTCGTTCTGGACGACCCCGATCTGGTTATCGAGCTTTGCCTGGTCGATCCCGCCGAGCAGATGCCCCATGCGGTCACTCTCCAGAAAAAGCGCGGTTTCGAGCGCGGGCGTCGGGACACTTTCGAAATAGTTGGTCCGGTCGTACCAAGTCGTTCCGTTGTAGTCGGTTGCACCAACCTGCTGAAGCGGGCCGAAGAAATCGCTAGGCGAGTTTTCCGAGCCATTGAACATCAGATGTTCGAACAGATGGGCAAAGCCAGTCTTGCCCTTGACCTCATCCTTGCCGCCGACGTGATACCAGACGGACACCGCAACGATCGGCGCCTTGCGATCGGTATGAACGATGACGCGCAGACCGTTCGGCAGCGTGAATTCCTGGTACGGAATATCCACTTTCTTGATCAGTTCGGCGACCGGCGCAGGCTGTGCAACGGGCGCGGCTTGCGCGTAAAGCGGCAGCGGCGCGGCAAACAAAAGCGGTAGGACGAACAGCGACCGGCGAACGGACATTTAAAGCATCCTCGAATGAAACTCGATTCCTGGGCAGTGTCTTAGCAGCGCGGGACAGGCGCGCAATAAAGGTTCAAGGGCGATACGCCCGTTTGGTGTGCGCAATAATATCCGCACGGTCGAAATAAGCGGGCTTGAACTTTCGCGCCTCGAACAAGGCCATCTGGTCGGTGTAATGCGGCGATCGGGGTCGCGTGGTCGCTGCGCCATAGGGCTGGATCGATCGGGCCTCGACCCGCCCTGCCTTGTCCCACGCCATCAGCATGATGAAGCTGTCGCCGTGTTTCACGCGCATCCGGCCATCGGGTTGCGGATCCCATGTTGTTGCCGCGCGGAGCGTGTCGGTGCCGCCATTTGCGGGCATATCGACGCCCCCCCGGCGTAGGCGCTGGACCTCCCCCAGGGGCGGGTCGATGCGGCCGAATCCCTTCGTCAATTTGTCGACGACCTCACGCAATTTTTCGCGCGCGTCCGGCAGTGCCTCGCCGCGATAGGCGGCACGGTTGGCAACGTGCATCAAGGACTCACCCAATGCATCGGCGCGACCGTTGCCGTCGCTGTTCCAGTCCCATTGGCGCAGCAATGACTGGGCCGCCGCAAGGTCAGGCTCCCTGCTCACGTCCACCGCCAGCAGCTTCTGCATCCATCGCCCGGCAAAGCTTGCCTTGCTGTAGGTCGTATCGAACTTGATCTGCAGCAGCCGCTCCGGCGTGATCGCACCCTTCTCCGCCGAAAGCAGTTCGATGGCGCGCGTGATCCGGTTGGTCGTACGCCGTTCGATACCAAGGCTGGACGAAAACGCCTTGGGGTCGAGCTCCGATCCCGGTCCGGCTGCCTGAAACGGCGCATTGTTGGCATTCACAACCCAGCCGCTTGCCGGATCGACGACCTTTGGCATGGCGGCAAACCCCAGCGACCCTTCCCACATGTCGGCGGAGGTATCGCCCGGCAGGACGCCGCGATAATCGAACCCCGGTTTCCGTGGCGGGAACATCGCGTTGTAGAGAAAGGCGATCCGCCCGGTCTTGTCGGCGTAGACGAAGTTGGTCGCGGGAATGCCGCCCAGCGACATCGCGCGGGTCCATTCGTCCCAGTTCTGCGCCTTCTGGATGCGGAAATATTGTTCGAGATTTGTCAGGCTGTCGATCGCTGCATAACGAATTGCGAACGCGCCATTCTTGTTGACGATCACCGGCCCCTGCAGCGCACGGTAAACCATCTTGGGCACGGGCAGCGTGAACGGCCCGAACTTGACCGGCAGCCACACACGATGTCGTTCGAGCGGCAGCCATTTGCCATCGTAGCGATATTGTGTGCCGTCGGCATTCATGACGAGCTTGTAGACGTCGATCAGGTCCGGTCCGTTGACGGTGTTGGTCCAGCCAAGGTTACGGTTATGACCCAGCAGCACGAAAGGCGAACCGGGAAACAGCGCACCCGACATATCGAGCCCCTGCCCGCTGTGCATGCTCGCCTCATACCAGGCGACACCGCCCTCATAGGGCTGGTGCGAATTGGATATCAGCCAAGTCCGCCCGTCGGACATGCGCTTTGGCGACACGGCAAAGGCGTTCGACCCGTTCATCGCGGGGTCTTTTCCAAGCGGCGTCATTGCCCGCGCAGTGTCCTGCGCAGACATGGATTGCGCGGTGCCGCGCGGCGCGTCCTTGTTATCGGTGAGCGCGCCGATGGTGTCGTCGAGACCGAAGAAGAACGGTGATCGCAGCGCAAAGCCCGCCGCAATATCCTGTCCATTGACGGGGAACAGTTTCGAAAGCCGAACCTCTTCGGGGTGCCGCGCGGCGTAGAGGTTGAGGCCAGCCGCATAGCCATCGAGCAGCGCGCGGACATCGGCGGGAACCGCCGCGTAGCGACGCGCAACGGTGCCCGGAATATCGAGCAGCGCGCGGACATAATCGACCTTGGCGCCATCGGCACCGGTCAGCGCCCCGGCACGTCCGCGCGTCATCGCCACGACCTCTTCAAGCGTCGAGAAATCGTCCTCAGCATGGGCGTAGGCGAGCGCATAGGCCGCATCCGCGTCGGTCTTGCCAAAGACATGCGGCACACCCCATTCATCGCGGAGAATACGGGCGTCATAGGTTCGGGCAGGTGGCGGTGCGACGCCGACCGCGGTCAGCGGTTCCCAGACCAGACCCGCGATCAGGACGATCGCGACAAGCGCCATCACCCCCACTCCAAACCTGCGCAGCATCGACACCCCTCATTGTTCTGTTTCGATTCCAGTCTTGCATGCGAATGATGCGCGGGACAGGGGCCAATCGTTCTTCGATGCGGAAGCAATGCCATGATCAATGCCAGCGAAGCCCAAAGGCTTGTCCTCGATTATCTCGACAAGGACATCACCGCGCTCGAACGGGAAGAGCGCAACGTCATCAAGGATCTGGCCGGACATTCGGTCACCAGCCGCGACGCCATGCACTTGGCCGATGAGCAGGCGACCTATTGGGACCGCCTTGCCGACCGCGTCGCCGCCGTCGGCGGATCGTGGCCGTTCATCTTCATATTCCTGACTGTCCTGGTCAGTTGGATGCTGCTCAACACCGGCGTGCTGGCGCGCTGGCAATTGCAATTCGACCCCTATCCTTACATCTTCCTCAACCTGATGCTGTCGATGGTTGCAGCACTGCAGGCGCCCGTCATCATGATGAGCCAGAACCGCAGTGCCGCGAAGGACCGGCTGGCGGCCAGCCACGACTATGAGGTCAATCTGCGCGCCGAGCTGGAAATCCACCGGCTGCACAAGCGCATTGACGAGATGCACAAGGAGGTCAGCACGCTGGTCGGCCTGCTCGGCAAGAACGGTCGCACGTGAAACGGGCAAAGACGATCGCCTTGCTGGCAGGGGCGCTTTCAGCCTGCGGGTTTGCGCCGCTGAACCTGTGGCCGCTGACGCTTGGCGGTCTCGCGATCCTGATCGCACTGGTGGCGCAGGCGCCGTCGGCCAAAAGCGCGTTCGCACGCGGCTGGTGGTGGGGCCTGGGGCATTTCACCATCGGGCTGAACTGGATCGCACACGCCTTTACCTTTCAGGACTTCATGCCCGCGCAGGGCGGTTATGTCGCCGTCCTGCTGGTGAGCCTGTATTGCGCGCTTTATCCTGGACTGGCGTCGTGGCTTGTGAGGCGCATCGCGTCGCCCCGGCAGGGGCCGACGTTCGCGTTCGCATTTGCCGCCGCGTGGATCGCGTCGGAATATCTGCGGGCGACGCTGTTCACGGGATTTGCCTGGAATCCAATCGCGGTCATGTGGGTCACTACGCACATTGCGATGTTGACGACCGTCATCGGCACTTACGGTCTGTCGGGTCTGACGGTGCTGGGCATCGCGCTGCTGGTGCCGGGCGTGCAGGATGCCGGGAGGCGGCACCTGGCAATCGGATTCGGCGTTGCTGCTGTCGCGGCAGCTTTGGTGATGTGGCCATACACCACGCCCGGTATCGATAACGGCCCGGCAATCCGGATCGTCCAGCCCAATGTCTCCCAGGCGCAGCGCCACGACCGTGAGTTCGACGAAGAGAGTGTTCGCATCCTCGAGCGGCTGACCGGCCCGCCGAGCGCCGAACCGCGCTTAATCCTCTGGCCTGAAGCCGGTGTTCCCTATTACCTCGAAGAGGAGAGCTGGGCGCGTTACCGGCTCGCCAAACTGCTCGGCCCGCGCGACATGTTGCTGACTGGCGGGACGACATTGATCTATGACAGGCGCGGCGACCTGACCGGCGCGCGCAATTCGGTGTTCGCGATGGACGCCAATGCCGACCTCGTCGCGCGCTACGACAAGGCGCACCTCGTTCCTTATGGCGAGTATCTGCCAATGCGACCCATTCTGGGGGCGATCGGCCTGTCGCAACTGGTGCAGAGCGACGTGGACTTCATTCCCGGTCCGGCGCCGCGTACCATCGACATCAAGGGTTTCGGCAAGATCGCCATGCAGATCTGTTACGAGATCATCTTTTCGGGACAGGTCGTCGATCGGGCGCACCGGCCCGGTTTCATCTTCAATCCATCGACCGACGCATGGTTCGGTGCATGGGGGCCGCCGCAGCATCTAGCGCAGGCGCGGATGCGGGCAATCGAGGAGGGGCTGCCCGTCATCCGCGCGACGCCGACCGGCATTTCAGCGGTGATCGACGCCGACGGGAGACTGCTTGCCGCGCTGCCCCTGAACAAGGCTGGGGTCATCACGACGCGTCTGCCGCCCGCGAAAGCGCCGACGGTGTTCGCGCAATTCGGCAACGTAATTCCATTGATGCTCGCAGTTTTGCTTGCGCTGCTCGCCGTTGCACCGCGTTTGCGCGCGCGCTATGGGGCAGCCACATAAAGACATCTTTATATCCGATTCCGAAGGGTTCCCGATGCGTCCGCAATTCCTGTTCACGTCCGAAAGCGTTTCCGAAGGCCACCCCGACAAGGTTGCCGACCAGATTTCGGACTCGATCGTCGACCTGTTCCTGTCGAAGGATCCAGAGGCGCGAATCGCGTGCGAAACGCTGACCACGACCAACCTCGTTGTCCTCGCCGGTGAAATCCGCTGCAAGGGCGTGTACGAAAACGGGGCATGGGCGCCGGGTGCGCAGGCGGAAATCGAGGCTGCCGTTCGCGCGACCGTGAAGCGCATCGGTTATGAGCAGGACGGGTTCCACTGGGAATCGTTCGAGTTCATCAACCGCCTGCACGGCCAGTCGGCACACATCGCGCAGGGCGTCGATGCCGCGGGCAACAAGGACGAAGGCGCAGGCGACCAGGGCATCATGTTTGGTTATGCGACCGACGAGACCGATGGCCTGATGCCGGCGACGCTCTATTATTCGCACAAGATCCTCGAAGAGATGACGAAGGATCGCCATTCGGGTGTCGCACCGTTCCTCGAACCGGACGCCAAGAGCCAGGTCACGCTGGAATATGTCGACGAAAAGCCTGCGCGCGCGACTGCGATCGTCGTCTCCACGCAGCATGGCCCCGACTATTTCTGGCACGACAACGAGGGCGATCCGGCCAAGTATGAAGAGCTGCGGAGCTATGTCGTCGGCGTCATCAAAAAGGTCATGCCCGCCGAGCTGCTGGGCGACTGGACCGAATATTTCATCAACCCGACCGGCTGCTTCCTGATCGGCGGCCCCGATGGCGACGCGGGTGTGACCGGTCGCAAGATCATCGTCGATACCTATGGCGGCGCAGCCCCGCACGGCGGCGGCGCGTTCAGCGGCAAGGATCCGACCAAGGTCGATCGCTCGGCGGCTTACATCAGCCGCTATCTGGCGAAGAATATCGTGGCGGCGGGCTTCGCGCGGCGCTGCACGATCCAGCTGGCCTATGCGATCGGCGTGTCGAAACCGCTGTCACTTTATGTCGATACCCACGGCACCGGCACGGTCGAAGCGTCCGCGATCGAGGCCATATTGCCCAAGCTGGTCGATCTGACCCCGCGCGGCATTCGTACGCATCTTGGCCTCAACAAGCCGATCTACCAGCCGAGCGCGGCCTATGGCCATTTCGGGCGCAAGGCCGATGGCGACTTTTTCCCTTGGGAAAAGACCGACCTGGTGTCCGCACTCAAGGCAGAGCTAGCCTGAGCGATCCCGTAACGATCGGTCGCCTCTACGGGCGCCGTACCGGCCACAAATTGCGACAAGGCCAATCCGAGCTGGTCGAGGATTTGTTACCGCGACTCACCGTGTCCGACGGGCCGCTGGGTGCACGCGGCTTGTTCGGCGATGACCGTCCCCTCGAAGTCGAAATCGGTTTCGGCGCGGGCGAACATCTGGCCGGTCAGGCCACGATGCGGCCCGACCATGGCTTTATCGGATGCGAACCGTTCCTGAACGGTGTTGTCGGCGCGCTTGGGCATATTCGCGACGGCGGGCTAACGAACGTACGACTGCACATGGGCGATGCGCTCGACGTGTTGAACCGCCTGCCCGACGCGTCGCTCGATCGCGTATACCTGTTGCATCCCGATCCCTGGCCGAAGGTGCGGCACGCCAAACGGCGCTTCATGAACACGGGACCAATCGACATGGTCGCGGCAAAGTTGAAACCCGGCGGCGAGTTCCGCTTCGGCACCGATCACCCGGTCTATGTCGCGCATGCGATGATGGTGATGCGTACGCAGCGGCATCACTTCGCATGGCAAGTGACGCGTGCGGAAGATTTCCTCACCCGCCCGGCCGACTGGCCCGAGACCCGCTACGAGCGCAAGGCGCGCCGGCTGGGACACGAAGTCTGGTACTTCCGCTATTTGCGGCGGGACTAAGCGTAAACGCGTATAGTGGCACGGGCGAGCTTGCTGTCCTCAAGCGAATAATAGAGGCGGATCAGGTTGCCCTCGACGATTGCCGATGCAGCAAAGGCAATGTCGGTTTCCGAGCGATCCCTAGCGGGTGGTGGCATCAACACCGGTTCGAGGCCGCGTCCCGTCACACGGGTAAACGCCGGGTCGAAGCTGATCCAGCCGATCCGCCAGCGAGCGTCGATTGTCGCGCCGTTATAGAACATTACCGGGTCGTGGCCGGGTACCGTAACGATCGGCCCGGTCGATAAATGCCAATTGTCCCAGCCGTCCTCGCGGATACCAAAGGGATCATCGACGACGCGCCATTCACCGCCGAGGTCGGGCGCTGTCGCCATGCCGATGCGTGAAGCATTGTCGCGGGCGTATTCGTAAAACAGTCGCCAGCTTCCATCGGACGCCTGTGCGAGCGTTGCTTCCTTGATATTGCCCTCTCCCTCGGGCGCTTTCAACATAACGGCACGTTCTTCGAGCTTGTTCAGGTCAGGTCCGGTTGCGACCAGCATGGAGCCCTGCGCGCGCCGCTCGTCCACGCCCGTGTAATAAACCATGAGGCCGTTGTGTGTTTGCTGGACAGTCGGATCTTCGACACCACCACATGATGCCGGACCCTGCCCGGGCCTGATCGCGGGCGCGTCGTCCATGACAAAGGACAGGCCATCGGACGACGCTCCACTCCAGATGATACCGGTGGGATCGGTCGGCCCAAGCGGATTGGGAACGCCACGCATCAGAATCCGCAGTCCGTGTCTGTCCTCCCAGACGAACGGGCTCATCCAGTCCATCGACTTGAGCGGTTCGGCACAGATCAGCTCCACCGGATCAAGACCCTCGACGACATAAGCGACCATCTTCAGGCTCCTTGCGCGACGGTCAGCGATAGCGCGCCGTCGATTGTGACCGTCGTTCCAGTGATATAGTCAGCGGCGGGTGACAGGAGGAACGCGACAAGGTCCGCCACCTCTTCCGGACGTCCCGCGCGGCCCCAGGGGATGGCCGCCTCCTTGCGCTTCAATTCCTCGGGATCGTTCATCGCCGACTGGTTCATCGGAGTCAGGATCATGCCAGGTGCGATGCCGTTGACGGCGATGCCCTGTGGCGCGAGCTCGAGCGCCAGTGTTGCGGTCAATTGGGCGACGCCGCCCTTGGCCGAATCGTAATCGACACCGCCGGATCGAGGGGCGCGTTCGTGGATCGAGGAAATGTTGACGATCCGCCCCTTGCCGCCGTCCAGTCCGCGCACGAACCGACGGCAGGTAAGGAACGGACCGTAGAGGTCGGCTCGCAACGTCCGGTCGAACAGGTCGAGCGACATGTCGGCAAAGGGGACGCCGGTCATGTTCAGACCGGCCGAGTTCACGAGCTGTGTGGCAAGGCCGAATTCTTCCTCGCACGCGGTGAACAATGCCTCGACCGCGGCCTCGCTGCCGACGTCGGTATGCACCGCCCGACCGCGCCGACCCGCGGCAACGATCCGATCGACAGTCTTTTCCGCCGCAGCACCGTCCCTGAAATAGGTGATGACGACATCGGCGCCAGCCTCGGCCAGCCGGACTGCGCTCGCCGCGCCGATCCCCGACTCGCCACCCGTTACGATGGCGACGGTCATTTCGCGGGGGTCAGTTTAAGCAGCCGGCCCTGCGATCCCTGGCCTCCATCCTCGATCAGCCAGATCGCGCCGTCCGGCCCCTCTTCCACCTCGCGGATGCGAGCGCCCATCGGCCATTGGTCGCCCTTGGAGGCATTTGTGCCGTCGAGATGTACGCGCACCAGCGCCTCGCTCGACAGACCGCCGATGAACGCGTCCCCGCGCCACTGCGGAAACATCTTGCCCGAATAGATCATCAGCCCGCCCGGCGAGATTACCGGGTTCCACGAGACCTTTGGCGCTTCATAACCGTCGCCCTGCGCATGGTCGGGAATGTCGCGTCCGTCATAGTGCGATCCGTTGGACGCATTTGGCCAACCATAGTTCTTGCCGGGCAGGACGAGATTGACCTCATCGCCGCCCTTCGGACCCATCTCCTGCTCCCACAAATTGCCTGCCGCATCGAAAACGATGCCGAGCAGGTTACGGTGGCCATAGCTCCATACCTCGGGCTGGAAGCCCTGCCCCACCAGCGGATTACCCGGCGCGGGCTTGCCGTCTGGCATGAGCCGAAGAACCTTGCCCAGCGTCATCGCCTTGTCCTGCGCAGGCGTGAATTTCTGCCGATCACCATTGGCGAAGAACAGGAATTGCTTGTCGGGCGAAAAGGCGATTCGTCCCGAATAATGGCCGTTACCCGACACGAAAGGCCGCGCGCGGAAAATGGTTTCGAACCCTTCCAGCGTAACAACCGGCGGGCAGGGCGCGCGGATGCATTGCACCTGTTTCTCGACCAGCTTTCCGCGACCGAGTGCCACGCCCTTGCCTCCGGCTCCGGCTTCCGACCAGCTGAGATAGACGATGCCGTTCGTCGCGAAATCCGGGTGAAGGACGACATCCATCAGCGCGCCCTGCCCGGCATAATCGACCGCCGGTGTGCCACTAACGACCGTCATCGCCTTCGCATCGACGCTGGCGAGTTTCAGCTGTCCCCGTTTTTCGGTCACCAGCATCCGGCCATCGGGCAGGAACGTCATCGCCCAGGGCGAATCGAAATCGGCGACGGGCGTCACCGTGAATGGCACGTTTTGCGAAACCGCAGGTGTGCTTGCCGAGCACGCAGCCAGGACAAGGACAAACGGGGTGGCAAGCAGCTTCATTTCGGTCTCCGAAAAAGAGTCAGGCGATCTTACGTCTTGCCGCGCAACGCGTATCGGCCTATATCGCTCCCAAGTCTTCCTTACATCGCTGGGTGTTTGGGTTCGGGTCCGAAGGGTCCGGGCGCGGAAGACAGCATTTTTGTTCGGAGAGACGCTTGGCGGATATCGCCGCACTGACCACATTGATCGAGCCCGAGGCGAAAGCACTCGGGCTGTCGCTCGTGCGCGTAGGTTTCTTCGGTGGCAAGTCCGACCCGACTTTGCAGGTGATGGCCGAACGGCCCGATACACGGCAGCTGACACTCGACGATTGTGCGACACTGTCGCGGCGGTTGTCGGAAGTTCTCGATGCGCTGGACGGGACACCGGACGACCCGATCGAGGAAGCCTATCGTTTGGAAGTATCGTCACCCGGCATCGACCGTCCGCTGACGCGCCTGAACGATTATGCCGACTGGGTCGGGCACGAGGCGCGGATCAAGCTGGTTGAACCGATCGAAGGGCGCAAGATGTTCGATGCCGACCTGGCCGGCATTGAGGGCGATGACGTGAAGGTCGTCGCGAAACACGGCGCAATGACAATTCCGTTCGCGGCAATCGCGAGCGCAAAACTGGTTTTGACCGACAAACTCATCAAGGCGACCAAACCGCTGATCGCGGAAGGCGCCGATAGCATTATCGAAGAGGACGTAAACTGATGGCCACGACTGCCCCCATCTCCGCCAACAAGGCAGAGCTGATCGCGATCGCCGATTCGGTCGCGAAGGAAAAGCTGATCGATCGCGAAATCGTGATCGAGGCGATGGAAGACGCGATCGCGCGGTCTGCCAAGACCCGCTACGGTGCCGAAATGGATATCCGCGCAAAGCTGGATCCCCAGAACGGCGACCTGCGCCTGTGGCGCGTCGTCGAAGTGGTCGAGCAGGTCGATGACATCTACAAGCAGGTGACGGTCGAACAGGCGCAAAAGCTGCAGGCTGGGGCCGTCATCGGCGACTTCATTGTCGATCCGCTGCCCCCGATTGAGTTCGGGCGCATCCAGGCACAGGCCTCGAAGCAGATCATCTTCCAGAAGGTCCGCGATGCCGAGCGCGAGCGCCAGTACGAGGAATTCAAGGACCGCGCGGGTGAGATCATTACCGGCGTCGTCAAGCGCGTCGAGTTCGGCCATGTCGTCGTCGATCTGGGTCGTGCCGAAGGCGTCATCCGCCGCGATGCGCAGATTCCACGTGAAGTCGTTCGCGTCGGCGACCGCATCCGCAGCCTGATCCTGAAGGTCGTGCGCGAAACGCGCGGCCCGCAGATTTTCCTCAGCCGCGCGCACCCCGACTTCATGAAAAAGCTGTTCGCGCAGGAGGTGCCCGAAATCTATGACGGCGTGATCACGATCATGGCCGCTGCGCGCGACCCCGGCAGCCGCGCCAAGATCGGCGTCATCAGCCGCGACGGCAGCATCGATCCCGTCGGCGCATGCGTCGGCATGAAGGGCAGCCGCGTCCAGGCCGTCGTGCAGGAAATGCAGGGCGAAAAGATCGACATCATTCCCTGGTCGGCGGACACCGCGACCTTCGTCGTCAACGCGCTGCAACCGGCAAACGTCAGCCGCGTGGTGATTGATGAGGAGGAAGATCGCATCGAGGTCGTCGTTCCCGATGACCAGCTGTCGCTCGCCATCGGGCGCCGCGGCCAGAACGTCCGCCTCGCCAGCCAGCTGACGGGCAAGGCGATCGACATCCTGACCGAGGCCGACGCCAGCGAAAAGCGCCAGCGCGAATTCAGCGAGCGCACCGACCTGTTCCAGCAGGAACTCGACGTCGACGAAACGCTATCGCAATTGCTCGTCGCCGAAGGGTTCACCAGCCTTGAGGAAGTCGCCTACGTCGAGGTCCAGGAAATCGCATCGATCGAAGGGTTCGACGAAGAACTGGCTGCGGAGCTTCAGAACCGCGCGCAGGAAGCACTCGACCGTCGCGAGGAAGCCAACCGCGAACTGCGCCGCTCGCTGGGTGTCGAGGACGCGATTGCCGAAATCCCGCACCTGACCGAAGCGATGCTGGTCACACTGGGCAAGGCGGGCATCAAGACGCTCGACGACCTGGCAGACCTGGCGACCGACGAGCTGATCCAGAAGCGTCGTGTCGAACCGCGTCGCAAGGCTGCTCCGTCGAACGAGCCCAAGGGCGGTATCCTTGCCGAGTATAATCTGAGCGAAGAACAGGGCAACGAGATCATCATGGCCGCCCGCGCCCACTGGTTCGAGGATGAAGACACCGGGGAGGACGCTGTTGCGGACTCCGCAGAATGACACGGTAAGCGAGAGACGCTGTATCCTGTCGGGCGACCGCGCACTTCGCGCGGCGCTCGTAAGGCTGGCGCTTGCCCCCGATGGGCAGGTGCACCCCGACGTGCGCGCCAAGGCGCCTGGTCGTGGCGCGTGGATCGGCGTGACACGTGCCGAGCTGGAGGCCGCACAGGCCAAGGGCAAGCTGAAAGGTGCGCTGTCCCGTGCGTTCAAGACCGGTGACATCACGATTCCCGACGACGCTGGCGCACAGATCGAGGCGGCACTTGCCCGCGCGGCACTCGATCGGCTGGGCCTTGAGGCGCGCGCATCGACGCTTCTGACCGGCAGCGAACGGATCGAGGACGCGGCGCGCAAGGGTACGCTTCACGCGCTTTACCATGCGGCCGATGCGGGAACGGACGGCAATCGCAAGCTCGACCAGGCATGGCGCGTCGGCATGGACGACGAAGGGTCTGGCAGGGCGGGTTTGGTGCTCGCCGCCGATCGCACTATGTTGTCGGTAGCGCTGGGGCGCGAAAATGTTGTACACGTCGGGATGATTGACGCGCGCGCCGCCGAGCGGGTGGCTGCGGCGATCGACCGGTGGCACGGATTTATGGGTACCGCATCGACGGGCTGGCCTTGCGAAAGTGATTCGCACGGTTCAGGGCCGCGCGGCGCGGCGAATGGTTGAAGGGCTTAGGGTTTCTTAGATGAGCGAAACGGAAAAACCGAAACTGGGCATGCGCGCGCCGCTGGGCCTGAAGCGCACGGTCGAAACGGGTCAGGTGAAGCAGAGCTTCAGCCATGGCCGGTCGAACACGGTGGTCGTCGAGGTCAAGAAGCGCCGCTTCGTCAGGCCCGGCGAAGCCGAGCCCGTTGCAGAAGTGCCGGTCGAGGTTGCACCTGCGCCCGTCGCACCCGTGGTTGCGAAGGCACCGCCCCCGCCACCACCCGCCGCCGCACGGCCCATGACCGCGCTCGAGCGTCGCGAGCAGCAGGAGCGCCTGCTGCGCGAAGCCGAAGAAGCGCGCATGACCGCGCTGGAGCAAGCCCGTCGTCGCGAAGACCGCGAGAAGATCGAAACCGGCGAGGACGACAAGCGTCGCGCCGAAGAAAAGCGGATTGCCGAGGAAGAAGCCGCTGCTGCCGCAGCCGCTGCGCCGCCGGAACCCGAAATCGCTGAACCGCAAGCCGAGCCCGAAGTGCGCACTGCGCAGGAGCGCGAGGATGAGCGCCGCCTTCCCAAGCCGGCCGGCACGACGGCACCCCGTCGCCCCGAACCCGCGCGTCCCGCAACGCGTCCGCGCGTCGATGATCGCCGTCAGTCGGGCAAGCTGACCGTCACCCGTGCACTCGACGGCAACGAAGAGGGTGCCCGCGCCCGCTCGCTCGCCGCACTCAAGCGCGCGCGCGAAAAGGAACGCCGCCTGCATGGCAGTGGCCAGCCGCAGGCCAAGCAGATCCGCGACGTGGTCATTCCTGAAACGATTACTGTCGCCGAGCTTGCCAACCGCATGGCCGAGCGTGGCAACGACCTGGTCCGCGCGCTGTTCAAGATGGGCATGCCGTCCGCAACCAGCGATACGATCGATCAGGACACCGCCGAATTGCTGGTCGCCGAATTCGGCCACAACTCGACGCGCGTTTCGGAAAGCGATGTCGAAATCGATATCGAGCAGGACGTCGATCCCGCCGACACGCTGAAACCCCGCGCGCCGGTCGTGACCATCATGGGCCATGTCGACCACGGCAAAACGTCGCTACTCGACGCCCTGCGCGGGACCGACGTGGTACGCGGCGAAGCGGGTGGCATCACCCAGCACATCGGCGCCTATCAGGTGACGTTGAAGTCGGGCGAGAAGATCACCTTCCTCGACACGCCGGGCCATGAAGCGTTCGGCGAGATGCGTCGCCGCGGTGCGAACGTCACCGACATCGTCGTGCTGGTCGTCGCCGCAGACGACAGCATAAAGCCGCAGACGATCGAGGCGATCAACCACGCCAAGGCCGCAAACGTGCCAATCGTCGTTGCGATCACCAAGTCCGACAAGCCCGAAGCCAATGCGCAGAAGGTTCGCGAGGCGCTGCTTCAGTACGAAGTCATCGTCGAAGAGATGTCGGGCGACGTACTTGATGTCGAAGTATCGGCGCTCAAGAAGACCGGCCTCGACGATCTGACCGAGAAGCTCCACCTGCAGGCCGAGCTGCTCGAACTGACGGCGAATCCCGATCGTCTGGCTGAAGGGTCGGTGATCGAGGCGAAGCTCGACAAGGGTCGTGGTCCGGTTGCCACCGTGCTTGTCCGTCGCGGTACACTGCACGTCGGCGACATCATCGTCGTCGGTCCGCATTCGGGCAAGGTCCGCGCGATGATCGACGACAAGGGTCGCCAGATCAAGGAAGCTGGCCCCTCGATGCCGGTCGAAGTGCTCGGCCTGTCCGGCGTTCCTTCGGCAGGCGATCCGATGTCGGTCGTCGAGAACGAAGCCCGCGCCCGCGAGGTCGCGCTTTACCGCGCCAATCTCGCCACCGAAAAGCGCACGGTTTCGGCACCCGTGGATATCGAAAACGTCTTCGCGGCGCTCACCGCCAAGAAGGCGATGGAATATCCGATGGTCATCAAGGCCGACACGCAAGGGTCGGTCGAGGCCATCGTCGGAGCGGTCAACCGCATCTCGACCGACGACATCAAGGTCCGTGTCCTGTCATCGGGCGTCGGCGGCATCACCGAAAGCGACGTGCTGACCGCCGCTGCTGCCGGATGTCCGGTCGTCGGCTTCAACGTCCGTCCGAACACCAAGGCTGCGGCACTCGCCAAACGTGACCGCGTCGAATTCCAGTATTTCGACGTGATCTACCAGCTGACCGACATGGTCCGCAACGCGATGGCGGGGCAACTGGGTCCGGAGCGCATCGAGCATGTCGTAGGTCGTGCGGAAATCCGCCAGGTCTTCCCGGCGGGCAAGACCGGCAAGGCCGCAGGTCTGCTCGTCACCGAAGGCGTCATCAAGAAGGATCTCAAGGCGCGCATCACCCGCGACGACGTCATCATCTACAACGGCAAGGTCAATTCGCTGCGCCGCTTCAAGGATGACGTGGCAGAGGTTCGTGCCGGACTTGAGTGCGGTGTCACCTTCGATGCGACCAACGACATCAAGGCTGGCGACTTCCTCGAGACGTACGAGGTCGAAGAGCGTGCCCGCACGCTTTGAGGTGAGATGTGGCTGACGCCAAGGATCAGGAACGCTCGGTCCGCACCCTTCGCGTAGGCGAAGCGGTGCGGCACGCGCTGGCGGACATCCTCCAGCGTGGCGATGTTCACGACGACGTCCTTGCCAAGACCAGCGTGTCGGTAACCGAAGTCCGCATGTCGCCCGACCTGCGTCATGCAACTGCGTTCGTGAAGCCGCTGTTGGGCCGCGACGAAGTGGCGGTGCTGAAGGCGCTGCGTACCAACACCGCCTATCTGCAGAGCGAAGTCGCGCGGCGCGTGAACGGAAAATATGCCGCCAAGCTGAAATTTCTCGCCGACGAAAGCTTCGACGAGGGTAGCCACATTAACGCGCTGTTGCGCGCACCAAAGGTGGCGCGCGACCTCGATCAGGATTGACGCGTCGCCGGTAAGGCGTATCTTACCAACATGAATGCGGTTACGAAATTGTCGTCCAAAGGACAAGTCGTCATCCCAAAGGATGTGCGCGAAAAGCTCGGTTGGCCCGAAGGCCAGCCGCTCGTCGTCCGGCAATCGGGAGGCCGCGCCATCCTGGAGCCGCCAGTGCCGGTGCGGGACAAAATCTCCTGGGAGGAGTTTCGTAGGCGCGTACCGAAGTATGAGGGGCCGCCGGTTGCGGTCGAAGATATGAAGTCAAAGGTCGGCGAGCTATTTCGTGACTGGACAGTGTGACCCTTCGTGATTGCTGTCGATACCAATATTCTCGTCAGACTGATTGTTGGCGACGACGCAGCCCAGGTAGAACGAGCGCGCGAGCTTGCCGAGCAAGAACCCATCTTCGTTTCATTGACCGTTCTCACTGAAACCGAATGGGTTCTGCGGTCCCGCTATCGCTACGACCGCGAGCGCATTCATGGCGCGCTCACTGCACTTCCTGAACTTGTCGATGTCAAGTTTGAGGACGACGAAGGTGTATATTGGGCGCTCGACCGCTTTGCGATCGGCGGTGAACTCGCTGATTATCTGCACATTGTTGCCGCGCGCGGCGTCGGGCGTTTTGCAACATTCGAAAAGCGGCTGGCCGGAAGAGCAGGCCCTGCAGCACCCTCCCAAATCCAGACGCTCGCCTGATGGCCAAACTCTATTTCTACTATGCCGCGATGAATGCAGGAAAATCGACCACGCTGTTGCAGGCTGCGTTCAACTATGCCGAGCGCGGTATGGAGACGATGATCTTTACCGCCGCCGTCGATGACCGCGCGGGTGTCGGACATGTCGCGTCTCGAATTGGCCTCGATCGCGAGGCTATTCCGTTCGCACCGGACACCGACTTGCGAAAGCGCGTTCTGGCCGAGCGAGACAGGCATCCCATCGCCTGCGTATTGATCGACGAGGCGCAATTCCTGACGCGCGCACAAGTGCTGCAGCTTGCGGCACTTTGCGACGAGGATGATATTCCCGTGGTCGCCTATGGCCTGCGCACGGACTTTCAGGGCGAGCTGTTTCCGGGGTCAGCGGCACTCCTGGGGCTGGCCGACAGCCTCGTCGAGTTGAAGGCGATCTGCGAATGCGGGCGCAAGGCGACGATGAACCTGCGCGTCGATGCGGCGGGCAACGCCGTTAAGGCGGGCGACCAGACCGAGATCGGCGGCAACGATCGCTACGTCGCGCTGTGCCGCCGTCACTTCATGGCGCGACTGAACGCCTGAATTGTGCACGGCTGGATCATTCTCGATAAACCGCTGGGCCTTGGTTCGACCCAGGGCGTGAGCGCGATGAAGCGCGCGCTGCGGACCGGCAGCTATGGAAAGGCCAAGGTCGGCCATGGCGGCACGCTCGACCCCCTTGCGACCGGTGTACTGCCCATCGCGATCGGAGAAGCGACCAAGTTGGCGGGGCGTATGCTGGATGCGTCGAAAGAATACGACTTCACGATCGGGTTCGGGGTCGAGACAGACACGCTCGACCTTGAGGGGAAGGTGATTGCCGAGAGCGGTGTGCGGCCAACACTTGCCAATATCGAGGCGATCCTACCCCGCTTCACCGGACCGATCGAGCAGGTGCCGCCTGCCTATTCAGCCCTCAAGGTTGATGGCGAGCGGGCCTATAATCTGGCGCGGGCGGGGGAAGTCGTCGAACTGGCGACGCGGAGTGTGAGGGTGTTCTCGCTTACTCGGCGCCCCGACGAAGGCCGGGATGACGCGTTAGACAGCATTACTCTCAGCGCCCACGTCTCCAAAGGCACCTACATCCGCAGCCTCGCCCGCGACATTGCACTGACCCTCGGGACCGTCGGCCATGTCACCATGCTCCGCCGCACACGTGCCGGGCCATTCGGCCTCGAAAGCGCTATTTCGCTGGACATTCTGGACGAGGCCGCTATGGGCGGCGCGCTTGAGGCGCTGTTGCGCCCCATCGAGGCAGGGCTGGACGGTATCCCGGCTCTCTCCCTCACACCCGATCAGGCTGCTGCGCTCAAACAGGGCCGCGTCCTGTCGGGGGTTGCCGCAAACGACGGCCTTCATTTCGCGAAGTTGGGCACAACGCCTGTCGCGCTAGTGGAGATCATCGCCGGACTTGTCCGGGTCGAGCGCGGTTTCAACCTGTAAACCCGATGCCGCGAAGGAAGACAATTTGACCGTAGCTGCTGCACGCAAGACCGAAATCATCAAGGACAACGCACAGGCCGAGGGCGACACCGGGTCGCCGGAAGTCCAGGTCGCGATCCTGACCGAGCGCATCGTCAACCTGACCGAGCATTTCAAGACGCACAAGAAAGACAACCATTCGCGTCGCGGCCTGCTGATGATGGTCAACAAGCGTCGCTCGCTGCTCGATTATCTCAAGAAGATCGACGTCGCGCGCTACACCGCACTCATTACGAAGCTCGGGCTTCGCAAGTAAGTTTCAGACGGCGCCTTCAGGGCGCCGTTTGTTTATGTCCCGCAATTCGGCGGGGCGCAGGGTCTTTAACGGACCCGCTGGGCCATACAGCGCCCGCACCGCTCGCAGACCGGATGTCTGCCCCAGTGGCCCCCGCAGCATGTGGCTCGCGGGTCTGAAGGAAAATACATGTTCAATATGAAGACAGTCGAAATCGAGTGGGGCGGACAAACCCTCAAGCTCGAAACGGGCCGCGTTGCCCGTCAGGCCGATGGCGCCGTGATGGCGACACTCGGCGAAACAGTGGTATTGTGCGCGGTCACCGCGGCACGCAGCGTCAAGGAAGGGCAGGACTTTTTCCCGCTGACCGTCCACTATCAGGAAAAATATTCGTCCGCCGGTCGCATTCCCGGCGGCTTTTTCAAGCGTGAACGCGGTGCGACCGAAAAGGAAACACTGGTTTCGCGCCTGATCGATCGTCCGATCCGTCCGCTGTTCCCGGAGGGGTTCTACAACGAGATCAACGTCATCTGTCAGGTTATGTCGTATGACGGCGAGAACGAGCCGGACATTCTGGCGATGGTCGCCGCGTCCGCTGCGCTGACGTTGTCGGGCGTGCCGTTCATGGGGCCGATCGCGGCTGCACGTGTCGGTTATGTCGAGGGCGAATACATTCTGAACCCGACCGACGAGCAGGTTGCCGCAGGCGACCTCGACCTGGTGGTCGCGGGCACGCACGACGCGGTCATGATGGTCGAATCCGAAGCCAAGGAGCTGTCGGAAGAGGTCATGCTGGGCGCGGTCATGTTTGCGCATCGCGGCATCCAGAAGGTCATCGGCGCGATCATCGAGCTCGCCGAACAGGCTGCCAAGGATCCGTGGCCGATGGCGCCGCAGGCCGACCTGTCCGCCGCCAAGGACAAGCTGAAGAAGCTGATCGGCAAGGACATTGCCGCCGCCTACAAGGTGACCGACAAGTCCAAGCGTTCGAACCTGCTCAACGAAGCCCGCGCCAAGGGCAAGGCAGCGTTCGCCGATGCGACCCCGCAGGACCAGATGGCCGCCGGCAAGCTGATGAAGAAGCTGGAAGCCGAAATCGTCCGCACCGCCATCCTGAAGGACGGTTCGCGCATCGACGGCCGCACCACCACGCAGATCCGCCCGATCGACGCGATGGTCGGCTTCCTGCCCCGCACGCACGGCTCCGCGCTGTTCACGCGCGGCGAGACGCAGTCGATCTGCACGACCACGCTGGGCACCAAGGACGCCGAGCAGATGATCGACGGCCTGAACGGCCTGAGCTACTCGAATTTCATGCTTCACTATAACTTCCCGCCCTATTCGGTCGGCGAAGTCGGCCGCTTCGGTGCCCCCGGGCGTCGCGAAGTCGGCCACGGCAAGCTCGCCTGGCGCGCGCTGCACCCGGTGCTGCCGTCGAAGGA
>JBDUBD010000145.1:0-3757 GCA_040004295.1 Sphingomonadales bacterium | reverse complement strand
TGCACTGGATGCAGCGCGTCATCGCCGTCTTGACGATCGGCCCCATGTATTTCTCGGTTACGGCGCGCTTGTTCTCGTCGTAGCGGCTGTGCCCCTTGCCATAGGCGAGGCTCTGGTCCTGCAGGTCGCATTCCCCGCCCTGGTCGCAGATCGGGCAGTCGAGCGGGTGGTTGATGAGCAGGAACTCCATCACCCCTTCGCGCGCCTTCTTGACCATCGGGCTGTCGGTGCGGATTGCCTGACCATCCGCAGCAGGCAGCGCGCACGACGCCTGCGGCTTCGGCGGACCCGGCGCGACCTCGACCAGGCACATCCGGCAATTGCCCGCGATGCTCAGCCGCTCGTGGTAGCAAAAGCGCGGGATTTCCTTGCCCGCGGCCTCGCACGCCTGAAGCACGGTTGCTCCTGCGGGGACTTCGATTTCGACGCCGTCTACGGTGAGTTTAGGCATTATTCGGCAGCCTCAAGAAGGGGGGCACCGCGCTCATTGATCCGCCGCTCGATCTCCGGCCGGAAATGGCGGATCAGGCCCTGGATCGGCCAGGCCGCTGCGTCGCCGAGAGCACAGATGGTGTGGCCTTCGACCTGTTTGGTCACTTCCTGCAACAGGTCGATTTCGGAAATATCCGCGTCGCCGGTGCGCAGGCGTTCCATCACGCGCCACATCCAGCCGGTGCCTTCGCGGCACGGAGTGCACTGGCCGCAGCTTTCATGCTTGTAGAAGTACGACAGCCGCGAAATCGCGCGAACGATATCGGTCGATTTGTCCATGACGATGACCGCGGCGGTGCCAAGGCCCGATCCGACCGCCTTCAGCCCGTCGAAGTCCATCGGCGCGTCCATGATCTGCGCTGCCGGAACCAGCGGCACCGACGATCCGCCGGGGATGACCGCGAGCAGGTTGTCCCAGCCGCCACGAATGCCGCCGCAATGCTTTTCGATCAGTTCGCGGAACGGGATGCTCATCGCTTCCTCGACCACGCAGGGCTTTTCGACATGGCCGCTGATCTGGAAGAGCTTGGTGCCCTCGTTCTTCGGCGTGCCGATGCCAGCGAACCATGCTGGGCCCCGGCGCAGGATTGTCGGGACGACGGCAATGCTCTCGACATTGTTGACCGTGGTCGGGCAGCCATAAAGCCCCGCACCTGCCGGGAACGGTGGCTTCAGACGCGGCTGGCCCTTCTTGCCCTCGAGGCTTTCGAGCATCGCGGTCTCTTCACCGCAGATATATGCGCCCGCGCCACGGTGGACGAAGACGTCGAAGTCATAGCCGGAGCCACAGGCGTTCTTGCCGAGGAAACCCTTGGCATAGGCTTCGGCCACGGCGGCAAACAGCGTTTCTGCCTCACGGATATATTCGCCCCGAATGTAGATGTACGCCGCCCGCGCACGCATCGCATATCCGGCGATCAGCGCGCCCTCGATCAGCTTGTGCGGATCGTGGCGGATGATCTCACGGTCCTTGCAACTGCCCGGCTCGGACTCATCGGCGTTGATGACCAGGAAGTTCGGCCGGTCCGGCTTCGGTTCCTTGGGCATGAAGCTCCACTTCATGCCGGTCGGGAACCCCGCCCCGCCGCGCCCGCGCAGTCCGGATGCCTTCACAGCATCGATGATCGCGTCCTGCCCGGTGGCCATCAGTGCCTTGGTGCCATCCCAGTCGCCACGTCCCATCGCGCCGTCGAGCTTCCACGACTGATAGCCGTAGAGGTTCGTGAAGATGCGGTCCTTGTCAGCGAGGCTCATACGACGCCGCCCATGACGAACCACGCAGCAGCGGCAAGCACTGCCAGAATGATCACGAACTTGATCGCGCCGGTCACGAATTTGAACGCGAGGAACGCCAGCGCCAGCGCGACCACGATTGCGCCGATCGTCATGCCCATTCCTTCCGGTAATCGTGGTTCTCGCCGACCATCGCCGTCAGCGTACTCAGCGCACCAACCGGCTCGACCGTGTGCCGCCCCGGTTCCTGTGTGCCCGCCTTGGGCGTTTCGCCCGCGACCAGCGCGTCGAGGATGGCGGTCATGCGGTCGTAGTCGAGGTCTTCAAAATTATCGTCGTTGATCTGCACCATCGGCGCCGACGCGCAATTGCCCATGCATTCGACCTCGGTCAGCGTGAACATCCCGTCGGGGGTCGTGTGCCCCTTCGACAGGCCCTTGTTCTTGCACGCGGCCATCACGTCGTCGGACCCGCGCAGCATGCACGGCGTCGTGCCGCAGACCTGCACGTGGAAACGGCCGACCGGCGCCATGTTGTACATGGTGTAAAAGGTCACGACCTCGTACGCGCGCATGTACGGCATGCCGAGCTGGGCAGCGACGAATTCGATTACGGGCACGGGCAGCCACCCTTGAGTCTTCGTCTCCGCGCCGACCTGGCGCTGGGCGAGGTCGAGCAACGGCATCACCGCCGATTGCTGGCGACCGGGCGGGTAACGACCGATGATGATCTTCGCCCGTTCGGCGTTCTCCGCCGTCCACGCGAAAGCGCCCCAGCGGGCGCGGGTTTCGGCTTCGTCAGGGATTTGGGGGGCGTCAGCCATCAGTTGAGCCCTTTCCCTTGAATATAAGAGCCGCCTGAAAATTCCTGTATCTTATTGATACGATTATCTTTCACGTCATAAATAAACAGGACCGGAACCGGTATTGCCTCGCAAGTGCTAGGTTGCACACACCGTTCAGACTGTAATGCCGTTAGAGTGATCCGGCCATTTCCGACTGTCGTTTGAACAACTTCCAGTTTGCGTCCGTCCTTGAACTCTTGCTTCGCAATCTGAATCAGAGCCTGCCTGCCCGCAGAAACCAGCTTCCCTTCTCTGTAGACTTCGACGTCGTCGTCCATCAGATCAGCGTAGAGTTTTGGCAGATGTCCATTGTAAACAACGGGCAATGTTTTCGCGATGTCGACGACATCCTGGGCGATCATCGGCGGCGACGCCCCAACTGAACTGGCAATGCCCAGCATGAGACCAACTACACCCGACCTGATCACCGGTCACACTCCCCGAACACGATGTCCATCGCGCCGAGGACGGCGGTGGTGTCGGCGAGCATGTGGCCCTTCATCATGAAGTCCATCGCCTGCAGGTGCGAAAACGCCGTCGGGCGGATCTTGCAGCGATAGGGTTTGTTGGTGCCGTCGCTGACCAGGTAGACACCGAATTCACCCTTGGGGCTTTCGGTCGCGACATAGACTTCGCCGGCGGGGACGTGGAAGCCTTCCGTATACAATTTGAAGTGATGGATCATCGCTTCCATCGACCGCTTCATTTCGGCGCGCTTGGGCGGCGCGACCTTGCGGTCGTCGGTCAGGATCGGGCCGTCGGGCATGTCCTGCAGGCATTGTTTCATGATGCGCGCCGACTGGCGGACTTCCTCGACCCGGCACATGAACCGGTCGTAGCAATCGCCGCGCGTGCCGACGGGGACGTCGAAGTCCATCTTCGCGTACACGTCGTATGGTTGGCTCTTGCGCAGGTCCCACGCGATGCCGGAACCACGGATCATCGGGCCGGAGAAGCCCCATTTCAGCGCATCTTCCTTGGTCACGACGCCGATGTCGACGTTGCGCTGCTTGAAGATGCGGTTGTCGGCGACGAGGCTAATCGCGTCCTCGAACAGCTGGCCGCGCTTGTCGAGGAAGGTGCCGATCTGGTCGAAGACCTTGGGCGGGATGTCGCCGTGGACCCCGCCGGCGCGGAAGTAATTGGCATGCATCCGGGCGCCCGACACCGCTTCGTAAATCTGCATCA
>JBDUBD010000079.1:0-12726 GCA_040004295.1 Sphingomonadales bacterium | reverse complement strand
ACATCGCGGTCGCAATCGGGCCGGGTCTCGCCAAGGCGGCGCTGGCCGCGCGCGTCGATGGCGAGTTGCGCGACCTCAACCGGCCGATCGAGGCCGATGCGACGCTGGCGCTGATCACCGCGCGCGACGAGGCGGACGCGTTGGAGCTCGCGCGCCACGACTATGCACATGTGCTGGCCGAGGCCGTGCAGAACCTGTTCCCGGGGACGCAGATCACCTTCGGTCCATCGACCGATGACGGGTTCTATTACGACTTCGCACCCAAGGATCGTCCGTTCACCGACGAGGATCTGCCGGGAATCGAGGCCGAGATGCGGGCGATCATCGCGCGCAACGAACCGCTGGTCCGCGAAGTGTGGTCCCGTGCCGACCTGATCGCGCGCTGGCAGGCCGATGGCGAGACGTTCAAGGCCGAATGGGCGTCCGAACTCCCGGAAAACGAAGAGCTAACCGTCTATCGCGCGGGCAAATGGATGGACATGTGTCGGGGGCCACATCTGCCCTCGACAGGCAAACTCGACCCCGCCGCCTTCAAACTTACGAGGGTTTCGGGCGCCTATTGGCGCGGCGACCAGAAGAACGCGATGCTCAGCCGCATCTACGGCACCGGCTGGCTGAACAAGAAGCAGCTGGGCGATCACCTGACTAGGCTGGAAGAAGCCGCCAAACGCGACCACCGCAAGCTGGGGCAGGAAATGGACCTGTTCCACCTGCAGGCCGAGGCACACGGGTCGGTTTTCTGGCACCCTAAAGGCTATATGATCTGGCGTCAGCTGGAGGCGTATATGCGCCGCGCGATCGACGACGCGGGCTATCGCGAGGTCAAGACGCCGCAGGTCATGGACGCACGCCAGTGGGAGCAATCCGGCCACTGGGGCAAATACCGCGAAAACATGTTCGTCATCCCCGACGAGGTGCCCAACACCGAGGACGAGGGGCCGATCGTCTCTGACGATGCCGACTGGATGGCGCTGAAGCCGATGAATTGCCCGGCGCACATCCTTATCTTTCGTCAGGGGATAAAGTCGTACCGCGACCTGCCGATGCGACTGTACGAAAACGGCTGCTGCCACCGGAACGAGCCGCACGGCGCACTCCATGGCCTGATGCGCGTGCGCCAGTTCACGCAGGACGACGCCCACATCTTTTGCCGTGAGGACCAGATCGTCGACGAGGTGCAGGCATTCTGCCGCCTGGCCGACCGCATCTACCGCGACTTCGGCTTTACCTATTCGATCAAGCTGGCGCTGCGCCCCGACAAGCGTTTCGGCAGTGACGAAGTCTGGGACATGGCAGAGGCTGAGCTGCGCGACGCGGTACAGCGTGCTGGCCTCGCGACCGCGGAATATGGTTGGGAAGAATTACCGGGCGAAGGTGCGTTCTATGCACCAAAGCTCGAATGGCACCTGACCGACGCGATCGGGCGGACGTGGCAGGTGGGCACAATCCAGTCTGACCGCGTACTGCCGGACCGGCTCGATGCCAGCTACGTTGGAGAGGATGGCGAGCGTCACCGCCCTGTCATGCTGCACCGCGCAATTTTTGGTTCCTACGAACGCTTCATCGGCATCTTGATCGAACATTTCGCCGGCAAGCTGCCGGTGTGGCTTGCGCCCGTGCAGGGGGTCGTCGCGACGATCGTTTCCGATGCCGACGATTATGCGGCGGACGTGGTCGCGGCGTTGACGGCAGCGGGCATCCGCGTCGAAAGCGACCTTCGCAACGAGAAGATCAACTACAAGGTGCGCGAACACTCGCTCGCCAAGGTGCCGTATCTTTTGGTGCTGGGCCGCCGCGAAGCCGAGGAACGCACCGTGGCGATCCGCACGCTGGGCGAAGAGGGTCAGCGCGTGATGGCGCTCGACGAAGCGGTCGCGCTGCTCAAGGATGCGTCAATTCCGCCGGACCAACGCGTCTGAATTCGCACAGGTTGAGCGGGTCGTTTTTGCGCCCGAAATAGGCACTGCGGACGAGCGGCCCTGACGTTTTTGCGACCGGGCTGGACGCGCATTCTCCTGCGATAAGCACAAGCACACGGGACGTTCCTGCGGGCCAGACCGGCAAGCCGCGCACTGTAGCATCGAACGTCAGGAAACGACGCGTCGCATCCTCGACGGCGACATCACCCTTGTGTTCGTTCGCCCATCGGGCGGCGAGCGGTCCGGCCTTGCCCATGTCGAAGCGTTTGGCGGTTTCGATCGTGCCCACCGTGACGAGGCCAGCCAGCATTATGCCCACCAACACCCGTTCGCCCGAATGCCACAGGACGACACCCAGCCGACCGACCAGCGCTGCGGCGAGGGCTGCAGTCGGCAGGAACATGCGTGCCTTGGGATCGATCGCCAGCGCATAGATGAGCGCGCCCGTATAGAGCAGCGCCGCCCCGGCGAGCAGCGCTTCGGGCGACCGCCACGTCAGAGTCTTGCGCGCGAGAAAGAGCAGCAACGATGCCGCCAGCAGTACCGGCCCCATCTGCGGGTTGAGTAGCAGATTGACCACACCCTGGATGGTCCAGTGCGTATGGATGCACACTGCCGGCGCCCAACCGGCGATGAATTGCGGATTGAACAGGGGCGAGCGTGAGCGATCGACCCAGGCGGGAAGTTCGCTCGACGCGATCCGCGTGTGCGCGATCGACAGGTGCTGGCTGAGCAGCGCGTCTCCGGCGATGTGCCAGTTGATCAGCATGTCGGCGCCGATGGGAATCGCGGTGCCCAGCAGCGCTGGCAATGCAAGGTGACGATGGCGGCCCGGAAAAAGGAACACGCCGATCCCGAGAATCGGCAACCACGCGAGGCTGGTCATCCGTGTCTGGATAGCGAGGCCGAGACAGATGCCGGCCACCGCTGCCCAAAGAACCGGGCGGGCAGTGGCAACCATGGCACGACGTCCCGCCCACGCAGCAGCCATTATCCAGGCAAGTTCGATGGTTTCCACATTCGGCTGCAACAACCCCTTTGCGAAGGACGCTGTTGCGACGAACGCGATTCCGCCGACCAGCGCGGTGGCGCGTCCCCAGACGTCTTCAACAATGCGCACGAAGAACAGAAGGGCCATCAGGCTGTAGCCGAATGGTACAAGAGCGCCTTGCCACCGCCCATCGCCGAATATCGCAAAAGCCGCGCCCATCGGCGCGACCAGCGGCCAGCGGGCAGCCCAATGGGTCTCGGGCACACACCATCCATGCAACGCGACACAGCGCGCCGCCTGCACATAGTAGAAGTCGTCGCCGCCGCCGCCGACATAGCCCGCCGGATTGGGCATAACGAGGACGAGCAACAGTGCGGCCGCGACCAGAAGCGGGTCGGGCAAGGCGCGCTTGCTGTCCGCGCGTAAGGGGAAAAGCGTCGTCATGACTGTTGCCCCGCGGTAACGCTGGCGATCTAAAACCACGTTAAACGACCCCTGCCCTTTGCAATAGACCGTGCCAACGCCTAAATAAGCGCATTCCGTCCGTATCCGGACCCTTAGGAGAGCCTGTTATCCCACCGCCAATGATGCGCCGCCCGCTGGGCGCGCCGCCTGTTCCCATGAACGGCCCGCGTTTCAACGAGTTTATCCAGTCGCCGAAAGTTCGCGTGATCGACGAGAACGGCGAGAATCTGGGCGTGATGTACACGCGCGAGGCGATGGAAGCAGCACGCGAAATCGGGCTGGACCTGGTCGAAGTCTCCCCGAATGCCGATCCACCGGTCGCGAAGTACCTGGACGTCGGCAAGTTCAAGTACGAGGCACAGAAAAAGGCGAATATCGCCCGCAAGTCGCAGAAGACGCAGGAGATCAAAGAGATCAAGATGCGTCCGAACATCGACGACCATGATTACCAGACCAAGATGAAGAAGATCCACGAATTCATCGAGGAAGGTGACAAGGTAAAGGTCACGCTGCGTTTCCGTGGTCGCGAGATGAGCCATGCCCAATTGGGTGTTGCCGTTTTGCAACGCGTGCAGGCCGATACGATCGAAGTTGCCAAGGTAGAGCAGCATCCACGCATGGAAGCGCGTCAGATGCTGATGGTACTCGCGCCCAAGACGTAAGTCGTCTTCGCATTTTCCGTAGCGTCAATCTGCAGCCCCTGTTGCAAAAATGCATCATTGCTGACGCTAACGTAAGGTTTTCGTTCAGAAAACTGGCGAATATCGTGATTGCGGCATAGCTTCTCCCTCAACGGGTTAAAAAAGCCCGGACCGAGGAGAGAGAGCTATGCCAAAATTTCGCTTGATGCTTTCGGCTGCCCCCGTGCTGGCCGCCGCGCTGTTCGCCACCCCCGGCTACGCACAAACCGCAGTTACACCGCAAGCTGCCGAAGCTTCGGCCGATGAGACTGCCGATATCATAGTGACAGCCCAGGGCCGTTCCCAGGCGCTGGCCGACGTGCCGGTCGCCATTTCTGCCGTCACATCCGAATCGCTTCAGAATTCGGGCGCCAACGACATTCGCCAGTTGAACCAGCTTGCGCCGTCGCTGCTGGTCTCTTCCACGGGATCGGAAGCCAATGGTTCGCCCCGTATTCGTGGCATCGGTACGGTCGGGGACAATCCGGGCCTCGAAAGTTCGGTCGTCGTGTTCATCGACGGCGTCTACCGCTCGCGTTCGGGCATCGGCCTGAATGAGCTTGGCGAGATCGACCGCATCGAAGTGCTGCGCGGGCCACAGGGTACACTTGGCGGCCGCAATTCCTCGGCCGGGCTGATCAGCATCATCAGCAAGAAGCCGTCATTCACCTTCGGCGCCACCGGCGAAGCGACCTACGGAAACTACAATTTCCTGCGTTTGTCGGGCGGCGTGACAGGTCCGATTTCGGACAAGGTCGCGGCGCGCATCGACGGCGTCTATGTCAAGCGTGACGGTTTTTACAACGACGTTACGAACAACACGCAGGTCAACAATCGCGACCGCTATTTTGTGCGCGGCCAGGTGTTGCTTGAGCCCACGTCGGACATCAGCATCCGCCTGATCGGTGACTATAGCAACCGCACCGAAGCCTGTTGCGCGGCCACCTATGTCGGGCCGAGCGTCAATCAGTACATCGGCAATCTCAACACCCCTGCGGCGCCGCTGACCACCGGCCTTCCCAACGGCAACAACATCATCAACGTCTTGCGCGATCTGGGGCAAAATGTCGCCGCATTCGACCAGGGCTATTCGCGCAACATCTCCGTCTCCGCCGGTCGCGGTTTCGGCGGCAAGACACGGGATTGGGGCCTGTCGGGGCAGCTCGACTGGAACTTCGGCGACGTGAAGCTCACCTCGATCACCGCCTATCGCGACTATTACAGCGATCAGGGCTCCGACACTGACTACAGCTCGGTCGATATTCTCTATACGCGGGCCGACGGCAACAACAGCCGCCAGTTCCGTACCTTTACGCAGGAGCTGCGCCTTCAAGGCAGCCTGTTCGACGACAGACTCGACTGGCTGGTTGGCGGATTCTACGCCGACGAGCAGTACCAGGGCCGGAACAATCTGCGTTTCGGCAGCCAGTACGGTCGCTTTGCAACGTGCCGCATCATTTCGGGCGGCGGCCTGGCCGGTCTGTATTCGCCGACTAGCCCCGGTTGCGTCGCACCCGGTGTCGGCCCCGCGACTCTGGCGTCCTTCGGTGCCGATGTCGCAGCAGGTTTCGTAACGCTGGACGGGATCAACGATCGTGGATCGACGATCGACCGCTACAACCAGAGCAGCCGCAGCTTCGCCGTGTTCACGCACAACATCGTGCATATTACAAAGACGGTCGATCTGACGTTGGGCCTGCGGTACACCGATGAGCGCAAGAAATTCAGCGCCACCTTCGGCAACGACAACACCGGCTGCACGACGTTACAATCCACGCTGACCGACGACCTGACGAGCGCCAACGCGACGACGCGCGCATTGGCGGGCGCACTGATCGGCCTTGGCTGTCAGGGCAACTCGACCGCCGAACTCAATGGCGTGAGCATCGCCGACCAGCGGAGCGAAGGCGAATTCACCGGAACGGCGATCCTGTCATGGAAGCCCACCGACGATCTGTTGCTCTACGCCAGCTTCTCGCGCGGTTATAAGGCAGGCGGGTTCAACTTCGATCGCTCGGCCCTGAAGACGCCGATCCTGGTGAGCGGCGGCGTCCCCACCACGACGTTCGCCGCCGTCGGCGGTGCGCAGGCACTGGTCGGCAATCTGCAGTTCGAACCGGAAAAGGTAAACGCGTTCGAAATCGGCGCGAAATACTCGACCGGTCCGTTCAGCCTGTCGGTCGCGGGCTTCCGGCAGGAGTTCAAGAACTTCCAGCTCAACACGTTCGACGGCACGGTGTTCATCGTTCAGAACGTAAACGGTTGCGACACCAGCCTTGGCGGCGCGGATCGCGACCAGAGCAAGTTTACGGCAGCACCGAACTACAATGCCGCAGCTGCAACGTCCGGAGCCTGCGCGGCGGGCAACATCGGCTACGGCGTGGTGTCGCAGGGTATCGAGCTGGAAGCGTCGCTGGTGCCGGCACGCAATTTCCGTGTTTCGACAGGTCTGACCTATGCCGAGACTAAATATCGCAACGACGTGGTCGGCAACAGTTCGGGCGCACCGCTCAATCCGGCGCTGCGTGTACTGCCCGGCAAAAACCTGTCGAACGCTCCCGAGGTCGTAGTGACGGGCTCGGCGGCATGGACGCCGGACCTCGGCAACAGTGGATTGTCGGGACTGTTCTATGTCGATGGGCGCATGACCAGCGACTATAACACCGGGTCGGACCTGTTCCCGCAAAAGGCACAGGATGGCTTCGTAACGGTCAATGCCCGTGTCGGCATCCGCGGTGCGAACGAAACCTGGGCGCTCGAGTTCTGGGGCCAGAACATCTTCGACCAGCAATATGCCCAGGTCGCGTTCAACTCGCCGTTCCAGGAAGGCGCAGCCACAGCCGCTTTCCAGGATCCGCAGTATCCGGGCGGTCGCCAGATCTTCTCGCAGTTCCTGGCCGAACCGCGCACCTACGGTGTTACCGCGCGCTTCAAATTCTGATCGCGGGATAAATTCGGGGCGGCGCGCCGGTTGGCGCGCCGCCCCTTTTTATGCGTCAGGCGGCTACTGCCGTGCCCTGACCCTCGGTCGCATCGAGCAACCGGCGCTCAATCGATTTCAGGCGCAACAGCGCCTCGACCTTGTCGCCCATCAGGTCGGTTACATAGAATGTATCGACAGCCCGCTCGCCGTAGGTCGCGATGTGCGCGGACCGGATAGTGACCTTCGATTCATACAGCGCATAGGCAAGGGCGTGCAGCAGGCCGGGACGGTCGCGCGCGTTGACCTCGATCACCGTGTGGCGGTTCGATGCCTTGTTATCGATGACCACGTTGGGTGCGACGGCAAAGGCGGTCGCGCGCGTACGCGGTAGCGGGCGTTCGGCGAGGCGCTCAGCAAGCCGCACACGGCTTTCAAGCGCCTCGCGGATCGCGCGTTCCAACCGCACCAGCCGGTCGGTATCGTCGAACATGCGCCCGAATGGATCCTGGACGAGGAAATTGTCGAGCGCCATACCGTCGCGGGTCGTGTGAACGCGCGAATCGATGATGCTCGCGCCCGAAAGGTGGATGGCACCTGCCAGTCGGTAGAACAGGCCGGGATGGTCGCCAGTATAAACAGTGACAAGGGTGGCGCCGCGGGCCGGATAGACCTGTGCCGAAATCGTCAGCGGCGCTTTACCCGCCGCGACAACCATGCGCGCGTTCGCCAGCAACACGTCATCGGGCTCGGCAATCCAGTAGCTGTCCTGCATGCGCTTCGCATAGGCTGCAAACTCGTCAGTCGCCCAGTCGAGCGCCTTTGCAAGATCGACCTGTTTCACATCGATCTTTTCCGCACGGCCGGTTTGCTTGTGACCAAGGCGCAGTACTTCTTCCGCAGCGCTATAGAGATCGCCGAGCAACTGGCGTTTCCAGCCGTTCCATACACCTGGCCCCACGGCGCGGATATCGACCACGGTCAACGCAAGCAGCAGGCGCAATCGCTCGGGCGACTGCACAACCTGCGTAAAGTCGAGAATTGTCTTGAAGTCGGAAAGATCGCGCTTGAACGCGGTTGCCGACATCAAAAGATGGTGGCGCACGAGCCACGCAACCGTTTCGGTTTCAGCGGCGGACAATCCGAAACGCGGACACAGTTTCATCGCAACTTCGGCACCCAGAATGCTGTGGTCGCCACCCCGCCCCTTGGCGATGTCGTGCAACAGCACGGCCGTATAAAGCACGCGCCGCATCGGCGTCTGGCGCAGGATTACGCTCGCTAGTGGGTGATCGTCGCGCAGGTCGCCACGCTCGATTTGCGATAACAGCCCGATGGCGCGGATCGAATGTTCGTCAACGGTATAGTGATGATACATGTCGAACTGCATACGGGCGACAACGCGACCAAAGTCGGGCACGAACCGACCGAAAACAGTGGCCTCGTTCATCCAGCGCAGGACCGTTTCGGGATCGCGCGGTGACGTCAGGACGTCGAGGAATAACGCATTCGCACGCGGATCGTTGCGGACCTTGGCATCGATCAGCTTTGCGTCGCGTGCCGCCGCCCGCATTGCAGTGGGGTGGATTTCGAGGCTGTGCACATCGGCAACGGCAAACAGTTCGATGAGGCGAATGGGGTCTTGCTGGAACCACTTTTCGTCGGGAATCGACAGGCGACCACGATCGAGAACGAAGCCCGACAGCTTGCGCGGTGCGCGCATGAAGCCCGCCAGTCCGAAGCGCCGCCCCTTTGGCGCAAGGCTTTCATCGAGATGCGCGAGAAATACGCCAGTCAGATCCCCCACCGTTTTCGCGGTCAGGAAATAATGCTGCATAAAGCGTTCGACGGCAGAGCGTCCCGGCCGGTCGGCATAGCGCATCCGCCGCGCGATTTCGGGCTGGACGTCGAAGGTCAGGCGCTCCTCCGCGCGGCCCGTGACGAGGTGCAGGTGGCAGCGCACAGCCCAGAGAAAGTTTTCCGCCTTCTGGAACTGGCGCAGCTCGGTCGCGGTCAACAGCCCTTTATGAACCAGTTCGCCGACGCTGCGCACACGATAGAAATATTTGCCGATCCAGAACAGCGTGTGCAGGTCGCGCAGACCGCCCTTGCCTTCTTTCAGATTGGGTTCGACCACGTAGCGGCTGTCACCCATGCGCTTGTGACGCGCATCACGCTCGGCGAGCTTTTCGGCGACGAAGACGCGGGCCGTCCCGGCAAGCACTTCGCTGTCGAACCGGGCTGACGCCTCATCATAAAGCGCCTGGTCGCCCCACACATAGCGTGCCTCCAGTAATGCGGTCCGGATGGTGAGGTCACTCTTTGCCATACGTACCATCTCGTCGATCGAGCGCGACGAATGGCCCACCTTCAACCCCAGATCCCACAGGGTATAAAGCATTGATTCGATGACCGTTTCGCTCCACCCGGTTGGTTTCCAGGGGGTGAGGAATGCGATATCAACGTCGGACGACGGTGCCATCTCGCCGCGCCCATAGCCGCCGACCGCCGCCAGCGCGAGGTGTTCGGATGTCGTTGGATTGTTCGTCCGGTGCAGCCGCTGGACGGTGAAGTCATAGGCTACGCGCAGGATCTGGTCGGTCAGGAATGCCTGCCCCGCCGCCGCCGCATTTCCAGCCGAAGGCGTCTCGGACAGCCGTCGCGCAATTTCGGAACGACCGGTAGCAAGCGCTGGGCGAAGAATTTCGACCGCACGGCCGCGCAGGCTGCTGCTTTCGCCTTCCAGTCCGTCCAGTGCCTCCGCCAATATCCGTCGGTCGACGATAGCGCGGCGCTGGACAATCTGATCGTAGCGGTCGGTCATCGCCGCCCGATACGCGCTACGTGGCGCTTCGTCACCTCTCCGCAGTGCGGTGACATCTCGTTAACCATCTTCGCCTAATTCGGCTTCCTGACGCATTTGCGTGGGAGGCACCGTGACCGAGTTGCTCATTCATTCGATGTCGGCATTTTCCGACATCATCGTCGATGCTCTGCACATCGCCGACGCGCGCGATATCGTCGAGATCGGCACTGAAACGGGCGGCATGTCGCAAATTCTCGCCGACTATGCCGCACACAGCAACGGCACCCTGACGTGTGTCGATCCTTTACCCCGCGCGAGCTTTACCGACTGGCTGAAGGAAAAGGATAAGGTCCGCCACGTTGCCCTGCCCAGCCTGAGCGCTTTCGACACGCTGGCGAATGTCGATGCCTGGGTCGTCGATGGCGACCACAACTGGTTCACGGTCTATCACGAGCTCGTCGCAATCGACGCCGCGTGTCGTCGCGATGGTCGGCCCTTGCTTGTTTTCCTGCATGACGTGGGTTGGCCCTGGGCGCGTCGCGACCTTTATTACGCCCCCGAGCAAATTCCCGAAACCTATCGTCACGCGCATGACTTCGATGGCGGCGTGGTCCCGGGGTATCCGGCGCTTGTCCCTCGCGGCGGCTTTCGCGGAATGGGCGAATTCGCGCCCGCATGCCTCGAAGGCGGCCCGCGCAACGGCGTTTTGACCGCGATCGAGGATTTTCTTGAAGAACAACTGACCGCCGGCACCGAATTGGGCTTTGCCGAAATTCCCGGCGTGTTCGGGCTCGGCGTCATCTTCGGTCTCGACGCCGAATGGAGCGCGCCGCTGGCGGAACTCCTCGCACCCTTCCACGGCAATGCCCTTCTGCAAAAGCTCGAAGCCAACCGCCTAGCCAACTACCTGCGCGTGATCGAATTTCAGGACGCGACCGCGCGCTGATCAGGCAGACGCTGTCTCCAGCACAGGATAATCGGTATAGCCCTCTGGCCCGGCCGAATACCAGGTCTGGAAATTATCCAGTGCAAGCGGCGCACCGTTGGCCAGGCGCTCGACTAGATCAGGGTTCGCGATGAACGGGCGACCAAAGCTGATGCCGTCGGCCAGGCCGCTGGCGAGGTCGGCCTCGGCACTTTCGAGCGTATATTCCTGATTGAGAATCAGGGGGCCGGTAAAGACCTTGCGGATTTCGGGAGACACCCTCGGCACGTCGGTCCTGCCGAAATCGCCGAAATTCTTTATCTCGCGGAGTTCGAGGAACGCGATCCCGATCTCGTTCAGCGCCGCCGCCGCCGCCGTGAACAGTGCGACCGGGTGGGAATCGTTCGCGCCCTGCGTTTCGCCATTCGGTGACAAGCGAACACTGGTGCGGTCGGCGCCGATGGCATCTGCCACAGCCTGCGTCACTTCACGGAGCAGGCGGACGCGGTTTTCGATGCTGCCGCCATAGGCGTCGGTCCGGAAATTCGAATTATCGCGCAAGAACTGGTCGATAAGATAGCCGTTCGCGCCGTGGATCTGCACACCGTCGAAACCGGCGCGGATCGCGTTCTTCGCAGCATGAACATAGTCTGCGATCACGCGCGGAATTTCGTCGAGACGGAGCGCCCGCGCCTCCGCATAGGGCTGTTTGCCCACATAGGTATGCGCTGTACCAGGCGCGGTTGTCGCAGACGCCGAGACCGGTGCCTCGCCACCCAGAAAGTCCGGATGGACGATGCGGCCCATGTGCCACAGCTGCAGCACGATCCGCCCGCCCGCCTCGTGCACAGCCTGCGTCACCGGCTGCCACGCCGCCACCTGCTCGTCGGACCAGATGCCCGGAGCATAGGGCCAACCCATCCCTTCCTGCGTGATGCCCGTCGCTTCCGAAATGAGCAGACCTGCGGCGGCGCGCTGGCTGTAGTATTCGGCCTTCAGCGCAGTGACAGGCACATGCCCTTCGCTACTGCGTCCACGCGTCAGCGGCGCCAGGAAAATGCGGTTTGGTGCGTCGATGGCGCCAAGCTTGATAGGGTCGAACAGGGTCGGCACGCTTGCGTTCCTCTTTGAAACTGGTTTCCTCCGTGTTTATGGGAAGTGATGAGCCCGGCTGCCAGTGAAGAAAGTCTGCGTCCGCCCCGATACGGGCTTGTCGCGCTGATCGTTGCCAATGCTCTGTTGGCGTTCGGCCCTGTCCTTGTCCGCTTTTCCGATACGGGGCCGATCGCGTCTGCGTTCTGGCGCATGGCGCTTGCATTGCCTGTCATCGCCCTACTGGCAAAGGTGACGGCGCGGGGTACGCGACGTATTTCTCCCGGTTTAATCGCGGTCATTGCGGTGTCCGGTGTGCTGTTCGCTGCCGATCTTGCAAGCTGGCACCTGGGCATCGTTCGAACCAAGGCCGCGAACGCAACGCTGTTCGGCAATTCGGCGAGCCTGATATTTCCGATCTACGGCTTCATCATCGTACGCATGTGGCCGTCGCGGCGTCAGGCAATCGCGCTCGCGATGGCGGCAGCGGGTACGATGCTGTTGATGGGGCGCAGCGCCGAACTATCGCCGGAACATCTTGTCGGCGATCTGCTCAGCCTGCTCGCGGGCGTGTTCTACGCGGCCTATTTCATTGCCATTGCCCGCGCCCGCGAAACGATGGCGCCCCTGCCGCTGCTCGCCGCATCCACGCTCGCAAGTGCAGTACCGTTGCTGGCCTTGGCATGGGTGATGGGCGAGCGGATCATTCCGGGCGCCTGGACGCCGCTTGTTCTGCTGGCATTGGGCAGCCAGGTCATCGGCCAGGGTTTGATGACCTATGCGCTGGGGCGGATGAGCCCGCTGATCATCGGACTGACATTGCTGACGCAGCCGATCGTTGCCTCGATTGCGGGCTGGGTCGCGTTCAACGAAACGCTTGGCACCCTCGACGTCGTCGGTGCGGCATTGGTCGGGCTGGCGCTCGTCC
>JBDUBD010000144.1:0-3786 GCA_040004295.1 Sphingomonadales bacterium | reverse complement strand
CAATCGTTATCGAGATGGATTCGACGACGCTGATCGAGAGTGGCTGCGTTGCCACTGTCGACCATGTCGGCAACATCCTGATCAACCAGGCTTGAGGGAAGACCGATGCCCGCACAGATCATCGAGACCAACGCGACGCCGTTCGAGAAGCTCGCGATCGACCCGGTCACCCTCGACATCATCGAGAATGCGCTGCGCAATTCGCGGGTCGAGATGGACGCCACGCTGGTGCGCACCGCGATGTCGCCGGGCATCCGTGAACAGGGGGACGCCTTTCCGCTGATTGCGGATCCGGCAGGCAAGATGATCGTCGGGCAGTTCGGCAGCTTTATCGACGGGTTTCTCCGCGGCTTCGATGGAACCATCGAGGAAGGCGACATGATCCTGTTGTCCGACCCCTACAGCTGTGAAGGCGCGGTCAGTCATTCGAACGACTGGCTGGTGCTGCTGCCCGTATTCCGATCCGGTCGCCTCGTTGCCTGGACGGCGATGTTCGGGCACCAGTCGGACATCGGCGGCAAAGTGGCGGGTTCGATGCCGATCGATGCAAGCGCAATCTTCGAGGAAGGCGTGCGCATTCCTCCGGTGAAGATTTATGCCCGCGGCGTCTACAACGAAGACCTGATCAAGCTCGTCATGCACCAGACGCGCAAGCCCGACTGGTGCGCAGCGGATCTGAACGCGCTCATCGCCGCCTGCCGTGTTGCTGCGCGCCGGGTCGATGAGATGTGCGGACGTTTCGGGGAAGACGCTTATGTCGCGGCAACCCAAGCGCTGCTCGCGCGCAACCACCGTGCGATGAAGGCGCTGATCGCCCAGTCGGTTGGCGAGAAGCCTGTAAGTTTCGAAGACTATGTCTGCGATGACGGCGTCGGCTACGGTCCTTACAAGATCAAATGCACCATGCGACGCGATGGCGACCGTGTGATCCTGGATTTCGAAGGTACGGACCCGCAGTCGGATGCCTCGATTAATTTCTACCTGAACGAGAATATGTTCAAGATGTTTTTCGGCATCTACATGATCATGGTCTTCGATCCCCAGATCATGTTCAACGACGGCTTTTACGACCTGATCGACGTGCGCATCCCCGAAGGCTCGCTGCTCAAGCCCAAATTCCCGGCTGCGCTATCGGGACGTACGCATGCGCTCGGGCGCATTTTCGACATCCTCGGCGGACTACTCGGCCAGCGCACACCCGAGTTCCTGTGTGCAGCGGGGTTCAGTTCGTCGCCGCACCTGATGTATTCGGGGCGCGATAAGCAGGGCGAGTGGTTCCAGCTGTTCCAGATCGGCTTCGGCGGTATTCCGGGCAAGCCGTTCGGCGACGGGCCCGATGGCCATAGCCTGTGGCCGGGCTTTACCAACGTGCCGAACGAGTTCCTCGAACGTTATTTCCCACTGCGGATCGAACGGTACGAGGCGCTTGCCGATTCCGGCGGCGCAGGACGTTTTCGCGGCGGTAACGGCATTTTGATGAGCTATCGTTTTCTCGCCGGCGGTACTGTCAGCATCCACGACGATCGGTGGTTCACCTATCCGTGGGGCGTCAATGGCGGAAGGCCGGGCACGCGCGCGCGCAAGATCCTCGAAAAGGCAGACGGCACAACCAGCATCGTCGCCAACAAGCTCGACAGCCTGACCGTCGCCGAGGGAGACCAGCTGCATTTCATCACTTGGGGTGGTGGCGGTTGGGGCGATCCGCTTGATCGCGAAGTTGACCTTGTCGCGCGTGAAATCCGACAGGGCCTTGTCAGTGTGGCGGGCGCAAGGGTCTATGGCGTCGTCGCCGATTCCGAGGGCGTAATCGACGCCGGAGCGACAGACGATCTCCGCGCGACGATGCGCGCATCCGCAAACGAAAGCCCGCTGTTTGATCGTGGCGGCAGCATCGACGAGTTGCGGGCGCGGTGCCTGGACGAAACCGGACTGCAACCCCCGGCGCAACCGGTATGGCATGCCCGTGTCACTGACTATGCGATCGCGGCCGAATGAGTCTGGCGACCGAGAATTTGGGACCGCTGAAGGGTATTCGCGTCGTTGAGATGGGCCAGTTGATTGCCGGCCCCTTCTGCGGTCAGTTGCTGGGCGACATGGGCGCGGAGGTCATCAAGATCGAGCCGCCCGGCAAGGGCGACCCGATGCGCGACTGGGGGCGTGGCGACTATCCGCTGTGGTGGGAAGTCGTGGCGCGCAACAAGCGATCCGTGTCGGCCAATCTGCGCGTTTCAGAGGGGCAGGAACTCGCTCGAAAACTGATCGCCACCGCCGATATTCTCATAGAAAACTTTCGCCCCGGAACGCTCGAAAAATGGGGCATGTCGCCTGCGGCACTGCACGCGGAAAATCCGGGCCTCATCATCGTCCGCGTGTCGGGCTATGGTCAGACCGGGCCGTATAGCGATCGCGCCGGGTTCGGCGGGATTGGCGAAGCAATGGGCGGATGGCGCAACATTGTCGGCGATCCCGATCGAGCGCCCAGTCGCATGGGCGTAAGCATCGGCGATACGCTGGCCGCAACGTATGGCTGCATGGGCGCGCTCGCGGCGCTGCGCCACCGCGAAGCGACCGGCGAAGGACAGGTCGTAGACTCGGCGCTGTACGAGGCGGTGTTGCAGGTCATGGAAAGCCTTGTCCCCGATTATAGCGTGTTCGGCTACGTCCGCGAACGGACCGGATCGGTTCTGCCAGGCATCGCGCCGTCGAACGTGTATCAGTGTAGCGACGGCGATTTCCTGATCGGCGCGAACCAGGACACCGTATTCGCAAGACTATGTGCCGCAATGGGCGAGCCCGACCTCGCCCGGGATCCGCGCTACGTCGACCACATCTCTCGTGGGCGTAACCAGAAGGAGCTCGACGTCCGTATCGAAACCTGGACGCGGGGACTTACTGTTGCCGAGGTCGAGAAACTGATGATCGAGCACGGTGTTCCTGCCGGGCGCGTTTATACCCCGGCCGACATGCTCGACGACCCGCATTTTGCAGCGCGCGAGGCAATTGTCGATGTCGAGCATCCGCGATGGGACAACCTGAAGATGCAGGCCCCTTTTCCCCGCTTTTCCAGAACACCTTCAAGCATCCGCAGTTTGGCGCCGCCCACGGTAGGGCATGACAATGGCGAGATCTATTCTAGGTTGCTCGGCGTCGACACCGAGACGCTGGAAGCGATGAAACGGGCCGGAATAGTTTGAGCGGTGGTGTCATGTCTGGACGGCGCCCTGCGATCAAGGGTGATGTTGGGTTGGTCGACGGTCGCGGGTGCGGTCATGTCTCCGGCCTTTTTGTGTGGGTTTAACCACTGGCCCTGATGTTTGTCCGCTGATCTGCTGGCCCCATTCAGTCGGTCGCGCTTTGCTGCGCAGACAGCACCTGGGGCTTGGCAGATTATGTCCGGCTGTGTCGCATCACCTCGTGGTCACCCGTGATTATGGAGCGCTACTGCAATGAACCGAGTTTCCGTTCAGGCATTGGCAGCGCGATAGGATGTGCCGGTCATCATGACCGCATAGGCGATGCGGGTAAGCTTGTTGGCGATGGCGACCGCAACCAGTTTAAACGGCTTGGTCGCCATCAGCTTTTGCGCCTAGCAGCGGAGTGGATCAGCATGCCGCGCGCGGTGGAAGAGAACGGCGTGTGCGCCCACGACCAGAAGCTTTCTCAGATAGGCATTGCCCATCTTCGAGATACGCCCGAGCCGGGGTTTACCACCCGACGAGTTCTGTCGTGGCACTAGGCTCAGGACCTATTAAATTGCTTGCATGATTGGGGGTTGATTGATTCAAT
>JBDUBD010000078.1:0-12871 GCA_040004295.1 Sphingomonadales bacterium | reverse complement strand
GACCGACGCGGTCGATGCCTCGGAAAACTGACGTGCATAAGCGGGGAACGACCCGCCTTTTTTCAGCTGATCGACAATCTTGGCGGCGTTGCTGGCGACTTCAGCCTGATTTTCGGTTGTCGCGGAAAGATAGATTTCGCCGACACGGAATTCCCGTGTGCCCTTCGACGCTTCCAGTCGCGCAATCACGGCCTGTACTTCGTCGTCGCTGACATTGACGAAGGGTTCGACACGGCGGCGGAGCAAGCGGCTCCAGGCAAGCTCTCCCTGGATCTGGCGCTTGATCGAGCGGTCCGACGATCCCTGCTCGCGCAGATAGGCGCTCATCGCTTCGGGCGTGCGCTTGAAGTTGCGAGCAACGCGTGCGTAGCTCTGGTCGATCTCGTCCTGCGAAATCTTGACGTCGTTGGCCTTGGCTTCCTGGATCTGAAGCGTCTCGTCGATCAGGTTGCGCAATACCTGCAAGCGTAACCGCTCGCGTTCTTCGGGCGCGACTTTGCCGCCATTGGCGAGCGCGATTAGCGCAAAGCGCTGGTCGATGTCGGTGCCGGTAACGATTTCACCATTGATGATCGCCGTCGCTTTGCGAACGTGCGGATCGTCCTTGCCGAACAATGTGAATTCGGTCGGGAGGTTGAGCGATGCCGTGGAGGGGACTTCAGTCGTGTCCGGGACGGTCTGCGCGTCCGTCGACGTTACGATTACCAAAGCCGCCGCAAGCGTGGCGCCGATCGCGCCAAGTCGAAAACCGTTCAAGCGTCGCATTCCAATCCTTGTCGTATCGAACCTGTCAGGGGACATATGCGCCCCCGTGCCGGAGCGATGGTGAACCGGACGTTAGCGGCCCAGACCACGGAATGCCAGCCTGACGAGGAATGAGTTGCCGCGTTGCGAATCGCCGCTGCTGTCATAGTCGCGCCGCCAGGTGAAGCCGAGGTCGAGGCAATCGTCGGTGTAGGCGATACCAACGCGGTGACGGACGGGCTGATAACCGTTGGCGAGCGAGGTCGGATCCTCGGCGGCATCGGTCAGATCGACGGTGGCCGATCCGAACACCGACCAGTATTTCCCGATCTGGACGCGGCCCCCAACGCGGATTTCCTCGCGATCGGCAAGATCCTCGAGCGCGGTGCCGATGTTCCGGTTCAGGCGGAGATAACCGACCAGGGCATAAGTGCGGTCGTCGCCGACCGTCGCGTCGATTTCATTCCGGCGCAGCGCTAAGCCGTCCTTGTCGAGCCGATAACGGTGCGTCAGGCTGACGACGTCGCGGAATTTGACTGTCGTGCGACCAACGATGTCGGACAGGCGGTCGTTGAGGCCGGTGCCGTCGGGGATCAGGGCCGTCTGCGATGTCAGGCGATAGCTCTGTCCTACGTTGGCTGAAATCGACAGGCGCGGCGCGTCGTAATTCCAGTCGACGCCATAGGTGACGCGGGGGCCGTCTTCCCAGCGATCATAGCCGGGGAAGCGGTTGAGCGCGAAAAGGTTGCTGTCCTCCAGGTCGATCGAACGCGAATCCTCGTTGGGGATTTCGAGGTTTTTCGTGGACGGTGACGCGACGAACTGGAGGCGTGGCGTCAGGCGCTGCGTGCCGCCCCAAAGACTGCCGATAAACGGCCAGCGGATTTCGGCAGCAACGGCCCCGATCGCGCGGCCCTGAAACCCGCTGAGGCCGCGATAGAGCGGCGTCGCCGTAAGCAGGTTTTCCTTGCTATTGTAGATGTCGCCGCGCCCATAAGCGGTGAAGATGACTTCCTGCCCCAGGTCGGTCAGACGGCGCAGATCCCAGCGTACGCCCGCAAACGCGCGCTGCGTGTCCTGCCCGGCGGTGCGGCCGAGCGCGAGCATGTTGATCTGTGTTTCCACGCGTCCGCCCAGGACGGGGTCATCGAACCGGCGGCGATAATCGATTTCGGGGAGAGCGGTCGGGATTGTACCCTGATCGACCCCGGCGCGCAGTGTCTGCACAGCCCAGCCGTTGAGCGCGAAATAACTGTCGCTGGCAATCCGTTCGATCGAGATGGTCGAGCGCAGCCGGTCGTCGTACGAAATATCGTAGCGGCGCAGCAGTGTGCGGTCCGTCGCGCGGCGCAGCGAGCCGGAAATGCTCCACAGCGGGTCGAGCTGATAGCGTGTGCTGGCGTCGATATAGCCGCGGAACTCATAGGTGCCGCTATTGGCTCCGGCGATGATGCTGCGGCTGTACGTCGCGAATCCGCCGATCCGGTAAGCGCCGCGCGTGGTCAGGGCACGATAGGTGCCGGTGACGGCGGGCGGCGCATCGGAAAAGAACTGCGGCGTGATCATCAGGTCGCGGTTGGGGGCAATTCGTAGATAATAGGGCAATGTAACCGCGGCACCGTTGGTGCGGGTGTATTCGATGTCGGGCATGAGGAAGCCCGAGCCACCTTCTTCGCCGGTGCGCAGCGTCATGACCGGAAGCAGCGGCAGGGTGACGCCGAAAATGTCGAGTTGCGCGCCATAGAAGCGCACACGTTTGCGACCCGAGTCGTAGATCACGCGAACCGCCTTGATCTGCCACGACGGTTTGCGCGGGCAGCCGTCGCCATCGACGACGGGGCAGGGCGAGAAGGCAGCAGTCGTCAGCGTGCTGATGCCGTCCTTCTGCACACCTCTGCGTGCCGCGATCCGCCCGCCATCGGCCAGGACCAGCAACAGGTTTTCGACCACGCCGTCCTTCAGCGTGTCGGTCAGCTGGACGTTGTCGCCATAGGCGACGTCGCCGCCGGGATTGATGACCTGCACATTGCCGATCGCACGGACTTCGCCGGTCTTGCGATTCCAGACGATCTTGTCGGCGCGGACACGGTTGCCCTCACGCGACATGCGGACGTCGCCGCTGGCCGTCACGATATCGAGATCATTCTGGTATTCGAGGCTGTCGGCGGCGAAATCGACCTGGGCATTGGCGGAGTCAGTGCCCGACGCATCGGGCACCACCGGCGCCGCGCTCACCGGAGCGGGCGTCTCCGGTTTTGGGGCCGGCGTCCCGGCAAGCCCGGCATCGACGGCTTGCGCCCATGCCGGGTCGGCAAGCGCCAGCAACAGGCCCGCTGTCGTCCATATTACTTTGACAGTCGTTGCCACACGCCCTCGCACACGCCCTTGTTTCGCGACACAATCCGCGCCCGATCGGGACAGGCGCCTATCGCACCCGACTGGGGGCCAAGGCAATCGGGCTTTTGCACGGTGCATTGCCGCCCGCTAACAGCCCAACCATATGAGTCGGTAAAGACCCGCCAGAAACAATCGATAAAACCTGTTCAAGGATGATATATAAAATGAACGTCGCATTCGCCGCCACCCTTCCCGTCGATGCCGCCAGTGTCGCCATTCCCGTTGCGAAGGACGGCCTGGCCGCGCGCACGGCGGGGGTCGTCAATGCTGCTGGCCTCGCCGCCGCAGCGGCTTTGGCACGGTTCGAGGGTGAGGCAGGCAGCGTCGCCGAACTGGTCGAAGCGGGCGAAGGCGGCGCGCGGCGAACGGTGCTGGTCGGGATCGGCAGCGCAAGCGACAGCGATCTGGTCAAGGCGGGTTCGGCGCTGACGGCCAAGCTGCTGACCTCGGGCGATACGTCCGTGGCGATCGATGCGTCGAAGCTGACGGCGGCTCATGTTGTGCGGCTGCTCGAGGGCGCGGTGCTGCGCGGGTGGCGTTACGACGTGTACCGTACGAAGCTGCCCGCCAAGCAGAAGCCGACGCTGGCGTCGATCACCGTCGTCGGCTGCGACGGTGCAGAGGCCGCCTGGGCGCGCGATGCGGCGATCGTCGCGGGCGTCGGCTTTGCGCGCGAACTGGTCACCGAGCCCGCCAACATCATCTACCCCGAAAGCTTCGTCGAACGCGCGCAGCGGCTGACCGAGCTTGGCGTCAAGATCCAGGTGCTCGACGAGGCGGCAATGGCTGCGGCGGGCATGGGGTCGCTGCTGGGCGTGGGGCAGGGGTCCGAACGCGAACCGCGGCTGCTCGTCATGACGTGGGATGGCACGGGTGGCGCGGTGCAGACGCCGGTGGTGTTCGTCGGCAAGGGCGTAACCTTCGACACCGGCGGCATCTCGCTGAAGCCTCCCGCCGGCATGGAAGATATGAAGTGGGACATGGGCGGGGCGGCGGCGGTCACGGGCGCGATGATGGCGCTCGCAGGGCGCAAGGCAAAGGCGCATGTCGTCGGTGTCTGCGCGCTGGTCGAGAACATGCCCGACGGCAAGGCACAGCGACCGGGTGACGTCGTGACGTCGATGTCTGGCCAGACGATCGAGGTGATCAATACCGATGCCGAGGGGCGGCTGGTGCTGTGCGATGCGATGACCTGGGTGCAGAAGCATTACAGCCCCAAGGTGATGGTCGATCTGGCCACGCTGACCGGCGCGATGATCATTTCGCTCGGACACGAATATGGCGGCATCTTCTCCAACGACGATGCGCTGGCGGGACAGTTAATCGCGGCTGGCGGCGCGGTTGGCGATCCTTTGTGGCGGATGCCGATGGGGGATGCGTACAACAAGATGATCGACAGCCCGATCGCCGACATGAAGAACGTCGGCCCGCGCGAAGGCGGATCGATCACCGCTGCGCAGTTCCTGAAACGCTTCGTCGATGAGGGCGTCACGTGGGCGCACCTCGATATCGCGGGCATGGTATGGGCGTCGAAGCCGGGACCGGGCTGGGACAAGGGTGCGACGGGGTACGGCGTGCGGTTGCTGGATCGGTTCGTTGCGGACAATCACGAGGGGTGAGGTCTGCCACTGCTAATAGGGGAGACTGACTATGCTATTTTCGTTGCTTGCTCTTGCCACTGTAACTGCCCTGCCGGGAAGCGCGATGTCCAATGACGCCGTAGTAGGTTTTGAGCAGCTTTGCGTTGGCATGTTCATCGGCGGAAAAAGTGATATTGATCCTGCTCGTTTCAGCGTGACAAAAATCGGATCCGAGGCAGCGAAAGAAATAAGGCCCGATCTGAAAGGGCAGACCCTTTGGGATGTAAGCGGAAAATCGACTGATGTGCACATGCTGGTGCACTACGAGCCAACGGGGATGTGTGTTGTTGAAGTCGCTGCGGCTGACGAGCACGCAATCCGCGAAAATTATGCGGCTTTGGTGCGTCGAGTTGCGAACACACTCAATTCCCAGCCCGTCGCTCAGCAGGACAGGGTGAATATGGTGGAGGGTAAAGCGGCAACCACATCAATGTGGCGCATAAAGGCCGCCAAATCCGACATCATGCTCGCCATTACCACCTATCCCGAAGCCAAATTCATGATTCAGCATCTGATGACAGTCAGCTACGTTCGCTAGCAACTAAACTGGCGTCCCAGTTGCACCACACCCCGCATCCCGCTAGGGGCGCGCGCAATCCCAACCCTTGTTCATATGGAGCCGCACCAGTCATGGCCGCGACACGCACGTTCTCGATCATCAAGCCCGATGCCACCCGCCGCAACATCACTGGTGCGGTCACCAAGATGCTGGAAGACGGCGGCCTGCGCGTCGTCGCGTCGAAGCGCATCCACATGACGAAGGATCAGGCCGAGGGCTTTTACGCGGTCCACAAGGAGCGCCCCTTCTTTGGCGAACTCGTCGAATTCATGATTTCCGGCCCGGTCGTCGTCCAGGTGCTGGAGGGCGAGAACGCCATGCAGCGCAACCGCGACATCATGGGCGCGACCAACCCCAAGGACGCGGCACCGGGCACGATCCGCAAGGAACTGGCCGAAAGCATCGAGGCAAACAGCGTCCACGGTTCGGACAGCGACGAGAATGCCGCAATCGAGATCGCCTATTTCTTCAAGCCGGAAGAACTCGTCGGCTGACCCTAGCCCCTCTCCCCTTGCGGGAGAGGGCGACACGCGCGCAGCGCGGCGGGTGAGGGGGTGGCAAGCGATCAGTTCGACCGACGCCCCCTCTCTAAGACTTGCTAGGCGCTAAAGCGCCAAGCCAAGTCTATTCTCTCCCGCAAGGGGAGAGAATCATGGGCGCTTTCCCCAAAGCGCGTCCAGCCGCGCCCGGGCATTTGCACCGGCCGCTTCGCGCAGGACCATGCCGCGCACTTTGACGCTGCGTCCGAGCAGGATGCGCGGTTCGATGCGATAGACGATGTCGTAGATCGCGGTTTCGGTGCGCGCGCCGCTTTCGCCGATGCAGCGGCTTTCGATCAGTACGGGGATGCGCCCGTCGCGGCGGTCCGGGCCTCCGTCGGTCAGCTTGAGCAACGGTTTGGCGAACCAGTCCGCTTGGATCTCGTGGACGGTCACGGTGAGTTGCGGCGCGATGCCCAGCGCGGTCGGGAATGTGATGTCGGTCGATTGCAGCGCACATTCCACGCCCCTGAATGTCAGCGTATCGCCGCCTGCGTCGGTTGCGACCAGACCGATGCGGCGGCGCTCTGCCGCGGCGTTTTCCTGCGCGGCGCGGCGTTCGTCCTGACGGACCTGCTCGGCGTCGCGGCGTTCATAGAAACTGTTCCACAATGTCAGCGCGGCGATGATGACGCCCGCGACCGCAACGATCTCCCCCAGAGTGACCCAGCGTTTGCGGATCGCCTGTGCTTCGGCCTTTTCGGCGGGGGTTTCGGGAGTGCGAGAGGGGTCGGTCATCGGTCCGGCGTCTAGCAGGGCGTGTGTCTTCAGGGAACGTCCCGCGTCGCGCATCGTTTGGAGGGGCATGTTTCAGCAAGAACGGACCCGAACGATGAAAGCGATAATCCCGGTAGTTGCAGCCTTGATGCTCGGTGCCAGCGGTGCGGCGATGGCGCAGGTCGATAGCCAGTCCAACACGATCAACACCGCGCGTGTCGCGACAGCAAACGCCGATGTCGCCGCCGAGGCGCATGCCGAAGCGGCCATGAATGCCGAGCAGAAGGAACAATATGCCAAGGACATGACGTCCTACCGCGAGGCATTGCGGGCGCAGAACCGGGCAGAGGTCGCCGATGCGATCCGCTACGAACGCCAGCAGCGCGCCTATGCGAATGCCATGTACGACTGGCGGCTACAGGCCAATGCCTGCAAACGCGGCAACACCCGCGCCTGCAACGCTCCGACGCCTAATCCTGCCGATTATTATTGAGGCAACAGGCGCTCAGAACTGGTCGGCGATGTCACGCAGGCCGACCAACCGCTTCGGTGCGATTGCCTGCCAGCTGCGCGCCATGCGTTCCCCGATATTGTCCCAGTCGGTGTCGCCGAGATCGAGCCTGATGCCGATCCAGCCGTCGCCGAAATAAGCGGGGCGGTAATAGCGGTCGGGGTCGCCGTCGATGAGCATTGCCTGTTCCTCGACGCCGCCGATTTTCACCAGCAGCGCAACCTTGCCGTCGCCGTGGTGGTCGTTGGTGAAATAGGCGAATTTCTTGCCCTTAATGATGCCGAAACAGGGCATGCCGTGCGACACGATCTCGTCGGCTTCGGGCAGCGCCATCGCGATCGAGCGCACCCTGGCGAGCAGCGCTTCGGGGCCGGTTGCGGCGGCGATGTGGTCGGCGAGACAGCGGCTGTAGAGCTGGTGTTCGGCGATCAGGACGCGCGCTGCGAGGCTGTCCTCGGTATCGCCGGGCAGGATCGCGACCGGCGTCTGGCTCAGCACGGGGCCGTCATCAAGTTCGGCGGTGACGAGATGGACGCTGCACCCGGCATGGCTGTCGCCCGCTGTCAACGCCGCGGCATGGGTGTGAAGCCCCTTGTATTTGGGCAGCAATGACGGGTGGATGTTGAGCATACGCCCCTCCCACTTCGCGACGAAATCCGGGGTCAGGATTCGCATATACCCGGCCAGCGCGACGAAACCGGCGTCCACACCGGTCAGTGCGTCATGAATGATCGCGTCATGCGCGGCGCGGGTCAGCCCCTTGTGCGGGTACGCGAAGGTTTCGATACCCTCTGCGGCGGCGAGTTTCAGGCCTGGCGCGTCTGGATTGTTTGATGCGACCAGCACGATCTCGAACGGGCAGTCGGGGTGTTTCGCAGCATAGACCAGCGCCGCCATGTTGGTGCCGGTGCCCGAAATGAGCACGGCGACACGCGCCCTAGCCATTGTGTGTGGCCGTCCAGTCGCTGCGCCCGCCCCACGTCTCTGCGCTCCCGCGCACGGTGCAGCCCTTTTGCCCCGCGGCGATCCGGCCGATGCGGTGGACGGTTTCGCCTGCGGCTTCGAGGGTTGCTGTTGCCTCGGCAACATCGCTCTCGGCCACGACCACGGCCATGCCGACCCCGCAGTTGAACGTGCGCGCCATTTCCTGTGGCTCGATATTCCCCTGCGCCTGCAGGAACGCCATCAGGCGCGGCTGTTCCCATGCGTCGGCATCGACGGTCGCGTGGAGTCCGGCGGGTAACACGCGCGGGATGTTTTCCAGCAAGCCGCCGCCGGTAATGTGCGCCATCGCGTGGACCTTGCCGGCGCGAACCAGCGGGAGCAGCGATTTCACGTAGATGCGGGTGGGCGCCATCAGTGCGTCGATCAGCAGCATGTCCTGGTTGAACAGGGCAGGGCGGTCGAGCTTCCAGCCGCGATCTGTTGCAAGGCGGCGGACCAGTGAGAATCCGTTCGAATGCACGCCTGACGAGGCGAGTCCGAGAATCACGTCGCCCGCCGCAACCTTGTCTCCGGTCAGCACCTGGGACCGCTCGACCGCGCCGACGCAAAAACCGGCGAGGTCGTAATCGCCTGCGGCGTACATGCCCGGCATTTCAGCCGTCTCGCCGCCGATCAGCGCGCAACCCGCTTGTTTGCAGCCCTCGGCAATGCTCGCGACGACGCGGGTCGCGACGTCATTGTCGAGTTTCGCGGTCGCGTAGTAATCGAGGAAGAACAGAGGTTCCGCACCTTGGACGATCAGGTCGTTGGCGCACATCGCGACCAGGTCGATGCCGACGCCGTCGTGGCGGTCGTGCTCGATCGCGAGTTTAAGCTTGGTGCCGACGCCATCGTTCGCCGCGACCAGCAGGGGGTCGGTGAATCCGGCTGCCTTCAGGTCGAAGAACCCGCCGAACCCGCCGAGCTCGGCGTCGGCACCCGCGCGCCGTGTCGCCTTTGCCAGCGGACCGATTGCGCGCACCAGCGCGTTGCCCGCAGCGATCGAAACGCCAGCCTGTTCGTATGTATATCCCGCCATGTGCGCGCCTTTCCACAACCGGCTTCCTTTTCCAACCGCAACTCGTCAAAAGGCCCGCGTGAAGTTTCGGGCCGTCCCCACAGCTGTCGTCGTTGCTATCGGCCTCGCGCTCGCGGCGGCTGTCTATGCGCAGATCGACGGCGACAATCGCGGTGTTGCGCCGGTCGATTCGTCCGGCAGCTTCGAAGCGTCGGGAATCGTGGTCGATGTACGTGCGAAAACGGCTGAAGCCGCACGGCTCGGCGGATGGAGGATCGCGCAGCGCGAGGGCTGGAAACAGCTATGGGCCAAAACGCACGGGGGGCAGGGCGGTGCGCCGGTCCTCGGCGATTCGGCGCTCGACGGCATCGTCGCCGGGATCGTCGTTGAGAACGAACAGATCGGCCCCAATCGCTATGTGGCGACGCTCGGCGTGTTGTTCGACCGTGCGCGCGCCGGGCAGATATTGGGGGTCACCGGCCTTGTTGCGCGATCGGCGCCGATGCTGGTTGTACCGGTCATGTGGTCGGGTGGTACGCCGTATGTGTTCGAACAGCGTACCGAATGGCAAAAGGCCTGGGCGCGGTTCCGCACCGGAAGCAGCCCGATCGACTATGTCCGCGTCAGCGGGACGGGGTCTGACCCGCTGCTGCTGAATTTCGGCCAGACACAGCGGCCGGGGCGCATCTGGTGGCGGATGATCCTCGACCAATATGGCGCGGCGGACGTGCTGATCCCGCAGGTGCGGTTGCAACGCAGTTATCCCGGCGGGCCGGTCACAGCGCTGTTCAGTGCGCGCCATGGACCCGACAACAAGCTGATTTCAACGTTCGCGCTGAGCGTGGATAGCAGCGACAAGATTCCGGCGATGCTTGACGAGGGGGTCCGGCGGATGGACCGGCTTTATGCCGACGCGCTGGCGATGGGGCTGTTGCGGCCCGACCCGTCGCTGATCGAGACGCCACAGGTCGACCCGTCATTGATCGAGAACGCGACCGAAGCGAACGCGACCGAAGCGGTTTTCGACAACACAACGAACACGGCGCCCGAGGCGACAGGCACGGCCATCGCGTCGTTTACGGTGCAGGTCGATACGCCCGATGCAGGAGCGGTTGGCGGTATCGAATCGGCATTGCGCGGCGTTCCGGGCGTGCGAAGTGCCACGACGACCAGCCTCGCGCTTGGCGGTGTTTCGGTGATGTCGGTGTCATTCTCCGGAGACGCAGCGGCGCTGAAGGCGGCGTTGCTGGCACGCGGTTTCAAGGTTTCCGAAGCGGGCGGAGCCCTGCGTATCGCGCGATGAGCGCGCCGGAAACAGTGCGAATGACCGGGCGATGATCCAGGCCGGACTTCCGCTCGACTGGCCCGCCGACGAGGCCGAGGACAGCTTTATCGTGACCCCGTCCAACGAACGGGCGGTGCGCCATATCGAGCGGCCGGGAACATGGCCGGTTGCGGCAACCTTGCTGGTCGGCCCGCGCAAGTCGGGGCGCAGCTTGCTGGGGCGCATGTTCGTGCAGCGCAGTGGCGGGCGTTTCATCGATGATGCGGATCGCCGCGACGAGCGGATGTTGTTCAATGCCTGGAACGATGCGCAATCGACACGGCAACCGTTGCTGATGGTTGCCGATGCGCCGCCGCCGGTGTGGCAGGTGAGCTTGCCCGACCTCGCATCGCGCCTGTCAGCGACCTCGGTCGTCGAGATCGGCGAACCCGACGAATCCCTGATCGGCGCGCTGCTCGAACGCCTGCTCGCCCGACGCGGCTTGCCGCTGGCACCCGAAGTCGTCGCTTATCTCGTGCCACGTGCACCGCGTAGTCACGCAACTGTAATAGCTTTGGCCGATGCGCTCGATGCAGCGTCGCTTGCGCGGAAACGGGGAATCACCGTGCCGCTCGCGCGTGACGTGCTGGGGCTGGCGGAGTAGGCTGTTACAATGTTGGATATGGTTCAGCCTGCGGAACGCGCCGTCGAGCAGCCTGATGGCGTTGCGCGCTACTTCAATCGCGAGCTGAGCTGGCTGGCGTTCAACCGCCGTGTGCTGGAGGAATCGACCAATCCGGCGCACCCGTTGCTCGAACGGCTACGGTTCCTGTCGATCTCCGGCAACAACCTCGACGAATTTTTCATGGTGCGCGTCGCGGGCCTGAAGGGGCAGCAGCTGCAGAATGTCGAGGAGCTGTCGGTCGACGGGATGACAGTCGCACAGCAACTGGCGGCGATCAGCGAGGACGCCGACCTGCTGACCGATACGCAGGATGAGATATGGGGCGAGTTGCAACGCGATCTCGCCGCGACGGGCATCCATGTGCTGGGCGGCGATGACGTGCCCGACGCCCATGCCGAATGGCTGCACGCGCATTTCCGCGACCAGATATTCCCGGTGCTGACGCCACAGGCGCTCGACCCGGCTCATCCGTTTCCCTTTATCCCGAACCAGGGATTGGCGCTGATTTTCGACCTGCAGCGCCTGTCGGATGGAGAAACGATACGCGAACTGGTGATGATCCCGGCGACGCTGCCACGTTTCGTCCGCCTGCCGAGCGAAGAGGCAAATTACATCGCGATGGAACACCTGGTGCGGCGTTATTCGGGCGTCGTGTTTCCCGGATATGCGGTGCAGCGTTCCGCCGCGTTCCGCATCATCCGCGACAGCGATCTCGAGGTGGAGGAAGAGGCGGAGGATCTCGTCCGCTATTTCCGCACCGCGATCATGCGCCGCCGCCGTGGTCGCGTCATCCGGCTCGAATTGCAGGAAGGGACACCGCCCGAACTCGAGGATCTGCTGAAACGCGAACTTGGTGGTTCGGAAAACATGATTTCGGAGGCGACCGGGTTCCTGGGCATCGGCGCGCTCGAGGCTTTGGTCGACGAGGATCGCCCCGACCTGAAATTCACGCCCTATTCGCCGCGCTTCCCCGAACGCATTCGCGAATATGACGGCGATTGCTTCGCGGCGATCCGGGCGAAGGACATCATCGTCCATCACCCGTACGAAACATTCGAGGTCGTGCTCGCCTTTTTGAAACAGGCTGCCGCTGACCCCGACGTCGTGGCGATCAAGCAGACGCTCTATCGCGCCGGCAAGCAGCCGACCGTCATCCGCGCGCTGTGCGACGCCGCAGAGGCGGGCAAGTCGGTGACCGCCGTCGTCGAACTCAAGGCACGCTTCGACGAGGAGCAGAATCTGCTCTGGGCTTCGCAGCTTGAACGCTCGGGCGTGCAGGTCGTCTATGGGTTCATCGACTGGAAAACGCATGCCAAGGTGTCGATGGTTGTCCGGCGCGAGGGCGGGCTGAACCGCACCTATTGCCATTTTGGCACCGGAAATTATCACCCGGTCACGGCGCGCATCTACACCGATCTCAGCTATTTCACCGCCGATCCGCGCGCGGGTCGCGATGCCGCGCAGATGTTCAACTACATCACCGGCTATGTCGAACCGCAGAAGCTGGAGATGCTGACGCTGTCGCCGAAGGGCCTGCGCAGCGGCCTGACCGGCCTGATCGATGCCGAGATCGCCCATGCCAGGGCCGGGCGAAAGTCCGGCATCTGGGCCAAGATGAACTCGCTGGTCGATCCGCAGATCATCGAAAAACTCTACGAGGCGAGCAGTGCGGGTGTGCCGGTCGACCTGATTATCAGGGGCATCTGCTGCCTGCGGCCGAACGTGGCGGGCCTTTCTGATAATATCCGTGTGAAATCGGTGGTCGGGCGCTTTCTGGAACACAGCCGCATCTGGGCGTTCGGCTCGGGCAAGG
>JBDUBD010000014.1:0-39363 GCA_040004295.1 Sphingomonadales bacterium | reverse complement strand
AGTCGATCGACGGCGACGGCACCGCGGCGTAGAACGGCACGCCGTTGTCGTGCGCCGCGAGCGCCTTCAGGTAGGTGCCGATCTTGTTGCACACGTCGCCATTGGCCGTGACCCGGTCGGTGCCGACGATCACCGCATCGACCTGTCCGCGCTGCATCAGGTGGCCCCCGGCATTGTCGGCAATAACTGTATGCGGAATGCCGTGCTCGCTCAGCTCGAACGCAGTCAGCAAGGCGCCCTGGTTACGCGGGCGCGTCTCGTCGACCCAGATGTGCAGCGGGATGCCTGCGTCGTGCGCGAGGTACATCGGCGCGGTTGCCGTGCCGTAATCGGCGGTCGCGAGCCAGCCAGCATTGCAATGGGTCAGAATGTTGAGCGGGCGGTCGGGGTGTTTCGCGTGAAGCTCGCGAAACAGCGCCAGCCCATGCTCGCCGATGGCGCGCGACAAGCCGACATCCTCCTCGACGATCGCATCGGCACGGGAGAAGGCCGCCTCTGCGCGATCGGCCGTTGCCAGCGGGCGCACGGCGTTGGCGATCTCGTCGAGCGCCCAGCGCAGGTTCACGGCAGTTGGCCGCGTCGCGTTGAGCATCGCGTGACTGGCATCGAGATTCGCATTCGAAGAGTCTTCGGCGAGCGCCATCGCGAGACCATAGGCCCCGGTCATTGCCAGCAGCGGCGCACCGCGCGTCCACATCTCGCGGATCGCCTGCGCGGCGGTCGCTGCATCGCGTAACTCGACCCAGACAACCTCCCAGGGAAGCTTACGCTGGTCGATAATGCGTACGCCGCGCCCGTCGGTGGTCCGCATGATCGAGCGAGTGGGGACACCGCCCAACTTCATAATGCGATCTCGGCAAAGCTCGCAATGTCGCCCTGGCCGGTCTCGCGATCGACCAGCAGCGCTTTCATCCCCGCCGCCTTGGCGGCATCTGTTTCGGCGGCAATGTCCGACAGAAACAGAATGTCGGCAGGCGCGGTGCCTAATGAATCTGCAATCCGCACATAGGACTGTGCCTCGCGCTTCGGCCCTGTCGTCGTGTCGAACCAGCCCGAGAACAAGGGGGACAGGTCGCCTTGGTCGCTGTTCCCGAAGATCATTTTTTGCGCGGCGACCGATCCTGAGGAAAAGACCGCAAGTGCTAGCCCGTCGGCGTCCCAGCGGCGGAGCGCCTCGGCGGCGTCGGGATATACATGGCCTTGGAGCGCGCCTTCCGCATAGCCCTGCGCCCAGATACGTCCCTGAACGTCCTTCAGCACGGTTTCCTTGGCATCCGCGTCCATCCACGCATTCAGTTGCGCCAGCGGGTCGGGACCAATCCGGCCCTGCAGTTCGTCATGATGTTCGGCCACGAATGCAGGCAGCCGTGCCCGCGCATAGGGGAAGAGCGTTTCCGTTACGAACGCGATGCTGCTCGTCGTTCCTTCGATATCGGTCAGAATTGCCTTGGTGGACACAAAAACTCCGTTTGCCCTGAGCTTGTCGAAGGGTTGTTCTTCTTGGCAGCAGCTATCGAAAAAGGACAAGGCTTCGACAAGCTCAGCCCAACCGGAGTTTATTGAACAGCACTTTCATACCGCGGAAACCGTTCGGCGATATCGCTTCCCGTGAACGCCGCCACCCAGCCGTCGGGGTTCACGAACATACGGATCGCAGTGAAGTTCGGCGCGGCGCCCATGTCGAACCAGTGGGTCATACCTGCAGGCACGGACATCAGGTCGCCTTCGCAGCACAGCACGTTCCACACCCGATTGGCGGCGTGAAGCGTGAACAGCCCCTCGCCTCGCACGAAGAATCGTACCTCGTCCTCCGCATGAGTATGTTCGGACAGGAATTTCGTTCGCATCGCTGCACGGTCTGGATGATCCGGTACAACGGACACGGCGTCGATGCTGCGATAGCCACCTTTGACCTTCAGTCGCTCGACCTCCGGCGTATAGGCCGCGATGATCGTGTCGCTATCCGCACTTGCCGTCAGCGGGCGGGTCGGCCATCGCTCGAACGTCACGCCGATTTCGGCCAGTTGCGCCGCAATCGCGTTGCCGTCTTCTGTCTTGGAGAGGAGCGCACCGTCCTCGGCAAAGACTTCCAACCGACTCATCGACGGAAAATCCGTTCGGCCCGCTCGGTTTCGATCATCCACTCGATTGCCTCGATCACCCGTTCGGCCTCCGCCATGCTCGTCCCCCATCCATAGAGGCCGTGACTGCGAATCAGGTAGGCGGGGATGGCACCCGGTGCCAGCAATGCGGGCTCGATTGCGCTCGCGATAACGCCCATGTCCTGGCTGTTTTCGACAATGGGCAGTGCGACCTGCCGGTCGTGTGTTGTCACGCCGGGCAGCGCTTTTAGCATCTCATGCCCCTCGAATTCGATGCTGTGCGCAAAACCGAAGGCGCGGCTCATGCCAACCGCGCCCGGCGAATGGCTGTGCAGTACCGCCTCGCACGCTGGAAACAGTCCATAGAGGTGCAGGTGCAGCGAGGTTTCGGCGGAGGGCGTCTTGCCGTCGAGCGGCTGCCCTGACCGATCTACGCGCATCACATCCTCGGGCGTCAGGCGGCCCTTGTGCCGTCCGGACACGGTGACCGCGAACGACCCATCCTCGAGCCGCATCGAATAATTACCGGCGGTCGCGGGAGCCCATCCCTTGCCGTCAAGCCACCGCCCGACCGCGACGATGGCGTCCTTCGCCTCCGCAAAACTTGCTGCAGTCATCTATCCCCCTGGAATCAGCTGCTTGTCAATTAACTGGTACGTGCGCCGAACATCCGGCGAAACACGGCGCGCACCTTGACGATCGTATAAAGGCACACCCCGCCAAGGACCAGTGCGACACCGACCGCCAGCACGGGGCTTGCCAGTACGATCGCGAGCAGACCGGTGGTGGCAACATCCTCGCCGGTCGAAACCACGACATTGCTGACGGGTTCGGGGCTAGTGTTGACCAGGGCGCGTGCGCTCGCCTTCGCACCATGTGCCGCCAGTGCTGCACTACCGCCCAGCAATAGTGCCACGGCCTGCCACTTCGGATCCGCCGGATCTACGATTGCGAGCGCCAACAACGCGCCGCCGACTGGGCGGATCGCGGTGTGGACGGCATCCCAGAACGAATCGAACCAGGCGATCTTGTCGGCCAGGAATTCGGCAACCAGCCCGACTCCCGCCGCACCCAGAACCCAGGGATTGGCGAGGACGTCGAGGCTCGCAACCTTGTCGGGCAGGTCCAGCCAGCCCAATCGCATCGCCCATCCGACCGCGAACACGCACAGATAGATGCGCCAGCCGGCCAGCAGGCTGATGCTCGACGCGACCCCCAGCAATTCGACCAGCCCCATGGCACGTCCTCCCGGCGACAATGCTGGCACGCGCCCTTGCGCCGCGCAACCGCGCCGCTAGTCCGGACCGGGTGACCGAACCAATCCCCGCAGCCACGCTTGTCCTGTTCCGCGACGGCCCAAGCGGACCCGAACACCTTTTCGTGGAACGTGCGGCAACAATGGTGTTCGCGGGCGGGGCGGTAGTGTTTCCGGGCGGCCGGGTCGATCCGGGCGATTACGCGGCTGCCGCGCGTTTTCCGTCGTTTGATCTTGATGAAGCGGCGGCGCGCATTGCGGCGATCCGTGAAACGATCGAAGAAGCGGGTATTGCTGTCGGCATCCTCGGCGCCGCTGATGTCGAGGTGTTGCGCACCGCGCTCCACGGCGGGGCAGAGATCGGTGCGCTGCTCGACGCCCATGATCTGACACTGGATCTTGACGCGCTTGTGCCGTTCGCGCGCTGGCGCCCGAATTTCAAGGAAACGCGCACGTTCGACACGCGGTTCTACCTCGCCCGTGTCGAGGCCGACCATGCCGAGGCGCGGGTGGACACAACCGAAAACGTCCATTTGTTCTGGGCAACGGCCATCCGTGTTCTGACATTGGCCGACGCGAAGAAGGTCAAGGTTATCTTTCCGACGCGCCGCAACCTTGAACGACTGGCGAAACTCGATGGCTTTGACGCCGTTGCGGCGCATGTCGCACAGCATCCGGTTGAAACGATTACGCCCTGGGTCGAAGAGCGGAACGACGTCCCACATCTGTGCATTCCTGCCGGGCTTGGTTATCCAGTCACTTCGGAAGAACTCTCATCGGCGATGCGCGGATAGTGGCAGACCAGACCCCTCTCGAGGCCTTTCGCTCCGTGCTGACCGGCACGGCGCGGGCGATGGCGCATGAGCCCGAGATCGAGCTCGCCTACACGTCCGACGCGCCGACGCAGGCGGGCAAGAATTTGCGCGTACCGATGCCGAGTCGTGGTCTGCCCCCCGAACAGGTGGCGGAAGCACGTGGTTTTGCCGACAGCTTTGCCTTGCGCCTCCGCCACCACGACGCCGTCGCACACAATCGGCTTGCGCCTGAGCCGCCCGTCGCCCGTGCTGTCTTCGACGCGATAGAGATGGTGCGCGTAGAGACTTTGGGCAGCCGCGGCATGGCGGGCGTTCGTGCCAACCTGGACCATGCGCTCGACATGCGGATGCGATCCGACCCCATTGCGCGTGCCAAGGCGCGTGACGAGGTGCCGCTATCGACGGCTGTCGCCCTGATCCTGCGTGAGCGCCTCACTGGCGATGCACCGCCAGAGGGTACGGAAGCGGGCCTGTCGATGGTCCGCGACTGGATCGAGGATGCAGCAGGCGCCGACATGGATGCGCTGGGCCTCGTCCTCGACGACCAGCGCGCCTTCGCGACGCTTGCGACCAAGCTTCTGGAGGATCTTGCCCTTATCGACGGCGAACCCGTTGCCGATATGGAACCCGACGAGGGGGAGGATGAAGGCGAGGACGACGTCGACGGCGATTCGGACACCGACGAAGCCGATGATGGCGACGCCGGGATCGAACAGCGCGGCGAACAGGACGCCAGCGAAGACAGCGAGGCCGAGGGCGAAACCGAAGGCGAAGAGGCCGAAGGTGAAAATGACGGCGAACCGGGCGAGGGCGACCAGGAAGGGATGCTCCCCGTCCGCCCGAATCGTCCGCCAGCGGATCTGACGCCCGGTTTCGATTACAAGGCTTGGACGACGCAGTTCGACGAGGTCGTAACCGCCGACGAACTCTGCGACCCCGACGAACTCGTGCGTCTGCGCGCCTATCTCGACCAGCAGCTCATCAACATGCAGGGCGCGGTGACGAAGCTAGCCAATCGCCTGCAACGCCGCCTGATGGCACAACAGAGCCGCAGCTGGGACTTCGATCAGGAAGAAGGGATGCTGGATGCGGCGCGCCTTGCCCGCGTCGTCGTCTCGCCCGGCCATTCACTGAGCTACAAGATCGAGCGCGAGACCGCGTTCAAGGACACGGTTGTCACCCTGTTGATCGACAATTCGGGGTCGATGCGCGGTCGACCAATCAGCATCGCGGCGATCTCCGCCGACATTCTTGCCCGCACGCTCGAACGTTGCGGTGTGAAGACCGAAATCCTCGGCTTCACGACCCGCGCGTGGAAGGGCGGGCAGGCGCGGGAGAACTGGTTGGCAGCCGGGCGACCGCAGATACCCGGTCGCCTCAACGACCTGCGCCACATCATCTACAAGGCCGCCGACGCGCCATGGCGCCGCGCGCGCACCTCGCTCGGCCTGATGATGCGCGAGGGGCTTCTGAAGGAAAATATCGACGGAGAGGCGCTTCTCTGGGCGCACAGCCGGTTGCTGGCGCGGTCCGAGGATCGCAAGATCCTCATGGTCATTTCCGATGGTGCACCGGTTGACGATTCGACGCTCAGCGTAAACTCGGGAAGTTACCTGGAAAAGCACCTGCGCCAGGTGATCGGCTGGATAGAAAACCGCTCGCCTGTGCAACTCGTGGCGATCGGCATCGGCCACGACGTGACCCGCTACTACGCACGTGCTGTGACGATCATGGATGCCGACCAGCTCGGCGGCACGATGGTGGAACAGCTGGCGGGGTTGTTCGACGGCGAGGACAAATAAAAAAGAGCGGCGACCGCCAGGATCGCCGCTCCTTTTTTAGAGTCCGCTCTGGTTAGGATCAGACCGCGTAGGTAACCCGCGTCGGGCGGCGGCGCATGCTGAATCCGATCACGCCGAAGCCTGCGACCATCATGGCCCAGGTTGCGGGTTCGGGCACTGCGCCGCTCAGGCTCAATTGCAGCACTGACGGGGATCCGTTTTCGCGGCCATAGACGATGCGGTACGAGCTTACGTTCGCACCCAGTACGACGGATTCTGTGATTGCGCTCGTTGGGCCTGCTGTGAAGCCAGCAATCGCCGTCGATGAACCGTTGAGATAAACGCTGACGCCGTCATCGTGCGTGATAGTCAGCGTCTGGCCGCCATAGTTACCGGCGTCCGAATCGAACGTGTACAACGAACCCCAAGCATAGCCGGCGACACTGCCGCTGCTGGCAAGGAAGTTGCTCAGATTGTTGAAGGCCTGGTTGACGTTCGAATACGCAACATTGCCGTTCGGTCCGTAAACCTTGGCATAGTTGGTGATGTTCGCTGGCGTGGTGAAGAACGAGCTGTTCAGATCCCCCGCTGCCGAGTTGTTCTGCGCGCTGGTATTGCTGAAGTTCAGCGCGCCGTTATAGGTGAACGTCGCTTTCGATGCGTTGTTCGTGCCGTTTGCGAACAGGCTGGTGCTGGCAAGCACTGCGTCGAACGCCGAACCAACCGTGCCGGTGTAGACAGTGACTTGATAGGCGGCGAAGGCCGGGCTTGCCAGGGCCGAAGCCGCGAGTGCCAATGCGATGGCGGTCTTGCGCATTATAATTCCCCTTTAAAGATCGTCTGCAGGCCACATGGCCGACAAGGTGCGCGACGAATTATAGGCATCGAAGATCGTGCCAGTTGCGCTGCATATATCACCAAAGTGATAACCGAGGGAGTCGCTTTGCGCGTCCTCGCTGTCCCTTTTTGAAACTCCCAAAGAAGAAGGGCCGAACAGTTTCCTGCCCGGCCCTTCCTGCCCTCGGATGCACAACTGGAGGGACTTAGCGGTAGCGATTGTTATCGCAGCTCGAATTCTTGTCGATCGCGCGGCCGGCAAGCGCGCCCAGGCCACCACCGACGATCAGGCCGGTCGTCGAGGGACGGTTGCCATACCCGCCGCGGCCGATCTCACGGCCCAACAGGCCACCGGCAATCGCACCAAGGATGGTGCCGGTCGTGCCCGAACTCTGGCGGCACTGCTGATAATTCCGGTTATAGTTGCGATTGTTGTTGTAACCACGCCGGTCATCATAGCTGCGGCGATCGTCATAGCCGCGACGGTTGTCGTAACCACGGTTGTCGTAACGGTTATCGACCTGGTAGTATCCGTCGCGGTCCTGCGGATAATAACCCTGTGCCATCACTGGCGTAGATGCGAAGCCGACGGTCGCGACACTTGCCATGACCATGGTCTGGATCAGTTTCTTCATCGTCGGTCTCCTTGTATTGCGTGTTGAGACCTTTCTAGGTGATTCGTTGTGCAGCGATGCTGAACGCGTCCGTTAGCATCCGTTCATCTTGGCCCGCTTGCCTTGGATTGTGTGCGGAGGCCGCTAAGGATCGACACAATGCGTTGGCTCGGTCTATTCCTCGCGGTCCTGTTGCCGATCGTCATTGGCGGCCCGCGCAGCAAGCAGCACACACCGAATTATGCCGAACAGGTCGTCGTCCGGTCGGAGGCGGTCCAGCTCGATTCGTCCGATGCTGGGCGCACCCGCGTCGGATCGCTGACCCTGATCGGCGGGTGGAAACTGTCGGGCGTATCACCGCAGTTCGGCGGATGGTCCGCGCTGCATGTCGATGGAGACCGTTTCACCGCCATCGGCGACGCAGGAACGGTCCTGCGCTTCCGTCTCACCCGATTCGGACGCGCGGTCGAGGCCAGCATCGATCCGCTTCCCGCCTCTTGCGGACAGACCGACGAGAACCGCACCCGCGATTCCGAATCGCTGACCGGCGACGGGCGCAACTGGTGGGTTGGTTACGAATCGCAAACGCGCCTCTGTCGCCTGGACCACGCGTTCCGGCGCGGAGAGGCGGTCTACAGGCCACCATTGATGGCGCACTGGCGCAAGGTCGGCGGGCCTGAGTCCGTCCTTCGGCTGGCGGACGGGCGCTTCCTGGTCTTTGCCGAGGATCCGCCGCGCGGTGAAGACATGCGCCCGCTACTGGTCTTCGCGGGCGACCCGACCGACCCGCGCACCCCGGTGACTAAACTGACCTACCGCCCGCCGGAAGGGTTCGACCCGACCGATGCTGCGCAACTCCCCGATGGTCGTGTGCTGGTACTCAACCGGCGGTTCACACTCTGGAACCTGTTTACCAGCGCGATAACGATCATCGATCCTGCGCAGTTTGCACAAGGCAAAGTCGCCGAGGGGCCGGTGATCGCCCGATTCGACCGTCCGCTGATCAGCGACAATTTCGAAGGGCTGGCGGTGACGCAGGAAGGTGACCGGACCATCGTCTGGATGATTTCCGACGACAACCAGATGAGCTGGGAGGCAACCTACCTGCTGAAATTTGCGCTGGATGCCGGCGCCGGCAAGGGCGCTCGCAAACCGGATTAAGCCGCCGCCTGCTCCGCCGGTTGCGCCTTGGCGATCTTGCGCTTCAGGCGCTGAACCTTGAGGCTCAGCTTGTCGTTGCTGGTCTTGGCGAGCCAGTTGTCGAGACCGCCGACATGCTCGACCGAGCGCAGGCCGTGCGTTGAAACGCGCAGCTTCACGCCTTCGCCCAGCGTGTCCGACAGCAGCGTCACATTCTGCAGGTTGGGCAGAAAGGTCCGCTTGGTCTTGTTGTTGGCGTGGCTCACATTGTGTCCCACCTGGCGACCTTTGCCGGTCAGTTCGCAAACGCGTGCCATCGCTCGTAATCCTGATATTCGTTGTTGTTCGGAAAGGCGGCGCGCATATCGGCAAAGCCTTGCTCCGTCAACCGCGCAGAGCCTAAGCCGCGTCATGACGTTCCCCCTCCCGCACCCGATGAAGCGCGCCCTGGAGCTTGCGGCACAAGCTGCGCGCGATGGAGAGGTACCCGTGGGCGCGGTCGTCTTACAGGGCGGCGTGGTCGTGGGCGAGGGCGTGAATCGCACCCGGCGCGACAATGATCCGACGGCACACGCTGAAATCGTGGCGATTCGCGCAGCCTGTGCGACGCTCGAAACCGACCGCCTGCCCCACTGCGAATTATGGGTAACGCTGGAGCCATGTGCCATGTGCGCGGGTGCCATCGCCCATGCCCGTATCGCGCGCCTCGTCTATGCCGCCCCCGATTCGAAGGGCGGCGGCGTGGCACATGGCGCGCGCGTGTTCGCCCAGCCGACGTGCCATCACCGGCCCGATGTCATCGACGGCGTCGGCGAAGCGGCGGCCGCCGTGCTGCTCAGGGACTTCTTCGCGGAGCGGCGGTAGCGCGGCGTCGGCGCGCCCTCGACAACCCCAGCATTCGCGTACAGTTTGCGCGCTATACTCTCTTCATCTCCGCCAATTCCTGGAGCCTATATGCGCCGTCGCCAATTTCTCGCCTCTGCCAGCCTCGCCGGTCTTGGCACGCTTCCTTCGATCGCCCTTGCTGCAAAAAAGAACAGCGATGCCGATCTACGCACGCTGCTCGACCGATTTTTCTACGCCCGGCTTGAGGACAGTCCCGAACAGGCGACCTCGCTGGGTCTCGACACCGGTGCGCGCGCCGCCTTGAAGTCCAAGCTGGGCGATGCTTCACGCGCGGGAGAAGCAAAGGAGTTCGCACGCGCAAAACAGGAACTGGCGGCGTTAAAGGCGGTGCCGCGCGACGCACTGAGCGACGCGGGCAAGCTCGACTATGACGTTGTTGAATATAGCCTCGACCGCGTCATCGCAGGGGAGCGTTACCACTATGGTGCTAGCGCCGGTCGCTACGCACCCTATGTCCTGTCGCAACTTTCGGGTGCCTACCGCGATGTCCCCGACTTCCTGTCCAGCCAGCATCGCATACAGAATGCCATCGATGCCGACGCCTATGTCGCGCGGGTCGAGGCGTTTTCGACCGCGATCGACGCAGAAACGGAACGCCAGCGCCAGGACGCTGCAGGGGGCGTCTTCGCGCCCGACTACATCCTCGACACCACGTTGAAACAGCTTGCATCGGTCCGCGACAAGGCCCCGGAAGAAACCGGTCCGGTCACGGACATCGCCGCGAAACTGAAAGCCGCCAATCTGCCGCCCGAACGCGCGGCGAAGGTCTTGCAGATCATGCGCGAACGCGTGTTCCCCGCGCTCGACCGGCAGCGGACGCTGGTCACCGACTTGCGTGCGCGGGCGGTGCACGATGCGGGTGTCTGGCGCCTACCCGATGGCGAGGCCTATTATGCCGCCGCCGCCAGCTCCGCGACCACCACAGAGATGACCGGTGAGGAGATTCACAAACTCGGCCTCGACCAGGTCGCGGAAATCGGTACGCGCATCGACGGCATCCTGAAGGCGCAGGGCATGACGCAGGGGAGCGTCGGCGAGCGGCTCGTCGCGCTTAACCAGCGGCCCGACCAGCTCTTTCCGAACACCGATCCGGGCAAGGAGGCGCTGCTCGAACAGCTTCGCGCGCAGGTCGCCGCGATGACGAAGCGGCTGCCCGAACAATTCAGCGTGCTGCCGCGCGCGCCGGTGGAGGTGCGCCGCGTGCCCGAAGCGATCCAGGCGGGGTCGCCTGGCGGCTATTACCAGTCCGCCTCGCTCGACGGGACGCGCCCGGCGATCTATTTCATCAACCTGCGCGATACGTTCGACCGCCCGAAATTCGGCCTCGCAACGCTCAGCTATCATGAAGGCGTTCCGGGCCATCACCTTCAGGTCATGTCGGCGCTCGAGAGCAAAGACATCCCCTTGCTCCGCCGCCGCGGCTTTTATTCGGGCTATTCGGAAGGGTGGGCGCTCTATTCGGAGCAACTGGCCGACGAGATGGGGATGTATGACGGCGACCCGCTGGGCCAGGTCGGCTATCTGCAGTCGCTGCTGTTCCGTGCCACGCGGCTGGTGGTCGATTCAGGCATGCATGCCAAGCGCTGGAGCCGCGAAAAGGCCACCGATTTCCTTATCGCAACGACCGGCATCGCGCGCGGGCGCAGTCAGGGCGAGATCGACCGCTACACCGTCTGGCCGGGGCAGGCGTGCAGCTACAAGATCGGTCACACGGTCTGGGTAAAGCTGCGCGACGAAGCCAAGCGCAAGGCGGGCGCGAAGTGGGATCCCAAGGCGTTTCACAGCGTCCTGACCCTGGGCGCGATGCCGCTGACGGTGCTGGAAAAGGTCGCGCGCGAGCGGATGGCTTAAAAGAGGGCGACCGTCAGCTCCGTTCCTTGGTCGCCGAGAACCGGATCTCTGGATTCGTTCGCTCGACATAGGACAGGTTCCACGTGTCGGCGGCCATGAATACGCGCGCGCCGTCACGATCGTTCGCAAGTGCTGTGCGATGGAAACTGGCGAAATCCTTGAGAACATCGGCCTCGCCCGTGATCCACCGTGCGACATTCCAGGGCGACGGCTCCAGCGCGGCATCGACCTTGTATTCCGCCTCCAGCCGGGAAATCAGCACATCGAGCTGAAGCTCGCCGACGACACCGACAATCCACTGGCCGCCCAGGTCGGGATAGAAGACCTGGGTAATGCCCTCCTCGGCCAGGTCGTCCAGCGCTTTGCGTAGCTGCTTGGTCTTGGTGGGGTCTTTCAGCGCGACCCGGCGCAGTAACTCGGGCGCGAAGTTGGGGAGGCCGGTGATCCTGCACGGCGGACCGTCGGTCAGCGTATCGCCCACGCGCAGGGTGCCATGGTTGGGAATGCCGATGATGTCGCCGGGAAAGGCTTCCTCGGCCGTCTCCCGCTCTCGTGCAAAGAACAGGATCGGGCTGTGGATCGCAATCGATTTGCCGGTGCCGACCTGGGTCAGCTTCATGCCCCTCGTAAACCGCCCGGAGCACAACCGCATGAATGCCACGCGATCCCGGTGCATCGGGTTCATGTTCGCCTGAACCTTGAACACGAACCCCGTGACCGACGGATCGTCGGGCGACACGTCTGCGGGTTGCGCGGGCTGGGCGCGCGGGCTGGGTGCAAAGCGCGCGATGGCGTCGATCAGGTCGGCGACGCCGAAGTCCTTGAGCGCCGAGCCGAAATAGACCGGCGTCAGGTCTCCGTTGCGATAGGCCTCTTCATCGAACGGCGCATAGCCCATTTGGGCGAGCTCGCCGTTCTCGCGCAGATCAGAAATCCCCTCGGATGACAGGATCGCGTCGAGCGCGGGGTCGTCAACGCCCGTCGCGTCCAGGGTCTTGATTGCCGGCCCGCTGCTCTCGGTTGCGGTCGGGAAAGACAGGCGGTTGTGTTCGAAGTGGTAGAGGCCCTCGAACGTGCCCCCCGATCCGACCGGCCAATTCATCGGACTCACGTCGAGCGCGAGCTTGTCCGCAACCTCATCGAGCAGTTCGAATGGCGAACGCCCCTCGCGGTCCACCTTGTTGATGAAGGTGATGATCGGCACCGATCGCAGTCGGCACACTTCGAACAGCTTGCGCGTCTGGGTCTCGATCCCGCGCGCGGCGTCGATCACCATGACTGCCGAATCGACCGCGGTCAGCGTACGGTAAGTGTCTTCCGAGAAGTCCTCGTGCCCCGGGGTGTCGAGAAGGTTGAAGGTCAGCCCGTCATATTCGAACGTCATGACCGATGACGTGACCGAGATGCCACGCTGCTGCTCGATCTTCATCCAGTCCGACCGTGCGCGCCGGGCCGCACCGCGCGCCTTTACCTCACCGGCTGCACGAATCGCGCCGCCAAAGAGCAGCAGCTTCTCGGTCAGCGTGGTCTTACCAGCATCGGGGTGAGAGATGATCGCAAAGGTGCGTCGATCGGGGCGGTCAACAGGACGTGAACTCATTGCGGCGCCCTTATCGGCTGCATCCGGAAACCGCCAGTTCCGGATCGGGTTGCGCATTGGACAAGATCGCCTACACATCGTGAAATTCACTATTGCAATATGTTGCGCAATATGTTGTATCGATCTCCGGATAGTTGGAGATGAGTGTTGCGCAAATTCTTTCGGGCAGTGGCAATCGCGATGCTGGCGTGTTGCTCGGTACCGGCACTTGGTGCCGACACGCCATTCACACACGACAGGAAGGTCGAGATTGTAGAGGCGCTCAACGCCACACTGCTGAAAAATTATGTCTTTCCTGACACTGCGAAAAAGATCGCGCTTTTCCTGCGGGCCAAGGCCCAGCGCGGTGGATATGACGCACTTGCCTCAACGAATGACATGGCAAGCGCGCTTACGCATGATCTGATCGAAGTCAGCGGAGATCTCCACTTTTCGGTCGGCGTAGATTCCAAGTGGGTTGCCGAATACCGCGCGAAGGACGCGCCCGGCGCCGAGCTTTCCAGACGCCGCAAGGATTACGAGGAAGGCGCGAAGACCAATTTCGGATTCAGCAGCGCCGGCATTTTGGACGGCAACATAGGATATATCAATCTGTCCTATTTCGCCGATCCGTCGATCGCATATGATACTGCTGCTGCAGCCATGCGGCTGGTCGAAAACAGCGACGCGGTGATCATTGATCTCCGGTATAACAACGGCGGTTATCTCGAGATGGCCCAGTTCATCGCGAGCTACTTTTTTTCGGGCAGCAAAGACCAGTTGCTCTTTGACTATTATTACTACGACGACGGGAAACGCACCGATCGGGGGCAGTGGGTGCTGCCCGCGTTGCCCGGAAAGCGAATGACCGAAAAACCGCTCTATATTCTGACGGGGTCGACTTCGTTTTCCGCTGCAGAATGGTTGAGCTACACCATGAAGAAACTGGGCAGGGCGCGGATAATCGGTGCGCGCACGGCAGGCGGTGCTCATCCGGTGGACCGTAAGCCAATAAATGACGATTTGTTCCTGCAAGTACCCATCGGTCAGATCAGAGACCCTATCGACCGTGGCGATTTCGAGGGTGTCGGTGTGCAGCCGGACATTGAAACGCCGTCGATCGACGCACTTTTGATCGCGCAGAAACTCGCGTTGGAGGCGCGATCCAAGACTAGTGCCGAAAATCTGGCGGATTATAAGTGGTTGTTGCCATCGCTCATGGCGAAAATCGCACCGACGCCGATTACTCCGGCCATGCTCCGGTCTGTCGTCGGGGACTATGAGGGCCGCAAGATCAAGCTGGATAATGGACGACTTTATTATATCTGGCGCGAAAGATTTACGGCGGCGTTGACTCAGGTAGCGCCTGGCATTTTCGACATCGAAGGGGTCGCGGATTTCCGATATCGTCTGGTCTCGAAAGCGGGTCGCACTATAGGGTTGGAGCGCGTGAACCGGGATGGATCGACAATCTTTTACAAGCGTCTTTGATGCCTGACAGAGCGGCGCCCCTGGCGTTGGATAGCCATATTTTCCTTGGCCGGGCAGCTGAGCAGCTGAGCAGCCTGATCGAGGAACAGTCGGAATTTGTCTTCCGGAAAAACGGCATCGTCATCCCGGTGAAGTCATGCTCGCTGATAACGGTCCTTGCCGACCTGGGCAGCGCTACCGCGTCGGATATCGCCCGAACGCTTAAAGTGTCGCACCAGCTTGTCCTTCAAAAGCTACCGAAGCTGCTGAAGCTGGGTCTGGTCGAGGAAGGGGAGGATCCGCAGGATGGTCGCAAGCGGACCTTTTCACTCACTGCGGACGGCATGATCCAGCTGAAACGATTCCAGGCGTGCTGCGACCTGATACTCGGCGCATATGATGAGCTTTTTGCCGAAGTGGGTGATATATTCCACCTGACGTCAAAGGCGATCGCGGCGCTTGGTGAACGAACCATCGACCAGCGGATAGCGGCACGCGCGGCCGTTAAATGACTTCGTCGTCGTTTTTGCCCTCCATTCAGCGGGCGGCGGCGTCAAAGAAAATACCTTAACCGATCTGCCTGAACGATCGGGTGCAATGGGCTCGTCCCTGGGCCGGCCTCCAACACGCGCATTGCCCCGCCGCGGCAAACACGGCATTGCTGATCCCACAGGCCATGCCCGACCAACTTCTGTCTCCCTTTCCGTGGATCGACGTTGCGATCATCATCGCATTGATCACGCTCAATGGCGTTTTTGCCATGTCCGAACTGGCGATCGTTTCCGCGCGTCGCCCACGGCTGGAGGCGATGGCGCGCAAGGGCAATCGCGGTGCACAGATGGCGATGGCGCTCGCCGCCGACCCGGGAAAACTGCTATCGACGGTCCAGATCGGCATCACGCTGATCGGCATTCTCGCCGGTGCCTATTCGGGCGCAAGCCTTGGCGGACCGGTGGGCGACCGCATGGTGCTGCTGGGCCTCGACCCCAAGATCGCGGACGACGTCGGCTTCGGCGTCGTGATCGCGGTTACCACCTATGTCTCGCTGATCATCGGCGAACTCGTTCCCAAGCAATTCGCCCTGCGCGCACCCGAACCCATCGCGGCGGCCATCGCACTGCCGATGCTGTGGCTGTCGAAGGCGACGTTGCCGGTGGTCTGGATCCTCGACGGAACCAGTGCTGCGATCTTTCGCCTGCTCGGACTCAAACGCGAAACCGAAGCGCATGTCACGGCGGAGGAATTGCACCTCATTGTCGCCGAGGCGTCGAAATCGGGCGTGATCGAGGAATCGGAACGCGCATTCATTTCCGGCGTCGTCCGCCTGGCCGACCGGCCGGTGCGCGAGGTCATGACGCCGCGGACGGAGATCGACTGGATCGACGCCGATGCCGACCCTGAGGCGATCCGCACCATGCTGTCCGAACTGCCGCACAGCCGCGTGCCGGTGGCGTCGGGATCGGTCGATAACATTCTGGGTATCGTCCAGGCGCGCGACATCGTCCGCGTCCTGATCAAGGGCGAAGAGGTCAGCCTGCGCGCGTTGATGCGCCAGGCGCCGGTGGTGCCCGATCAGGTCGATGCGATGGACGTGCTGGAGGCGCTGCGCCGCGCCGACGTGCCGATGGCACTGGTCCATGACGAATACGGCCATCTGGAGGGGATCGTGACCCCCGCCGATCTGCTGTCGTCGATCGCAGGTGAGTTCGTGTCAGACCAGGACGAGGGCGACGACCCGCCCGTGTTCGAGCGTGAGGACGGCAGCCTGCTTGTGTCGGGCTGGTGGGCGGCGGACCTGTTGGCCGAACGCATCGGGCTGACCCTGCCCGAGGATCGCGATTATGCGACCGTTGCGGGCCTCGCGCTGGCGGAAATGAAGCGGCTGCCCGCAACCGGCGACCATTTTGACTTTGGCGGGCACCGGTTCGAAATCGTCGATATGGACGGCCGCAAGATCGACAAGCTGCTGATCGAGAGCCTTTAGGGACCATTATGCAGGCCTATCAGGATCTCCTCCGCCGTATTCTCGACCACGGTGTGGTACAGGACGACCGCACCGGCGTGGGGACGCTCAGCGTGTTCGGGCATCAGATGCGGTTCGACCTGTCTGCCGGGTTTCCGCTGGTCACGACCAAGAAGCTGCACGTCCGTTCGATCTTCATCGAACTCTTGTGGTTCCTGCGCGGCGAGACAAACAACAACTGGTTGAAGGACCGCAAGGTTGGCATCTGGAATGAATGGGCGGACGAAGATGGCGAGCTCGGACCCATTTACGGCAAGCAATGGCGCGACTGGGAAACGGCTGACGGACGTCACATCGACCAGATCAAGCTGTTGGTCGATCAGATCAAGTCCAACCCCGCCAGCCGCCGACAGATAGTAACGGCCTGGAATCCTGGCGAGATCGACCGGATGGCGCTGGCCCCATGCCATTGCCTGTTCCAGACCCATGTCGCCAACGGAAAGCTCTCGCTGCAATTGTACCAACGCTCGGGCGACGTGTTCCTGGGCGTGCCGTTCAACATAGCCAGCTATGCACTGCTGACGCACCTGCTGGCCGACCAATGCGGGCTGGAGGTTGGCGAGTTCATCTGGACCGGCGGCGACACGCATCTCTATTCCAACCATCTCGATCAGGCGCGGCTGCAGCTGACGCGCGATCCGAAGCCGCTGCCGAAACTTGTGCTCAAGCGCCGTCCGGCCAGCATCGACGAATATGAATATGAGGATTTCGCGGTCGAGGGTTACGACGCGCATCCGCATATCAAGGGCGAGGTCGCGGTTTGATCACCTTGATCGTCGCTCGTGCCGACAACGGCGTCATAGGGCGGGACGGAAAGCTGCCCTGGCATCTCCCGGCGGACCTCAAGCGCTTCAAGGCGCTGACGATGGGTAAGCCCATGATCATGGGTCGCAAGACGTTCGAAAGTCTTCCCGGTTTGCTCCCGGGACGACGACATATCGTCCTGACGCGCGATCGTGATTGGTCGGTGGAAGGAGCGGAGGTCGTTCATGACATTGATGCGGCGCTATCGCTGGCGGGTGCTGATGCCGCAGTGATTGGCGGCGCGGAAGTTTTCGCATTGTTCGAACCCTCTGCCGATCGCTGGGAGCTGACCGAAGTTCATGATGCGCCCGAGGGCGATACCGTGATGCCCGTGCCGGACCCCGCCCAGTGGACGGAGGCTGCGCGTGAAGATCACGACGGCTATAGCTTCGTAACGCTCGCGCGTAGCTCACAAAATACGCAGCCCTGAGCTTGTCGAAGGGCGTGCCACACTCGATAAGCTTGTTCGAACCGATCGCCCTTCGACAAGCTCAGGGCTGCGGTGTGGGGGGATGCCGGTGAAACACATATTGGCATGGATCGCACTGCTTGCGGGTGTGGCGTCGATCGTTTTCTTTGGCATCCTGCCCCCGATCGTCGAGGGCCGCATGAACGTGGTGACCGGTCCTCAGCCACCCGCCCCGACCGCGCGGGCTGCGGCGCTCCACAAGACACTCCAGATCGCCGACATGCATGCCGACACGCTGATGTGGAAACGCGATTTCATGGAGCGGGGGACGCGCGGGCAGGTCGATTTCCCGCGCCTGACAGAGGGCAACGTCGCGTTACAGATTCTGTCGTCGGTGACCAAGACGCCCAAGAACCAGAATTACGATTCGAACACCGCCGACACCGACAACATCACGCTGCTCGCCATCGCGCAGGGACAGCCGATGCGGACGTGGAATTCGCTGATTGAGCGCTCGCTGTGGCACGCGCAGAAACTCCGTCAAGCTGAGTATGACTCCAAGGGTTTACTGACCGTCATTATCAACCGCGGTGATCTAGGGGTTCTTTTGAGGGAGCGCGCTTACAACCTGACCGTAGGTTGCATAGAATGCCCGCCCCAGAGGACCGGCGTCCTTCTCTCCGTCGAGGGCCTACACGACCTTGAGGGCAAGCGTGCCAACCTCGACCGGCTGTTCGATGCGGGCTTCCGCATGGCGGGACTAGTGCATTTCTTCGACAACGAACTCGCGGGGTCGATGCACGGCGTCCGCAAGGGCGGGCTGACGCCGTTCGGCATCGAGATCGTCCACGCTATGGAGGCCAAAGGGATGGTCGTCGACATTGCGCATTCGAGCCACGCCACAGTCGCGCAGGTGCTGGCCATGGCAAAGCGACCGGTCGTGTCGTCGCATGGCGGTGTCCAGGCGACATGCAAGGTCAACCGCAACCTGACCGATGACGAAATCCGCGGTGTTGCCAAAACCGGCGGTATCGTCGGCATCGGCTATTGGGATGCGGCGGTGTGCGACACTTCACCTGCGGGTATCGTCCGCGCTATCGCCCATGTCCGCGATCTCGTCGGCATCGATCATGTCGGGCTTGGCAGCGACTATGATGGCGCAGTTACGACAAGGTTCGACACGTCGCGCCTCGATGCGATCACTCAGGGGCTGATCGACGCAGGGTTCAGCGACGTCGATATTGCCAAGGTGATGGGCGGAAACGTATTCCGCGTCCTTTCCCAAGTCTTGCCAAAGTGATCCGATGAGCAGCGACCGCCCGATATTTTATGATGCCAGCGGCCAGCGCAATCGCTGGTCCAAGCGTGTCGTTGCGATGCTGCTCGTGCTCATCGTTGTGGCGGCGCTAGGCTTTGCCTGGTCGATCGCTGCCGTGCCCGCAGGTTCTGCACTTCATCCGGTGGGTGAACGCAAACAGGCGCGCCCACTGGTGGAGCAGGTTTCACGCCTGCGCCGCAGCGCGGGTCAATGGCTGCCACCGACAAGGCAGGTCGGCACGCGGGTCAAGCCACTGTCGGTCGCCTTCTATGTCCCCTGGGATCCGGACAGTCGCGCCTCGCTCGCGCGGCATATCGACGACATCGACTGGGTCGTGCCGACCCTTGCCTCCGTGACGGGGGGCGGGCGGATCCGCACTTACGATCCCGATCCCCAGTTCAAGTTGATCGTCAGCCGCAATACCGATCCGCCGCGGGTCATGCCGATGATCCAGAACGCCGCGAACGACAAATGGGACGGCACCGGCATGGCCGCGATCCTGGGCGATCCTGTCCGGCGCGGTGCGCTGCTCGATTGGGCCGAACAGATCGTCACCGACCAGAAGGGCAGCGGCATCGTCTTCGATCTTGAAGAACTGCCCGACACGGCGCTGAACAATTACGTCCAGTTCTTGAAAGAAGTCCGCGCGCGGTTTGCACCGAAGCGCTGGACCGTCGCGCTTGCGGTGCCGGTCGATAATCCCGCATGGAACCTGCGGGCCTTTGCCGGTGCGGCCGACCGTCTGTTCTTGATGAATTATGACGAGCATTCGTCCGGACAAGCACCAGGGCCGATCGCTTCGCAAGGCTGGTTCGTTTCCAATCTGAAGCGCGCGTTGAGCCAGGTTCCGCCGTCCAAGGCGATCGTCGCGATCGGCAACTACGCCTATGACTGGCACGACGGCATCGTCGACAACATGACCGACGAGGAAGCGTGGCTCGCGGCGAGCGACAGCGATGCGACGCCGAAGTTCGATCCCGCCAGCGGCAATTCCTATTTCGCGTATGAAGAGGACGGCGTCACGCACACCATCTGGATGCTCGATGCCGCGAGCGCCTGGAACCAGATGCGCGCGACCCAGGCCTATGGGGTCGCGGGCTTTGCGCTGTGGCGGATGGGCGCAGAAGACGTGGGGTATTGGGCTGCGGCGAAAGCACTGCCGACCGGGCGAACGCCGAACCTGTCGCGATTTACGCCGGTCGGCAATGTCAGCGTGGAGGGTGCGGGCGAGCTGATCCGCATCGAAGCAACACCGCGCGATGGTATCCGCACCCTGTCGTTCGACAAGGCGGGGCTGATCCGCGACCAGCAATTCTCGCAATTGCCGACGCCGTTTCAGGTGCGGCGGGGCGGTAATCGTCCCGGTATGATCGCGCTGACGTTCGACGATGGTCCCGACTCCACCTGGACACCAAAGATTCTTGACGTGCTGGAAGCAAAGCATGCGCCCGCGACCTTCTTCGTCATCGGCGAGAACGCGATCTCGAATCCGGGGCTGCTCAACCGCATCATTCGCGGCGGCAGCGAACTGGGCAATCACAGCTATACGCATCCGAACATGGCGCAGGTGTACGACACCGGTATCCGGTTCGAACTCAACGCGACACGACGCCTGGTCGAGGCTTACACAGGGCGCTCGCTCCGCCTGTTCCGCGCACCCTATTTCGGGGATGCCGAACCGACGACGACCGATGAACTCGAACCGGCATGGATCGCGCAGCAGCGCGGCTATCTGAACGTCGGGCTCCACGTCGATCCCGATGACTGGCAGCGGCCGGGCGTAGACAAGATCGTTGCGGCTGCACTGGCGGGGGTCGATCGCGGAACGGTCGAGCAAACCACAAAAATCGTCCTGCTACACGATGGCGGGGGCGACCGGTCGCAGACGGTCGCTGCCTTGCCCGCGATCATCGATGGCCTGCGCGCCAAGGGATATACGCTGGTGCCGATCTCGACATTGGCCGGTGCATCGCGCGACGCGGTAATGCCTGAGGTCAAGGGGTGGGATCTGGTCGCCGTTCGCGCCGACGTCGGTATCTTCCTGATCATCGCGGGTGTCCTGTGGACGATCAAATGGCTGTTTTTCGTGGCGATTGCGCTGGGTATCGCACGCGCGGTGCTGATGGCGGGACTCGCGCTGCGCGACCGATACCGCAGCGATCGACCGGTGCCGCCTGAGATTGACCCGACGCGTTTCGTTTCGGTTCTGATTCCTGCGTTCAACGAGGAACGTGTGATCGTCGATTCGATCCGTCGCGTTCTGGCGAGCGAAAACGTCGAGATCGAGATCCTCGTGATCGACGATGGCTCGACCGACGCGACGAGCGCCGTCGTTGCGGAGGCTTATGCCGACGAATCGCGCGTCCGCCTGTTGACCCTTGCGAACGGCGGGAAGGCGCGGGCGCTGAACGAGGGGCTCAAGCTTGCGAAGGGCGATGTCATCATCGCGCTCGATGCCGACACCCGGTTCCAGCCAGCGACCGTCGCCTTTCTCGCGCGCTGGTTCGCCGATCCCGAAATCGGGGCGGTCGCGGGCAATGCAAAGGTCGGGAACCGGTTCAACCTCGTCACTCGCTGGCAGTCGGTCGAATATGTCACCGCCCAGAACCTGGAGCGGCGCGCACTGACGCAGTTCGACGCGATCACCGTTGTGCCCGGCGCGGTCGGGGCATGGCGCCGCGCGGCGCTGGATTCGGTCGGCGGCTATCCGACGGACACGCTCGCCGAGGATCAGGATCTGACGATCGCGATCCAACGGAAAGGCTGGCGCGTCGGTTACGACATCGACGCGATTGCATGGACGGAGGCACCGGAGACGTTCCGCTCGCTCGCCAAACAGCGGTTCCGGTGGTCCTACGGGACGCTCCAGTGCCTGTGGAAGCACGGCGGCATCCTGCGCACCCGCAAGCCGCCCGGACTTGCTCTCGTTGGCTTGCCGCAGGCATGGCTGTTCCAGATCGCCTTCGCCGTCATCTCGCCGATTATCGACTTCGCGCTGGTCGTCAGCCTGATCGACACCATGGTCAATGTCCACCAGCACGGCTGGGCGCAGACGCAGTCCGACGTGCTGACGATGGGTGCCTATTGGATCGCCTTTACGTCGATCGACATTGCCTGTGGTGCCGTGGCCTATTGGCTCGATCCAAAGGAGCGACGCTACCCAGCGCATCTACTCGTGGCCCAGCGCTTTATCTATCGGCAGCTCATGTACTGGGTCGTCATCCGCGCGGTCGGGGCGGCGCTACGCGGCCCCAGCGTCGGCTGGGGAAAGCTAGAACGTTCCGGACGTATGACGAGTGCGGCGCAATGAAGGGTTGCCTTTAGCAACACCCGCCCCCCATCATGGCGCCTAGATGCTGCGTCAGTATGAACTCGTAGAACGGGTCAAATCCTATGATCCGGACGCCGACGAGGCGCTGATCAACCGCGCCTATGTGTTTTCGATGGCCGCCCACGGGTCGCAGAAGCGGGCATCGGGCGATCCATATTATTCGCACCCCATCGAGGTCGCGGGCATCCTGACCGACCTGAAACTCGATGACGAGACGATCGCGACGGCCATCCTGCACGACACGATCGAGGATACGGTCGCGACGCAGGAGGAAATTCATGCGAAGTTCGGCCCTGCGGTCGCGCGCATGGTCGATGGCGTCACCAAGCTGTCGAAGATCGAGGCGCAGTCGGAAAACGAACGCGCGGCGGAGAATTTGCGCAAGTTCCTGCTCGCGATGTCCGACGACATTCGTGTGCTGCTGGTCAAGCTCGCCGACCGTCTGCACAACATGCGAACGCTGCACTTCATTCCCGATCCGGCCAAGCGGCGTCGGATCGCGAAGGAGACGATGGATATCTATGCCCCGCTGGCGGAGCGGATCGGCATGTACGAGTTCATGAACGAAATGCAGACGCTGGCATTTCGCGAATTGGAACCCGACGCCTATGCCTCGATCACCAAACGGCTCGAACAGTTGCACTCGGGCGGTGGCGACCAGATCGCGCGTATCGGCTCCGGCCTGAAACTGCTGCTCAGCCGTGCGGATGTCGAGGCCGACGTGTCGGGGCGCGAAAAGCATCCCTATTCGATCTGGAAGAAGATGGCCGAACGGCACATCAGCTTTGAACAGCTGTCGGACGTGATGGCATTCCGCGCGATCGTTCCCGACGAGGCTGCGTGTTACGCGGCGCTGGGCATCATCCACCAGCGCTGGCCGATGGTACCTGGCCGGTTCAAGGATTACATCTCGACGCCGAAGCGCAACGGCTATCGCTCGCTGCATACCTCGGTCATTCATTCGGAAAAGATGCGGATCGAGATCCAGATCCGCAGCAGCGAAATGCACGCGCAGGCCGAATATGGCTACGCCGCGCACTGGACGTACAAACAGGGGCGGAAACGCCCCGACATGTCGAAGCGCTGGGTCAGCGACCTCGTCGAAATTCTCGACCATGCCGAAACGCCCGAGGAGCTGCTCGAGCACACACGCATGGCGATGTACCAGGACCGCATCTTCGCGTTCACGCCAAAGGGGGAGCTGTTTCAGCTTCCCAAGGGCGCGACGCCGGTCGACTTTGCCTATGCTGTGCATACGAGCCTCGGTAACGAAGCGGTTGGTGCCAAGATCAACGGACGCGTCGTGCCGTTGCGCACGCCGATCGAAAACGGCGATCAGGTCGCGATCCTGAAATCGAAGGCACAGGAGCCGCAGCCTGCCTGGCTCAACTTCGTCGTGACCGGCAAGGCCCGCGCCGCCATTCGCCGCTATGTCCGCAACAAGGAACGCGGTGAGAGTTTTGCACTCGGTCGCAAAATCTATGACGAACTCATCGCCCGTCTGCCCGCGCAACTCGGCAAGGACGCGCTTGCGGTGGCACTGAAGCGGCTGAAGCTGCCCGATGAAGGCGCCCTGATGGAAGCCATCGCGCGTCGCACGCTCAGTGACGCACAGGTCATGGAAGCGCTGATGCCCGGTTCTGCGGGCGGCGATGTCGCGGCGAATACGACGCCCGCACAGCGCGAGCCGATTTCGATCAAGGGTCTGACGCCCGGCGTTGCGTTCGACCTCGCGACTTGCTGCCACCCCGTGCCCGGCGACCGCATCGTCGGGCTGCGCCGTGCCGACGAGCCGATCATGGTCCACACCATCGACTGCCCGTTGCTGGCAAGCGGCATCGACGCCGACTGGGTCGATCTCGCCTGGGGCGACGGCAGCGAGGGGGCGGCAGCACAACTGCTCGTCATCCTGAAGAACGAACCCGGCGCGCTGGGCGCGATGGCGGGCATCTTCGGCGCGCACAAGGCGAACATCCTGAACCTGAAACTCGAAAACCGCGACGCGAGCTTTCACACCTATCGCGTATCGCTGGAGGTCAGCGATCTCTATCACCTGACCCGCATCATTGCGGCCCTGCGCGCAGCAGACGCCGTCAGTTCGGCGGAGCGGGTTTGACGCGCGAAATGCTCAACGGACTGCCGACACCGCGCCGTTATCTCACGATCCTCGCCCTTTCATTCGGGACCGCGCTGGTTGTCATCGACGGCGCTATCCCGACCGTCGGGCTCGTGCGGATTGGCAACCGACGCGAAGTTTATCGGCGGTAAGCGCCGCGGCTAAGTTACAAAGCCGTCCAATCCCGTCGCTGGTGCCGCAGTTCAGTTGAATATTTCAGCCAGTTCGGATCGGGAGCCCCCGTCCTTCGCATTGACCGCCTCGACATAGAGCACGGCCAAAAAGCTGGGGATGAGGAGAGTAAAGAAGATGGAGGTGGTCATTGCAACGAAGAATGCCATAGCGGTGTTCGAAAAGAGCGTCATCGACCCGCCACCCAGTCCCTGTATCGCGAATATGATGACATAGAACACGATGGCAAAGACAAGCAGCGCGCCGAACACGTTCCAGCGGATACCCTTGGTCAGCGCCCGACTACGGCCAAAAGCACCAAAAACCCCCATGTTTTCAGCCACAAGCGCTGGTGTGGAGACGCTCCACATCGTAGCTAGGATAATCCCTGGGACGATCAGGAGCATCATTCCAATCGATACCCCGATGGTCCACAGCAGCATCAGGGCAAGCATCGGCAGAAAAAAGCGAACTCCCCCGCTGATCGCGTCCGGCAACGCCTTACCCTTGCCGACAAGTACGGTCAGCAGCGCGCTGCTGGCGAAGGCGTTGAGGAACGCACCGCCGGTGACCGTTACCCAATAGCCTGGCGATAAAAACATCGCAGCCGGGTTCGTCTGTAGGGCAGCGACATCGACCAAGCGACGCAACACCATCACGTTGAGAAGCGCGCTGGCCACCGCGACACCGGCTGACAACACGGTCAGCACGGCCCAGTTTCTTTTTATGCCCGAGAACGTTTCACCAATGACGCGTCCGATTTCGAATTTGCTAGCTACGATCGGTACACTTGCCATTCTCGCCCCCTGACTAAACACCCCGATTGGCGCGAGCGTCGCAACAGATGAACAGGAAGTCCAGCTTTGGCATGCGGCGGTTCTCGTCAACCCCGCATCGCCGACCAATCCACCGGCTGATGCCTGTCCAGAAACGCATCCGCCGCAGGCATCGGGTATTTCAACCCGGTCGCACAGTTGAACAACACGCAGCGATCCTTGTCCTCGATCAGGCCGGTATCGACCGCGACTTCCCATGCCGCCGCGGTCGCCGCGCCCTCGGGGCAGAGCAGCAGGCCGTCCTCGCGGGCGATGCGGTCGCGCGCGGCGATGATCGCGGGGTCGCCGACGGCAATCGCAAAGCCGCCGGACTCGCGCACCGCGTCGAGGATCAGGAAATCGCCGATCGCGCCCGGCACTCGGATGCCCGCCGCGACGGTCGATGCGTCTTCCCATTTCTCGGCGTGGCGCGCGCCCGCTTCCCAGGCACGGACGATGGGCGCGCAGCCGGATGCCTGCACCGCAACCATGCGCGGCCGTTCCGGGCCGATCAGGCCGATTGCCTCCAGTTCGGCAAACGCCTTCCACATGCCGATCAGGCCTGTGCCGCCGCCGGTCGGGTAAAAGATGACGTCGGGCACCTGCCAGTCGAGCTGCTCGACCAGTTCGAGGCCCATCGTTTTCTTGCCCTCGATCCGGTACGGCTCCTTGAGGGTGGAAAAGTCGAACCAGTCCATCGGTTCCTTGCCCGCACCGACAATCGCGCCGCAGTCTCCGATCAGGCCGTTGACCCGCCACACATGCGCGCCCTGCAGCGCGATCTCGCGCACGTTCACTTCGGGCGTGTCGTCGGGACAGAAGACGTACGCTTCGATCCCCGCATGCGCACAATATGCGGCAAGCGCAGCACCCGCATTGCCGTTGGTCGGCATTGCGATGCGGGTGATGCCGAGCGCCTTGGCCATCGACACCGCCATCACAAGGCCGCGCGCCTTGAATGACCCCGTTGGCAAGCGGCCCTCGTCCTTGATGATCGGCGCGCGGGCACCGTGGCGTTTGCCAAGTCGCGGAAGCTCGATCAGCGGTGTTTCGCATTCGCCAAGGCTGACGATGTCGGAGGTCTTGCGCACCGGCAGCAGTTCGCGCCAACGCCACATGTCGCGCGGGCGGGCGGCGAGCACTTCTTTGGTCAGCGCGGCGCGGACGCCATCGAGATCGTAGCGGACGAGCAGCGGCTTTCCGACGCGTGACAAGCCGTGGATGACGTCCGCGTCATAACGCTCTCCGGTCTCCGAGCATTCGAGGTGCGTGACAAAGGTTGGGCGGTCGGTGGTCAGGTTCAGGTGGGTATGCATCGCACCAGCTAAACCGCTTCCCTGAGCTTGTCGAAGGGCTGTCCTTCTTTACGACGAGGGAAAAGGGCAGGCCTTCGACAAGCTCAGGCAGGCGGATTGTTCTACCCCTCGCGGTGGTACGGATGTCCGGCGGTGATTGTTGTCGCGCGGTAGAGTTGCTCGGCGAGCAGCGCGCGGACCATCAGGTGGGGCCAGGTGGCAGCGCCGAAGCTCAAAACCTTGTCGGCGCTGGCACGTTCCTCCGTGGTCAGGCCGTCTGCGGCACCGATCAGGAACCGCACCTCGCGGATGCCGCCGTCGCGCCAGCCCTCCAGCAGTTTCGCGAAAGCGACAGAGGTCAGCGCTTCGCCGCCTTCATCGAGCGCGACGATCTTGGCAGGTGTCGGAAGATCGGCCACGCGTCCGCCGGTTTCGGGGAGTTCGGTCACCGTGAACGGCCAGGTGATCCGCTTTTCATAGCGCACGACAAGGTCGGCCTCGGGTCCACGCCCGATCCGCCCGCGCGCGACGATGTGAAGCTTCAAGAACCTAGTGTGTCATCGGCGGCGGCGGTGCGTCGCCAAAGGCCCACATGCGTTCGAGGTTGTAGAAGCTGCGCACTTCGGGCCGGAACAGGTGGATGATAATGTCACCCGCGTCGATCAGCACCCAGTCTGCGGTCTGCATCCCCTCCATCTTCGGGCTCTGGCCGGTTTCGGCTTTGATTCGCTCGGCAAGCTTGTTCGCCATCGACGCGACCTGCCGCGTGGAACGGCCGCTCGCGATCACCATGTGATCGGCAATCGACGATTTGCCCGCCAGCGGAATCGAAATCGTTTCCACGGCCTGGTCATCGTCGAGGGATTTGAGAATCATCGCATGCAGGGCATCAACCGAGTCGTTGCCGGGCACGACATGCCCCGAGTCGACGGGGGCGGGGATGATCTGGCGATTCGCAGTCGCGGGCAATGACGTTCCTTTAGGGAAAGCGCGGGCGGGGCCGCAGGGGGTTTACGGGAAAGCGGTGGTGCCAGTCGGGCGACGCACGGCGCAGGGCCGTCGCGGAACTCGAATTCGGAGCCATGTGCAACAGCACGATCGCTGGCGGTGTCCACCTCGTCCAGTCTTTGCGGTGGCTCAGGGGCCGGACGAAACGCCTGAGCCACGCTGCCGCAGGACTTGCGCCAGCAAGCCCCCTATAGCCCGGACGGACCGTAACCGCAATCGGAACCAGTCGCGCCAGCTTCCGCCAGTCGCGCCAGCGATGGAATTCGCCGATTATGTCAGCGCCGATGATCCAGATGAAGCGGCGGTTGGGGTATCGGCGGATGAGCGCGCGGACGGTGTCGATGGTGTACCGCGTCCCCAATCGCGCCTCGATATCGGTCGGCCTGATCCGCGAGCGGCGGGCAACAATGCGGGCAGCCTGAAGCCGTGCTGACAGGGGCGCCAGCGTTTTCGCATCCTTGAGAGGATTGCCCGGCGACACCAGCCACCACAGCTCGTCCAGACCCAGTTCGTCGATCGCGGCGAGGCCAACGCGGCGGTGGCCGTCATGCGCAGGATTGAACGATCCGCCGAGGAGGCCGGTGAGGGTCACAACATGGATTGCCAGTCCGAACGAATATGCAGGATTCGGACGATTTCAACGTGATCTGCGACTTCGCGGAAGAAAATGTAAAATGGCGCACCGCCGACTCGTCGACGCCTCACGCCTCTGAAGATGCTCCCGACGCGCGGGTAACGAATAACCAGATCGACGGCAGCTAGAATGCGGCGCTGTGCGCGCTCTTCAAATGTCGGATCACGGCCCGCATAAATCCGTCCGACGCCAAAGAACTCGTTCCGAGCGCGATTACTCCAGCGGATGTCTATCAAGCGGCACGACGTACGCGTTCGTTGAACTGGCGGACGACTTCTTCATGGCTGACCCAGCGTCCGTTATCGAGGTCGTCAATCGCCTCTTTCAGCAACGCATCGAGCCCGTCATTCAACTCGAGCCTTCCGCCTTCGTCTTCGTCAGCGACGAACCGGTGCAACGCGGTTAGAATGACGTGGTTTCTATCGGCTCCGAACGAAGCGGCCAATTTATCCAGCTCGCCCAGCAATTCAGCGGGAATCGTAAGTTGGATCGTCGTCGAGCCAGTCATAACGTCCTCCTCAAGCCCGCGTTTGCCCCGTCCCGCGCACCTGCCATTTGTACGTCGTCAGACCTTCGAGCGCAACGGGCCCACGCGCATGGAGGCGGCCGGTTGCGATGCCGATCTCGGCACCCAGGCCGAATTCGCCGCCGTCGGCAAACTGTGTCGACGCGTTCCACATGACGATGGCGGAATCGACGGTCGCCAGGAAATGTTCGGCGGTCGCTGTGTCTTCGGTCACGATGGCGTCGGTATGGTCCGAACCGTGCTGCGCAATGTGCGCAATGGCGCCCTCGACGCCCTCGACGAAGGTCGCCGACACGATGCTGTCGAGATATTCGGTGTCCCAGTCGTCGGCGCTTGCAGACGCAACGCGGCCATCGAGTGCCATGATTTCGGGCGTGCCGCGTACTTCGCAGCCTTCGTCCAGCAGCGCGGAGACAATGGGGGCGGGATCGGCAAAACCACGGTCGATCAACAGCGTTTCGGTCGATCCGCACACACCGGTACGCCGCATCTTGGCGTTGACGGCGATCGTCCGCGCCTTCTTCGGATCGGCGGCGGCGTCGATGTAGGTGTGGCATAGACCGTCGAGGTGCGCGAGCACGGGGACACGTGCCTCGGACTGGACGCGCGCGACGAGTGTCTTGCCACCGCGCGGGATGATGATGTCGATCAGGCCGTGTGCCGCGAGCATTGCGCCGACGGCGGCGCGGTCGATGGTCGGGACCAGCTGGATGGCGTCGGCGGGCAGCCCCTCCGACACGATCCCCTCGATCATTGCGGCATGGATCGCACGGCTGGTGCGGATCGCCTCGGACCCGCCCCGCAGGATCGCGGCATTGCCCGATTTCAGGCACAGCGCACCGGCGTCGGCGGTCACATTGGGGCGGCTTTCGTAGATGATCCCGACCACGCCCAGCGGCACGCGGATGCGCGAAAGCTTCAGGCCGTTGGGCCGTACACTTTCGTCGATCGTCATGCCGACCGGGTCGATCAGGTCCGCCACGGCGGCAACGCCGCAAACCATGCTGTCTAATCGGGCATTATCGAGCGTCAGCCGGTCGAGCATTGCCGCCGACATGCCGCTGTCGCGTACCGCCGCGACGTCCTCCGCATTGGCGGCAAGAATAGCGTCGGCATGTACCGCGATGCATGTTGAAGCGGCGTGCAGCGCGCGCGACTTCAGCACGTCGGGAGTGGTCGCCAGCACACGCGCGGCGGCGCGGGCGCGAGCGCCCATCGTCGCGATCATCGTCGTGCTGTCGTCATCCCGTGCCATGGCGCGCGCCTAGCATGACATCGCGTAACGACAAAACCATGGTCATGGGCTTTTCAGTACGCGTCGCTGTGGTAGCACGGGCGCATGAGCGGGGGCATCGAAGCAACGGACGACGCCGTGGGGCGTGATGGCCACACGCATGAGCATACATGTCTCAACTGCGGGACGCCGCTCGAAGGGCCGTTCTGCACGGCCTGTGGACAGGCGTCGCATCTGCACCGGTCGCTGATGGCGCTATGGCACGACATCGCGCACGGCGTTTTCCATTTTGAAGGCAAGGTTTGGCACACGCTGCCGATGCTGGCGTGGCGGCCGGGCGACCTGACGCGGCGCTACATCCACGGCGAGCGCGTGAAGTTCGTGTCGCCGCTGGCGCTGTTCCTGTTCTCGGTCTTCCTGTTGTTCGCCGTCTTTTCGACCGTGGGCGGGCCTATCCGTTCTCAAGGCACCCATGTGAAAGCGGGTGTCACAAGCACCGGCCCCGACTTCAAGGCAGAACTGGCCAAGACGCGGGCGCAGATTGCGACGCTCGAACGGCAGCGCGTCGATGCTGGGGCCAAAAACCTGCCCACCGCAACCATCGACAAGAAGCTGGATAGCCTGCGGGGTGACCTTACCGGTCTGGGGACGGCTGCGGCCATGGTCGACGGGGTTTCGCCCGACGAACTGTCATTGCCGGCCGATCTGAACGTTCATACCGGGTCGTCCGACTTCGACGACAGGATCAAGCACGCGCTGAAGAACCCCAAGCTTCAGCTCTACAAGATGCAGGCATCGGCCTATAAATACTCCTGGGCGCTGATCCCGCTTTCGCTGCCCTTCATGTGGCTGATGTTCGCATGGCGGCGGCAGTATAAACTGTACGACCACGCCGTGTTCGTGACCTACTCGCAGTCGGCGGTCATGCTGTTGCTGGTTGTGATGGCGCTGGTCGCGGCGGTCGGCATGCCCACCGAATGGGCGCTGTTCCTGGTGCCGGTCCATTTCTACCGGCAGCTGAAACAGGCCTATGGCCTGACCCGGTTCAGCGCGATCTGGCGTACAATTGCACTCTTGTTCTTCACGTCGACCGTGTTGATACTATTCGCAGCGGGTCTCGTCGCTCTGGGTTTGCTGGGTTAGAGCAGTGCGGTCTAGCGTTATCCCGCTCTAGCGACAGGGGAAACGCCGCTTCATCATCGCGTAGAAAGCAGATTTCACACTTGTCGTCCCGCGCTGTGCGACTGGAACCGCCGAAAACTCGCCGATCAATTCGTCAGAACCCAGCCTGGCCTTACCTTTGGGCGGCGGACAGCCGAGCTCACCGCGCGGCGCCTTTGCCAGATCGGCGCGATAGTCGGCAGAAACGGACTTCATTTCGGCCATGACCGGCTTCAGGTCGGGCGAAAACATCGCGCCCATGCCCTTGGCTTTCAGCACCGCCACCTTGGTCAGGAAATCGGCGACCGACATGGCATTGCCGACCGTCGGCACGGCCAGCGCGAAGACAACAAGGACAACGACGACCGACCGGCGCGAAAAGCGTCCGGACAGGGCCTAGGCGCCCTGAACAGCAGGGCCGCCGATTCCGCCGGACCGCTTGGTACTCGGCACCGACGATCCACCCGCTGTCAACTTCGGGCGATTGTCATGCCCCTCGTCGCGCTTGATGGGCTGGCCGGCGATCAATCCCTTGATCTCGTCTCCGGTGATCGTCTCCAACTCGAGCAGCGCACCTGCGATCGAGTGAAGCTGGTCCACATGCTTGGTGATCAGTTCCGTCGCACGCGCATGGCCGCCTTCGACCAGACGGCGGATTTCACCGTCGATCGCCAATGCCGTTTCGTTCGACATATTGTGCCGCTGGGTCTGCGAATAGCCGAGGAACGTTTCTTCCTGCTGATCCTCGTACTGCAGCGGCCCGATCGCGTCCGACATACCCCATTGCGTGACCATCGCCCGGGCGAGCTTTGTCGCCATCTTGATGTCCGACGACGCACCGGACGACACCTTGTCGTGGCCGAAAATCACTTCTTCCGCCACGCGTCCGCCCATCACCGACGCAAGATCGGCAAACATTTTGTCACGATGATAAGAGTAGTTGTCCCGCTCCGGCATCGACACGACCATGCCCAGAGCACCACCGCGCGGGATGATTGTCGCCTTGTGAATAGGGTCCGACGCCGATTCATAGGCGCGCACCAGCGCGTGGCCCGCCTCGTGATAGGCCGTCATCCGCTTCTCGTCGTCGGTCATAACCAGCGACTTCCATTCGGTGCCCATGATGACGCGGTCTTTGGCGAGCTCGAACTGCGCCATCGCCACCAGCCGTTTGCCGAGCCGCGCGGCCATAAGCGCGGCCTCATTGACCAGATTGGCGAGATCGGCGCCCGACATCCCAGGCGTTCCCCGCGCCAGGGTGCGCGAATCAACATCGGGTGCGAGCGGCACCTTTTTCATGTGCACTTCGAGGATCTTGTGACGACCCTCGATATCGGGCAGCGGCACGGTCACGCGACGGTCGAAACGGCCCGGACGCAACAGCGCGGGGTCGAGCACGTCGGGGCGGTTGGTCGCCGCGACGATGATAATACCCTCATTCGCCTCGAAGCCGTCCATTTCCACGAGCAACTGGTTGAGCGTCTGTTCGCGCTCGTCGTTACCGTTGCCCAAACCCGCACCACGATGGCGACCGACCGCGTCGATCTCGTCGATGAAGACAATGCATGGGGCGGATTTCTTGGCCTCGGCGAACATGTCGCGGACACGGCTTGCGCCGACGCCAACGAACATCTCGACGAAGTCCGAACCAGAAATGGTGAAGAACGGTACGCCCGCCTCACCTGCGATGGCGCGGGCGAGCAGTGTCTTGCCGGTACCGGGCGAGCCGACCAGCAGGGCGCCCTTGGGAATCTTGCCACCAAGCCGCGCAAACTTCGTCGGATCCTTCAGGAAATCCACGATTTCCTGCAGTTCCTCGCGCGCTTCGTCGATGCCTGCGACGTCTTCGAACGTCACGCGGCCTTCGCGTGCGGTTAGCATCTTGGCGCGGCTTTTGCCGAAGCCCATGGCGCCGCCGCCCGAATTTTTCTGCATCTGGCGCATGACGAATACGGCGAGGCCGATCATCAGGACGAAGGGTAGCGCCTGATAGAGCAGCAACACCCAGATTGAGGCGGTTTCCTCGGGCTGGCCCGAAAAGGTAACGTTTGCCTTGGTCAGGCGCGGGATCAGCGTGGGATCGGTAACGGCATAGGTGCGGAACGCTTCGCCGTTGGACAACGTGCCCGAGATGATCTCGCCCGAAATCTTGACAGTTTTGACGGTGCCTTCATCGACCTTCGAAATGAATTCCGAATAGGCGATTCCGTTGCCGGCAGCGGGCTTGGTCCGACCATCCACGACCATGACGAAAACCGCGAGCACGACGAGGATGCCGACCCAGATGGCCATGCTCTTCATCCAGGGATTGCCGGTCGGCTGCTTGTCGTCATTCATGGGTGTCGGAACCTTTCGCCCCCAAGATAGGCGCTCAGAGGTTAATGGCAATGGAACGGCGGGGCGGTTGTCGCAAATCAGGATTCGACGGGGTGTTCCGTGCACCGGTCGGGTGACGCCTCGAAGCGCCACTGTGCTCCGGGCAGGCACATGACATTGCCGAGCATCGTCTTTCGTCCCTGACGCAATTCGGCCAGCGTGCGGGACAGGGCGTCACCGCGCGGGTCGAGTGCCGGATCGACGGTGCGAATCGCGCGGAGCAACACACGCCGCGCCAGTTCGTCGGGAAGATCGGCCATCGTTGCTGCGGTGGGCTTGATCGTCCTCGCCACCCAGTCGAGCGCCGAATCGGCATCGGCGAGCCGGTTGGCACTGCGCGTCACCGCCGCCGCATCGAACCAGTCGGCATTCGCGAGCAGTTTTCGCAAACGTGCGCGGTCATAACGATCGTCCCGATTTGTAGGATCGTCAACCGGGGTCAGTCCTGCCCCTTGAACAATGGCGTCGAGCTCCGCGCGTCGCCAACCGAGCAGAGGCCGCACGATTACGCCGTTCCGACGTCGGATACCCGCAAGGCCGCCTACGCCTGAACTACGGTTCAACCGCATGACCATCGTTTCCAGCTGGTCGTCGGCATGATGTCCGGTCGCGATCCAGCCCGCCCCGACACTCTGCCGCCATGTCTCGAGCGCCACATACCGTGCCGTGCGCGCCCGCGCCGAAACATTGCCGCCCGCTGCGAGATCGAGCGTCAGGATGCGGTGCGGAACGCCGATTCGTTCGGCCAATGTGTCAACTTGCCGTGCTTCTTCGGCCGCCTCGGTGCGCAAGCCGTGATCGACGGTTGCTGCTATGACCGCACCCGGAAACGCGGCGGCAGCGAGCAGCATCAACGCCAGACTGTCGGCCCCGCCCGAAACCGCTACGCCGATCCTGCCGCCGTCGCCGTCGGTCAGCGTCAGCCAGTCGGCGCGAAACCGCGCGACCGCTGTGTCAGGCGGAGCATTTGGCGTCTGCACGTCCCTTGGCAGCGCGTGCCTTTTGGTCGGCGGTTAGGCTGCGGCCATAGTCTTCATCCAGAACCTTGAAGACGGTGCAGGCCTTGGCATTCTGTTTCAGCCGCACCAGCGACTGGCCGAGCCAGGTCAGGCTGTCAGCCGCGCGCTCGCCCTTCGGTGCTTTTTCGTAATTCTCGTTGAAGGCAAGGCTCGCGAGTGCGGGCTTACCCTCGTCATAATAGGCACGACCCAGCAGGTTCTGGGCATAGCTCCACCGCTTGTGCGTCGGCAGATATTTTGCGGTAAATTCCTTTAGCTTTACCTGCGCCTCGGGGTAGAATTTCGCGGTGTAGAGCCGGAACCCATAGGTGTAGTCGTCCTCGGCGACATCGCCCGTCGATGGCATCTCGATCGCGGCGACGGCGGCCTTGCGCGCGGGGTCGGCCTTTGCCGGGGTTTCTGCAGCGGCGACCAGGGGCCGCGTTGTCGGCTTTGGTGTCGAGATCGGCGGTGCCGGTGTCGGCGTCACCATTCCCGGGCCACCCACTTGCGGATCGGTTGTGACGACAGCGGGCGCCGTACCCCCTTCGAGCGTCTGTAGTCGGGTCTGAACGCGGGCGAGCGCTTCTTCGAGCTGCTTGAGCTTGAACCCGTTCTGCTCGCTGGCGCCGGTCAGCGTTGCGAGTTGCCGTTCCAGCGAATCGACACGGGCCGTTAGGTCGGTGATCGGTGCGCTCGCAGGATTCCCGGCCGCGACCGTCGGGGTGACGGGGGCACTCAGATCGGGTTGGACTGGTACACCTTGCGGAAAGACGCTGCGCTGTACCGCACGCATTTCCTTTTCGAGCTTGCCGACGCGCTGGTCGATCGGCGCGGTCTGCGCGAGCGCGGGCATAGCCGTCGCCAGCGCCATCACTGCCGCCACGGTACGATATTTCGTCATTCGTTCCTCAATCACTGTGCGGGCGCCGCTCCGTTGGCGGTCGGTATCGAGGGGGGCGGTGCCTGAACGGGTGCCGTCGATGGCACGCCCGGCGGCGTCTGGGTTGCCGGACGCGCCGCGAGCGCAGCCGCCGTCAGGACGACGTTACGGATGGTCTTTTCGGGCGGACCCAGTGGTGCAACCTCGCGACCGTCGATCGTGACCTTGATCGCGTCGGCGCGACCGGTACGAACCATCGGCGTGTCGGCGTCGGCAGGAACGCTGAATGTCTCGCCGACAGCCATTTCCTTTTGCAGCAGCACCTTGTCGGCCTTGTCATAAACACGCAGCCAGACCGGGGCCGTTGCGGTCAGCACGACCGTGCCCGTGGTTGGGACGACTGCCTGAGCCTGAGCCTGGGTAACAGGCGCTGTCGGCTGCGCCGTAACGACCGGTGGCGCCTCGAATGGCGGCGGCGCGCTGGCACCGAACATCTCGGTCCGCAGGAGCAGATACCCCCCGACCAGCAGGACCGCGATGATGGCAGTCGACCATGCAAGCAGGCGCGATGGCAGCCGTGCCGGATCGACGGGTTCATAGGGCGTGGAATCCGCATCGTCGGCTGGCGCACGGCCCAGTTCAGTGCGCAGATCGCGCGCGACCGCCGTTTCGTCGATATTGATCGCCCGCGCAAAGGACCGTGCAAAACCGATCGCATAGGTTGACGACGGCAGGCTGGCATAGTCGCCACGCTCGATCGCTTCCAGGTGGCGCATGGGAACGCGGGTCTTGGTCGCGATGTCGTTGAGGTCGAGTTGCGCTTCGAGGCGCGCCGCGCGCAGCCTTTCGCCGACGCTCTGCGGGAACAGACCGCCGCCCTCGGCTTCGGTCGTTGTTTCGCCATCGACCATCTCAGCATTTCTCCGCATCGTCGCCCGCGTCCTAGGCTTACGACCGGTCGCTTGTGTCACCATGTGTGCGGTCCCTGTCAACCGGTTGCCCCTCAATGCACAATGATTGCATGCCCTTGGTCAAGTCAGTTCCACGCCAGCCTCGCGTGCCCAGTCGGTTAGCGCCACCCGCATGTCGGCAGGTGGTGTCGCCAGCAAGGCAGGAAGAGCGCCACGGAGCTTTGCGACGTCGAGCGAGCGGATCATCGCTTTTACCGGGCCGATGGCAGCTGGCGTGATCGACAGACGGTCGACGCCGAGGCCGATTAGCGTCATCGCTTCCAGCGGACGTCCGCCCATTTCGCCACAGACGCCCACGGGGACGTTCGCCGCCGCGCATTCGCGCGCCACTCGGGCCAGGAAGCGCAGGATCGCGGGGCTCAGCCAGTCGTAGCGCTCGGCGAGTTTGGGATTGGCGCGGTCGGCGGCGAACAGGAATTGCGTCAGGTCGTTGGTGCCGATCGACAGGAAGTCGAGGCGGGGCAGCAACAGGTCCAAGACTTCGGCGAGCGCCGGGACTTCGAGCATCGCGCCGTATTTGACCACCGCAGGCAGCTTCTTGCCGCGCTCCGCCAGCCACGCACGCTGCGATTCGAAAATGGTTCGTGCCGCGTCGAACTCCCATGGCTCGCTGACCATCGGGAACATGACCTGCAACGTCCGCCCCGCCGCTGCTTCCAGCAGCGCGCGCGCCTGCGCCTTCATCAGCGTGTCGCGGTCCAGCGCAACGCGCAGTGCGCGCCAGCCCATGGCCGGATTTTCTTCCTCTTCCTGACTGGTATCGGCGCGGAGGTAGGGCAGCGCCTTGTCGCCGCCAATGTCGACGGTGCGGAAGATGACCGGACGTTCGCCCGCAGCGTCGAGCACGTCGCGATACAGCCGCTGCTGGCGCTCGCGCTGGGGCATCGTTGCGGAAACGAGGAACTGGAATTCGGTACGGAACAGGCCGATGCCCTCCGCGCCCGTCAGGTCGAGTGCGGCGACGTCATCGCGCAGTCCCGCATTCATCATCAGGGGGACGGCGACCCCGTCTTTCGAAACCGACGGCAGATCGCGCAGTGCGGCAAAGGCAGCGCGCCGCTTCTGGCCCACGACCAGCCGGGTTTCGAACGCTTCCTCGATCGCCGACGAGGGACGCACGACGACGCTGCCTTGCCCGACATCGAGCAGCAACAGGTCGCCATCGGTAATCGACTGCCGGACGTTACGGATGCGGCCCAGCATCGGCACACCCATGGCGCGTGCGACGATGGTGACGTGCGCGGTGAGCGATCCTTCCTCAAGGACCACGCCTTTCAGACGGCGGCGGTCGTACTCGAGCAGCTCTGCCGGACCCAAGTTGCGCGCGATCAGGATCGTGTCCTGGCGCAGCCCCGCCTGGGCCGCCGTGCCGAGCTGTCCCGACACGATCCGCAACAGGCGGTTCGCCAGATCCTCCAGATCGTGCATCCGGTCGGCGAGCAGCGGATCGTCGATCTGGCGCATGCGGGTGCGGGTGCGTTGCTGGACGCGCTCGATCGCGGCCTCGGCAGTCAGTCCGGAATCGATCGCCTCGTTGATGCGCCGCGACCAGCCCTCGTCATAGGCGAACATGCGATAGGTATCGAGAACCTCGCGGTGTTCGCCATCGCCGCCGAATTCGGCGAGGTTGGTCATGTTGTCGATCTGCTCGCGCATCTTTGCGAAGGCGGAATAGACGCGCGCGCGCTCGGCCTCGGTATCTTCCGCGACAGTATGTTCGATCAGGATTCGTGGCTGGTGATAGACGGCGTGACCCCGGGCCATGCCTTCGACCAGGCGAAGGCCGGTCATCCGCTGCGACTGGGTTTGCGCCGCGCGCGCGCCACCGGTCTTGGCCTCATCGACGAGGCCCGCGTTGGAAATGAGTTCGCTCAATACCATTGCGACGGTCTGAAGCGCCTCGATCTCGACCTCGTCATAGCGGCGCGGCTCTGCATGCTGGACGCAGAGGACGCCGACCGCCGCTTGACGTCGGACGATCGGCACGCCTGCGAAGGAGTGGAACAGTTCTTCGCCGGTTTCCGGCTTGTATGCGAAGTCGGGGTGGCTGGTTGCCTCGTCAAGATTGAGCGGCTCGACGTCCTCGGCAATCGTGCCGACCAGCCCTTCGCCCAAGGCCAGCCGAGTGACGTGGACGGCCTCCTGTTTCAGCCCGCGGGTCGCATAGAGTTCCAGCAACCCGTCGCGTAGCAGGTAGATCGAACAGACTTCGCTTTTGAGCGCTTCGCCGATAATGCCGACGACCTGGTTCAGCTTCGCCTGCGCGCCGGTACGCGCGGCCATGACCTCGTGAAGGCGGGTCAGGATCAGGCGGGCGGACTGTGCAGCGATCATATAACACGCGCTACCAGATGCGCGGGCCGCTTCCAACACAAGCAATCGACCACCGCGAACTGTCGTCGCGATGGCCGATTATGTCTGGTTATTGTCAGCGGATCACAGGTCCGCCGAACGTACCTGTTAGGCTGCTGCGAAGGTCACAGCGACGCGGCGACGGCGACGCATCGAGGCGCCGACCATGCCGAAGCCCGAAATCATCATCGCCCAGGTTGCGGGTTCGGGAACCGAAGCGGTCACGTTGATCGAGCCAACCTTGAAACCGTCGATATTGTTGTCCCAGTAGCCGACCGCACCCGAACGAGCTGCGCCGATGACCCAGACGTTGCCCGAACTGGTGCCAGTGTTAAAATTGGTGATCGTGCCGCTGCCACTGCCTTGGTAGTTCTTGCCGTTGCTGTTGAGCGTCGTAAAAACCGAGTTGGACAGCGAAAGCGTCGACAGATCCAACGCAAAGGCTCCGTTCAGCGTTGCATAGCTTACGAACGCGTCGTTGTCTGTGCTGCCGCCAACCGAATAGGGATTAAGCACCGCCGCCGAAAGGTTCACCGCACGGTCGAACACCAGCATGATGAAGTCGTTGCCGGACAAATTATCGACCGT
>JBDUBD010000143.1:0-3861 GCA_040004295.1 Sphingomonadales bacterium | reverse complement strand
TGTTCGTCGATCGCATCCTGCACACGCCGATGCGCTATCCGGCCAATTACGGCTTCGTGCCGCATACCTTGTCGCCCGATGGCGATCCGCTCGATGCGCTGGTCATTGCCCGATCGCCGTTCGTCCCCGGGTCGGTCGTTCGTGCGCGCCCCATCGCCGTGCTGAACCTGGAAGACGAAGCCGGGGGCGACGAGAAACTCATCTGCGTTCCCGACAACAAGACCTTCCCCTATTATTCCGACGTCCACCAGAAGGACGATCTGCCCGGTATCGTGATGGAGCAGATCGAACACTTCTTCACGCACTACAAAGATCTGGAAAAGACCAAATGGGTCCGGGTCGGTGTCTGGGGCGGCGCCGAAGACGCGCGCCGTGTCACGCTGGAAGCGATCGAGCGCGCCAAAGCCGCCAAAGGCTAATCGCGGTTGAGCGGCCCGGCGAGGAAGTCTTCAAGGGTGATCGCATAGATGACATGGCTGGTCTGCGCACCGGCCATGTCCCAGTCCTGCCGTCGATCGGTCAGGCGACCGCCGATCTTTTCCATCGCACGGCGCGAACGCAGGTTGTTGTCCCCGACCAGGAAAATCGCGGTGTCGAAACCGCATTCGAACGCATTCGCCAGCATCAGCCGCTTGATCGACCGGTTCCACTCCCCGCCCCAGTATTCACGGGCAAGGAAGGTCCAGCCGATCTCGACTTCCCCCGTTCGGCAAACACGAATGTCGTAACGCGAGCTGCCGATGACTTGGTCGGTTGCACGGTCGATAATTACCAGCCCACCATTCGACGCCAGCCCTTCGGCAAAGAACTTGCGAAACACCGGCTCCTGCCACCGGTCGTGCGCAGGATGGACTTCCCAGATCAAGGGATCGCACGCCACCGCGAACAGCGCATCATAATCCTCAGCCGCCAGCGGGCGCAGCAGTACGCGGTCGTCGGACAGGGTCGGCTGCATCGGTGGGACCATCATGACGCAAGCAGCTTCAGCGCATCGCCATCGACGCGGTTGACCGTCCACTCATCCATCGGCTTGGCACCAAGCGATTTGTAAAACGCAATCGCGGGCTCATTCCAATCCAGTACCCACCATTCGAAGCGGGCGCAGCCGCGATCGACCGCGATCCGTGCAAGGTGTCGGAGCAATGCTCGCCCCGCCCCCGATCCCCGCGCGTGTGGCGTGACGTAGAGATCGTCGAGCCAGATCCCGCGAACGCCGGTCCAGGTCGAGAAATTATGATAGAAAACCGCCATGCCCACAGCCGCACCGTCCAGTTCGGCGATAAGCGCCTCCGCTGCGGGCCGCGCACCGAACAGCGCCTCATGCATGATGACTTCATTCGAAGTGACCTCGTCCGGCGCTTTCTCGAATGTCGCCAGCTCGCGGACGAAGCCCATGATCGTCGGCACATCGGACGGGGCGGCAGGTCGGATCGAAATTGTCATACGGGCTCTCCGATATAGCGGGCCGACAGAGGCGGCCAGAGGATGCCGAGCGCGAGGCCCGACATAACGAGTGCGGCAGCCGCAAGCTTCCAGTGCTGTAACGGTTCGCCCAGGAACATGGCCGACGCGCCCATGCCGAAGACGGGCACGAGCAACGCGAGCGGCGTGACGGTCGCGGCCGGATAGCGCGAAAGGAGCCAGCCCCAGACGCCATAGCCGAACATCGTGTTTCCGATCGCCTGCCACGCGATCACAGCCCAAGTCGCGGCGTCCGCCGCTCGCACGCCGCCGATAATCGCCGGCCACCCCTCCAGCATCAGCGACAACGCGAACAACGGCGGGATGGAAAACAGACTCGCCCAGACGACATAGTTCAGCATGTCGACCCGCCCCGCCGCGCGCGACACCATGTTGCCACCTGCCCATGAGAGCGCAGCGAGCAGGACGAGGAATAGGCCGCGATAGGTAATGCTGCCATCGGTATGCGTCAGGATGACGCCGATGCCCGTGACCGCCAGCAGCAATGCCACGATCTGGTATCCGCGCACGCGCTCGCCGGTCATCGCCATCGACAGGCCGATGGTGAAGAAGACCTGGCTCTGCACCAACAGCGACGCGATGCCTGGCGTGATGTCGGCCCGCATCGCCACAAACAGCGCGCCGAACTGTCCCGCGCCGATCAGGATGCCGTAGGCGGCGAGGTTCAGCCATGACGCAGCAGGGCGTTTCAGCAAAAACACCAATGGCACGACGACAGCGGTGAACCTCAACGTCGCAAACGCCAGCGGCGGCAGATGTCCGAGCGCCTGCTTGATCACGACAAAATTACTGCCCCAGACGATCATCACACCGAGTGCGAGTAACAGGTGAACCGGGGTAAGGGTAGCGCGGCTCATATTGCCGCCTCTGTGGGGGACAGCGCCGTGCGTTTAGCGCGCGACGCCACGACACAGCCGATGACGATCAACACCGTTCCACCGACCGTGGCAGCGGTAAGCCGCTCGTCATAAAAGACCGCACCCATGATTGCTGCCCAGATGAATGCGGTATATTCGACGGGCACCAATACCTGGGCCTCGGCCCGCGCATAGGCCCAGCTCAGCAACAGGAGCGAGCAGGTCGCGAGTCCCGCGCTCAGGGCCAGCATCGGCAGATGTTGGACAGATGGCACGAACGCAAAAAAAGGCGCCAACAGCAACAGCCACAATGACGTTGTCAGGTTCTGGAAGAATGCCACTTCGACCGGCAACGCCAGCAAAGCCTGCTGCCGCATCAGGACGATGCTGTAGGCGTAGAAGATCGCAGACACCAGGATTGCGGCGACACCCCACCCGCTTCCGGGCGAAAACTGTCCGGTGGCGCGGCTGGCGAGGATCACGCCCACTCCGACAATTCCGAGCAGCGAACCGACAACTGATTTCCGACCGACCGTTTCGCCGAGCAGTGCCGCCGCAAGATAAAGCGCGATCAGCGGCGCGATGAATGACAGTGCGATTCCCTCTGCGAGAGGAACGCGCGCGATGCCGTAGCAGAAGGTGACGGCCATGATTCCATTCACCGCACCACGCAGAAAATGGACGCGGAGCCCGGCCCGGCTCGGCCAGATCTTCCGCGTCGCGAAATAGGGGATGGCGCACAATGCGACCCCGATCAGCACCCGCCACAACATCGTGTTATAAGCGCCGATCGCAATCGACAAACCCTTCATCGCCGCGTCCATCATCGAAAAGAACGCGATGCCGAGGCAAGCGGCGGCAAAAGGGATGGCGGTCGAAACGTTACGCTGGGTCATCGAGCGGCGCCTAGCGGGGAGCTGTCACGCGCGCCAGTTCAGCAATCAAAACTGATTAAGGCCGCGCCTATGGCTTTGGCTTTGGCGTTGCCTGTGTCGAAGGGCGTGGAACCCAGATCGTACAGGATAACCCGTCGGTTGCCGGTGAACCATCAACATGGCTCACCCTCTTGAAGCACCCACCCAAAGGAAAGATTCGCGAAAGCCAGCGCCCTTCACCTGCTGTCTGCTGCTCGTAGGAGCTAGTTTTAGCCGCCTCCAGAAAATCCCAAAGAGCGCGTGCAGGTTCACCAACACAGATATATTTGTTCTCGTCGACCGTACTACTCGTCATGCCATCGGTCATGGCATTTTCGACGCATGCCTCCATCATGCCGGGCATACGTTCGGGAAATGGTGCTGCTGCAGCCAACGCGAGCGTGATCAGCATGGTCAAGCCGCCCGCGCGACGCTGATCCCGGCTTCGATCTCCACCGCTTTCGCCTCGACCAGCGAGACGATATGCTCGATCATGTCAGCGTCCTGGATGGTGTGATCGGTCACGCCCGACAGATAGACCATGTGCTTGCCATTGCCGCCGCCGGTCAGGCCGATGTCGGTTTCGCGCGCTTCGCCGGGGCCGTTGA
>JBDUBD010000077.1:0-13072 GCA_040004295.1 Sphingomonadales bacterium | reverse complement strand
TCGCTCCAGCGCCAGAAGGCACGCCTTGAAGCGAAGATCGTGCGCGAACGGCTGATGGTCGAGCGGTTGCCCGAACTGGCGGTTCGGATTCTCGAATTGACGAAAGCACACGGGCGGATCACCAATGGCCAGATTGTCGATCTGACAGGCGCGAACCGCAACACTGTGAAGAAGCATTTGCAGATGCTGGTGTCGGCCCGTCATCTTATCCAGCACGGCAGCGGCAAGGCTACCTGGTATGGCCGAAGCTAGGTCTCGGGAAGTCGGTTTGCGATGCGAGCACTCGCGCGCATGCCGCTTAAATCTCGTTTTCTCGGCTTTTTGGCTGCCTTAACCCTCGAAAATTCGGGTGTACTGCATCCTGACGCGCGGTGAATGCCCGTTAGGCACGGCAAGTCTGCAAAATCAGCAAGCGTATTGATATTGCTGACGAAGACTGGATCGCGAACTTTCCTGGCGTTGGTGTGAATTATCCAATGATACACTGCCCGATGCCCCTCTCGCAGAAATGTCGTGATCTCTGTCGCGAGAGAGGAAGGCCAGTAGCCGATAAGGTACTGACGTTCGAGCACTGCGGGGCCGCAGCCCTCGAGCCGGAGGCAAAGGTCGGAGGGGAGAGGCAAGGTGTCCACAGGAACTGAAACGACGCCATCGAAATTGTGCGCGCAGGCGTGATATAACGCGCTCTCCAGCCCAGCGAGCGGTCCAAGGCGACTTTTCAGACGATCATCGAACGAGGCCTCGCATGGCCAACTTCGTCCGCAGACGACGATGGCTTCAACCTGCGGGCGTAACGCGTCGAGGACATGGGTGAGCATCGGTCGTCCCGCCAAATCGGCGAGCGCCTTATCGCTGCCAAATCGACGCGAGGCGCCGCCCGCCAAAACCGCGCCGAGAATTTTGCGCGAGCCCCCATGCTTAGAAATCGATGATCATTGCGGTGTCACCCGCACAAATGTGTTCGCTTGCGGGTATCCGCACGAGGACGTTGGCCAATGCCAGCTTGTGTTGCGACGATGCTGATTGACCCCGGACGAGCGTCACCGTTTGCCCGTTCCACGAACCGCACAAAATCGCTCACGGGTATCGCTAGGCGGCGTGCCTTCTGACCAGCCCGCACGGTGCCAAAGGAGCGCATCTTTGGGCAGCCTACCGCTCAGCGCGCAAAGCAAAGGCGCGAGGAACAGCCGGGCTGTCGTCAGCGCAGCCGTTGGGTTTCCGGGCAAGCCCAAGACGTGCGTCTTCCCGATCATGGCGTGCCAGACGGGTTTGCCCGGTTTCATGGCGACTTTCGCAAACTGAAATTGTCCGCCAGCTTCACGCACCGCAGCTTTGCAATGGTCATGATCACCAACCGAAGCCCCACCCGTCATGATAACGACGTCGGCGTAATAAGTTGCTTCGCGAAAGGCAGCAGCGATCTTTCTCGCGTTATCAGGCGCTGAGGACGGCGTGATGACGTCAGCGCCCCATCTTGCCGCAAGGGCGGAGACGGCCAGAGAAATGCTATCGGGGATTGCCAACGAGTTGGAGGGAGGTGCGCCAACCGAATGAACCTCATCGCCTGTGACCAGAATAGCGACGCGAGGTTGACGCGTAACTGAAACTTCGGTCGCACCGGAGGCGGCTGCTGCCACAAGCGTCCGGTGATCAAGCAATGTTCCGACCGCAAGAAGGTTCTGGCCGACACTGAAGTCCGAAGCTTTTCGACGGATGTGGCGCGTCGTCGCGTCGGTGGGCTAGAAGACGATTTTTTTGCCATAAACGGTCGCTGCTTCCTGGACGACGATATGGTTCGCTCCCTCCGGGATCGGTGCGCCTGTGAATACTCGAATGGCACAGCCGTTTTGCATCGCCACGGCTGTTGGCATGCCAGGTCGCGCCTCGCCGATGATGTCAAATGCGCCCGCCGCGCTTTCCGGGTCGGCTACCGCGTAGCCGTCCATCGCAGAAAGATCAGCAGATGGACTGTCCCGCAGCGCGATTACTGGACGCGCAAGGATCCGCCCTGCGGCCGACGCGAGCAGCATTACTTCTTCGGCAAGCGGGGACGCCACTGCGAGCACCCTCGCAAACGCGTCATCGAAGCTGAGTGCCGCTTCGTAGGTAGCAGTCGCTGCACGGTGGGGTTCAGCCATCGGTAAATGCCATATGTTTGACTGCGCTGCCGAACGACGGCGCAAGCACCGCCCGGCCAACCATGACGATCGCCGGGGCTCCGCCGTCGGTTGCGTCAACGGCAACGGGCAAGAGGTCGAGACGGGTGTGAACATATCGTGCGTCGGGCAGGCTGACGTTGCTGGCGATCAGCACCGGGGTGTCGGGCGCACGACCATAAGCGAGCAAATTACGGCGGATATCAGCAGCGCGCGAGCGTCCCATGTAGAATATGAGCGTCACGTCCGGGTCAGCGAGCGACGCCCAATCACACGAATCTTCGGTATTGTTACCAGTGCGTGCTGTGACGAAGCATACTTGGCGCGCGAGACCGCGCGACGTCAGCGATAGCCCGGCACCAGCCGCCGCAGCGCTGGCCGCCGTCACTCCCGGACAGATTTGCGCGCGGATGCCCACCGCTGCGAGCGCGGCGAGTTCTTCAGTCGAACGGCCAAAGACCGATGGATCGCCGCCCTTCAATCGAACGACGCATTCACCCGCGAGCGCTGCCTCGACCAACAACGCATCGATTTGATTCTGCGCTTTCGAATGGCAGCCTGCGCGCTTGCCGACAGGCACGAGCCGAACCGACCGTGGCACCAGATCGAGTATGCCAGGGCCGATGAGCGCGTCATAAAAGATGACTGTCGCGGCGCGGATCAGTTGTTCGGCTTTGCGCGTCAACAGATCAGGATCGCCGGGGCCTGCGCCGACCAGCCAGACTTCTCCCGGTGCGATCATATTAGGCATGAGCAGCTTCCTTGTAATCTTCGAGCAGGCGCGCGATTGCAGGGCGGCACGATCCGCAGTTCGTGCCCGCGTTGATTTCGTTTCCAACCGCTTCGACGCTCGCTAGCGCGCGTTCAGCGATTGCGCTGACGATTGTGCGCATGCCGATGTCGAAGCAAACGCAGACGATGGGGCCGCGATCAGGTGCAGGGCTGGCCGGACGACCGGCAAGTAGCTCGTTGGGCGCGGCTCCGCTTCCGCCAAGTTGCCCTATAAGCCAGTCGCGAGGTGGCAAGCCACCATTGCGCGAGACAAAAAGTGCTGCGTCCAGCCGACCGCCGGAAAGCACGGCTGCGCGGATAATGCCGCGTTTCGGGTCGCTCATTTCGAGTCGGTCGCCGTCTGGAAGCAACCGGGCCAGTGCCTGGGTGTCTCCAGCGCCTGCCAGTTCTACCAGCCAGCCCTGCGCGCAACGGATGCGGGTCCAGTACTCGCAGTCGGGAATCTTGGGCAGGTCAGTTGTCACCAGAAACCCGGTCCAGTCAGGCCGCCAAGGCGCGATGCGAACCGGCGTGTTCTTGAATCCGGGTTGACCTGAATGCGGATCGCGGTCCTGCCCCGGCAACAAGCCGGTGCGTCCGCCCCCGCTGGTCTGGTCTGTCCAGTGAATCGGGACGAACAGCTCCTGACGCCGCTGGCCGGGATTACTCTCGACGCGGAAAGTACTGTGGCCGTGCGGCGTTTCGACATTCGCCAGACCTCCGTCGGTGAGGCCAAGCCGTTGGATAGTATCCGGGTGGACTTCGACGAGCGGCTCACGCCTGTGCTGCGAAAGCTTCGACGACAGGCCGGTTCGGGTCATCGTGTGCCATTGGTCACGGTAACGTCCGGTATTGAGCCGAAGCGCGAACTGACGGCTGCCGTCGGTGCGGGGCGCGAAGGTCACAGGGACAAGGCGAGCCTTGCCATCGGGCGTAGAGAACGGGCGCTCTTTGAACGGAGACGTGCAGCCCCATTGGAACGGCTCCATTGCTTCATAATCGGATGGCGCCGTTACGTTGAGCAGGCGCGTGCCGTCATTCTCGAACCGGGTCTGCGCACAAAACTCGGCAAAAATTTCAGACTGATGGTGCCAGTCGAATTCTACGCCCCAACCCATCCGCTTCGCGATCTCGGCGATGATCCACCAATCGGGTTTTGCTTCCCCCGGTGCATCGAGAAAACCGCGCTGGCGCGAGATGCGACGTTCGGAATTGGTGACCGTTCCGTCCTTTTCGCCCCAACCGAGCGCAGGCAGGCGGACTTGCGCGTAACGCCCGGTATCGGTTTCCGCGATACAATCTGAAACAACGACGAAGGAGCAATTGGCGAGCGCAACACGGGCCATGCGTGCGTCGGGCATCGATACGGCGGGGTTAGTCGCCATGATCCAGACGGCCTTGATCTTTCCCTTTGCCATCGCGTCGAACATCTCGACGGCCTTCAGACCCGGGCCGGGGCATATTGTCGGCGACTGCCAGAAGCGCTGAGCCCGATCGCGCTCGGCATCGCTGAACCCCATGTGTGCTGCAAGCATCGAGGCGAGTCCCCCGACTTCACGTCCGCCCATCGCATTGGGTTGGCCGGTTATCGAAAAGGGGCCTGTGCCGGGTTTGCCGATCCGCCCCGTGGCTAAATGGGCGTTGATGATTGCGTTTGCTTTGTCCGTGCCTTGTGTGGACTGGTTTACGCCTTGGCTGAACAGCGTGACCGTTCGCGGATTGTCGATGAACAGGTCGTAGAATGCCTGAACGTCTGCGGGCGAGATATCGCACACCTTCGCAACATCGAGGGTGGGCAAAGAACTCCAGAACTCTTTCGGCACGGCGACGCGGTTGGCCATGAAGCCGCCGTCGAGGCGGAAGCCGGAGCGGAGTTCGCAGAGCAATCCGGTCCAAAGCGCTACATCGCTATCGGCCGCTATGGCGAGGTGCAGATCGGCGCGCTCGGCTGTCTCAGTGCGGCGCGGGTCGATGACGACCAGCTTGGTGCCGCGTTTTTCGCGGGCTGCTTCGATCTGCTGCCAGATGACCGGATGGCACCAGGCGGTGTTGGAGCCGACGAGCACGATCAGGTCGGCCTCGTCGAGATCGCTGTAACTGCACGGGACGACGTCTTCGCCAAATGCGCGGATGTGCGCTGCAACCGCGCTCGACATGCATAGGCGGCTGTTTGTGTCGATGTTGGCGCTGCCGATGAAGCCCTTCATCAGCTTGTTGGCAACGTAATAGTCTTCAGTCAGCAACTGGCCCGAGACATAGAAAGCGACACTGTCTGGCCCGTGCTCGGCAATCGTCTTGGCGAAGCGGCTGGCCACAAGGTCTAACGCCTCGGGCCAGCCCACCCTCTCCGAACCAATCATGGGATGCAGCAACCGCCCCTCGAGACCGATCGTCTCGCCGAGGTGCGTCCCCTTTGAGCACAGCTTGCCAAAGTTGGCAGGATGATCCGGGTCGCCCGCGATGGTCGCGCTGCGCTCTCCCATTGGAGTTGCGACGATGCCGCAACCGACCCCGCAGTAAGCGCAGGTGGTTTTAACCGACACTCTGACCGACGCTTGCAAGGGCTTCGGCACGGCCGATCAGGATCCGACCGCCGTCGATCTTGACGGGAATGACGGGCACGCAGCCCTCGTCTTCGCCAAGTGCTTTGCCAGTCACCAACGAAATACGCCAATTGTGCAGCGGACAAGTGACCGTCGTGTCATGGACGATTCCTTGGCTCAGCGGCCCTGACTTGTGCGGGCATTTGTTGACCAGCGCATAGACGTCGCCGTTGGCAGTGTGGAAAATCGCGATCTCGTCACCGCCGCGCACCGGTAGAGTGCGCGCCCCAAGCGCAGGAAGCTGATCGACGGGACCGATATCCAGCCATTCGCCGACACTGCTCATGCCATCACCAGCGGCCGGATTTCCGCCAAATGCTGATGCAGCTTCTCGTCCTCGCCCGCCGCACGCTTGGCCCAAGGGTCGTCCTGCATGAACGATTGCGAGAACAAGAACCGCGACCGCAGTGCCTCGCGTCCGATCTCATCTTCGACGATCCGGGCCTTGATATAGTCCATCCCGACGCGCTCGACCCATGGTGCTGTGCGATCGAGATAGCGCGCCTCCTCGCGATAGAGTTGGATAAACGCAGCGCAGTAGTCGAGCGCCTCCTGTTCGGTCGCGACCTTGCACAGGAAATCGGTGCCGCGCAGCTTGATCCCGCCATTACCGCCGACCGACAGTTCGTATCCGCTGTCGACGCAGATAATGCCGAAGTCCTTGATCGTGGCTTCCGCGCAATTGCGGGGGCAACCGCTCACCGCGATCTTGAACTTGTGCGGCATGAACGATCCCCAGGTCATCTGCTCAGTCTTGATGCCGAGCCCTGTGGAGTCCTGCGTTCCGAAGCGGCACCATTCGCTGCCGACACAGGTTTTCACGGTGCGGAGCGCCTTGGCATAGGCATGGCCGCTGACCATCCCGGCGGCGTTCAGATCGGCCCAGACGGCAGGCAAATCCTCTTTCTTGATGCCGAAGATATCGAGCCGCTGCCCGCCTGTGACCTTGACCATGCGCGCTTCATATTTTTCGGCGACATCGGCAATCGCGCGGAGTTCCTTGGGATTGGTGACGCCACCCCACATGCGCGGCACGACAGAATAAGTGCCGTCCTTTTGGATGTTGGCGTGCATCCGCTCATTGACGAAGCGCGACTGATTGTCGTCGACGAACTCGCCGGGCCACGCGCAGAGTAGATAGTAATTGAGGGCAGGGCGGCACGAAGCGCAGCCATCGGGCGTGGTCCAATGCAATTCCTGCATGACCTGCGGGATGGCCTTTAGCCCCTTTTCGACGATGTTCCGCCGGACGTCTTCGTGCGTGAAGCTGGTGCATTTGCACAACGTCGGAAAATCGCGGGTGCCCGCGAACTCGTCGCCGAGCGTGATCGCGAGCAGGCTTTCGACCAGCCCCGTACACGAGCCGCAGCTCGCCGATGCCTTGCAGCCCGCGCGGACGGCATCGAGCGTGACCGCACCGCCAGTGATGGCGGCAACCACCTTGCCTTTGCTGACCCCGTTGCAGCCGCAGATCTCGGCGTCGTCCGCCAGTGCTGCGACTGCCGCATTAGGGTTTGCCGATGCCCCCCCTCCCGACGCGAAAGCCTGACCGAATATCAGTGCATCTCGAATTTCAGAGACATCTTCCTGCCGCTTGAGCAGGTCGAAATACCAGTTGCTGTCGCCGGTATCACCGTAAAGGACTGCACCGATGACGCGGTCATCCTTGACGACGACGCGCTTGTACACGCCGCGTGAGGCATCGCGCATGACAATGTCCTCGCAACCGTCGCCACCGCTGAAATCACCGGCGGAGAACACGTCGATCCCCGACACTTTGAGCTTCGTCGATGTTACCGAGCCAGTGTAGCCGTTCGGCGTGGCCATAAGACCGTCGGCGAGGCTGCGACACATTTCCCATATCGGCGCGACGAGGCCGTAAACCGATCCATTGTGCTCGACGCATTCGCCGACAGCGAGGATGTTGGCGTCAGACGTCACGAGGTGATCATCAACGTGGATGCCCCGTCCGATCGCTAGTCCTGTGTCACGGGCGAGCTTCACATTCGGCCGGATGCCAACCGCCATGACGACCAGCGAGGCCGGAATGTCTCGCCCGTCCTTCAGACGCACCCCTTCGACCTTGCCCTGCCCGTAAATCTCACCTGTGTCCGCACCGGTCAGGATTGTCTGTCCGCGCCCTTCGAGCGCCTCCTTGAGCAGCCAGCCAGCCGCTTCATCGAGTTGCCGTTCCATCAGCGTCGGCATCAGGTGAATCACGGTGACCTTCATGCCGCGCAGACTGAGCCCGTGCGCGGCTTCAAGCCCGAGAAGCCCGCCGCCGATGACGACCGCGTCACCACCCTCATCTGCCACGCGCAGCATCGCGCCGACATCATCCATGTCGCGGAAGGTGACGACGCCTTGCAGATCATGGCCCGGTACAGGAATGATGAACGGATCGCTCCCGGTCGCGAGGATCAATCTGTCGTAGCTTTCGACCCGGCCCGAACGCGCCGTGACCGTCTGGATTTTGCGGTCAATCGCGACCACCGGGTCACCCGCGACCAGCGTAATCCTGTTATCGTCATACCAGGCCTGATCGTTGATCACGATGTCGTCGAACGACTTTTCGCCTGCGAGCAACGGCGACAACATGATCCGGTTGTAATTGACCCGCGGCTCGGCCCCGAAGATCGTGATGCGATAGCGGTCCGCCTCGCGCGCAAGAATTTCCTCGACCGCGCGACACCCGGCCATGCCGTTTCCGATTATAATCAAATGCGGCTGTGCGGTCATAGTACCCACTCCAGTGAGGCCCAGAGTTTCTGGGTGTCGGTGGCGAAGCCCGACGCGTGGTAGTCGGCGTATTTTAGCAGGAAGGTGTACCGCTTCAGCCGAGCGGTCGCTTGCAGGTTGATCTCATCTCCATAGCGCAGGCCCAGCCGGTCGCTGCCGAAGCGATGATAAACCGCAGTCAGCGCAATTGCGTCGATCCTGCCGACCTTTCTCCAGCCGTAGCCGATCGAGCCATAGGCGTCGCTCAGCCCGTTGGGCGGCGTCACGAGAAATTTATCGGCCCAGCCATTGAACTTATGCAGCGTTGCCAGCGGCGTCTGGAAACTCGTTAACGCAGCACCCGTGTCGCTGCCGAGAATCTCAAAGCCAGCGCCAATGGTGAGAGTCTTGATACCAATGGAAACATCCCCGGCATAATATTGAGCCGTGTAGCGATTGGGATTGCGACCGTAATCCGTTTGCCGCGCATAGCTCAGCAGCACAGCGAGCTTCGTTGTTTTGTCGAACGCATGCGTACCGGCGAAGCGTCCGCCAAAGGTCAAGCTGCTGTTCGCCAACAACGGTGTCTGATCCTGATCCACCGCATAGCCAAAGACTGTAATGGTGCCGACCTTGGTCACCAGTGACGCGTTGCCGAAGATGTTGCTGCCGGAGATCGATTCTGGTCGTGCCGGTATGCCGTCGATACCCCAAATCGTACGAACCTTCCAAGCGTAGGTCAGATCGACTTTCAGGTTCTTGATGCCAGACCATTCAACGCGCGCAGCATCAAAGGTTTGCTCGTCCTGTCGCCAGGCGACAGAACCGACAAAGCGCTGGTCGTCGAGATTGATCCGCTGGCGGCCGATCGTCACAACGGTCTTAGGCAAGCCGCGATACTGGAGTTGGAGGCGGTTGAGACCGATGGTCTGCGGGTCGGGCACGATCGGAAAGGCGGTTCTGCCATTCACGCTACTGTTGTAGTTCTCGTTTAGAGCGAGAACGCCTTCAGCTTCGGCAAGAAAGGTGAAATCGCCCGACTTTGCTTCAGCGCCTGCTCGTACCCGAACTGTCACGGCGTCTGCACGGTTGGCGATCCCCGCCTGATCGACCCCCTCATAGCGAAGGCGAGCGTCTATGATGGGTTTGATCTTAAGGGGCTCGGCCGATGCTTGGGAGGGGAGGGCTGGTGTTACGACCAGTCCCGCCACGAGGATTGCAGCGCGCATCAGATCTTCGCTCCGACCAGCTCGGCACCCCAGGTCGACCGCCAGCGGCGTTTCACCACCGTCAGTCCGCCAAGGGCAACCAGCGCCAGCCCTGCGAAAATCAGAAAGCCGTATTGGGTGCTTCCCGTGAGTTGCTTGGCAAATCCAAGCGACGAGGCAAGATAGAAGCCGCCAACCCCGCCGCCAAATCCGACAAGGCCGGTCATGATGCCTATCTCCTTCCCGAACCGCTGCGGCACCAACTGAAACACCGCACCGTTGCCGAAGCCGAGTGTCGCCATCACGAGCAGGAACAGGCCAAGCGCGACCGGCAGCGAAGTCGGGTTGGCGCTGATCGCGACTAAGGTTGCAGCGGCAACGATGTAGACCACCGTCAGCGTCTTGATGCCGCCGATGCGGTCAGCTGTTGCCCCGCCGAACGGTCGGACCAGCGACCCGGCAAAGACACACGCCGCCGTGCAATAGCCTGCGACTACCGGGGTCAGCGCGAACTGGTCGGTGAACCAGATCGACAGGCTTGCAGAAAGGCCAACAAAACCGCCGAATGTGACGCCGTAGAACAGCATGAACCACCATGCATCGGCGTGCTTCAGCACTTCGAAATAAGCGGTCAGGGGCTTTGGGGCGGGCTGGTTCGGCGAGTCCTTTGCCATGATCATGTAGGCGATGAACACGACACCGAGCGGGATGCAGGCAAGGCCGAGCACTGAGTTCCAGCCAAACATTTTGGCAAGAACCGGGGCGAAAAGTGCGGCAAGCACCGTCCCCGAATTGCCCATGCCGGCAATCCCCATCGCCATGCCCTGATGTTCAGGTCCATACCAACGCGATGCCAGCGGCAAGGCGACCGCGAAACTTGCGCCCGCAAATCCGAGAACAACCCCGATGGCTAACGTGCCGCCATAGGTGTTCACGCCGAGCACGTAGCCGCTGAGCAGCCCGGCGATCACGATGACCTGGCCGATGGCAACCGTCTTCTTGGGTCCGATACGATCGACGAGCAGCCCGTTGACGAGCCGCAAGATGGCACCCGCCAGTGTCGGTACCGCAACCATCAGCCCCTTTTGCGCGGGGGACAGGCCCATCTCTTTGGAAATGATGGGCGCGAGCGGCCCGAGCATCACCCAGACCATGAACGCGAGATCGAAGTAGAGGAAAGCGGCGAACAGCGTGGGCTTATGTCCGGCTTGCCAAAAGCCACTCTTATCCTTCGTCACACCGGGTGCGCTTAACTCGGCACCTCCATTGATTACTGCTGCCTGCGTCATGGTCTCGGCCCCTTCGAGAAACGCAAAAAAAGCCGCCGCGACGCGCGCGGAAATGCACGGCCTCAGCGGCGACTTTGCCTGAATGTCTGAATCGCTGAAGCTTGCCCCGTTGCAATCTTCAGCGTGTCGTTAAGCTGACTTCAATTCGGTCTGGAAGCAAGTGTCTTTTTTGCAATGCAGCAAAAATTCAGAAAATCTCGCTTTCGGCAAGGTAGGTCGTGAGCGTTTCGGGGTCGAAGCTGCGGCCGTCGAAAAACTGATCGGCGGACAGGATCAACCGCCCTTGCGTGGTGCCGACCGCGAGCGGCTCTACTATGCCGCCTTCGAGTTTCGAGCTTGCTCCCGGCAGCGCTACGCCGAGGGGGCGGAGTGCAGCGCGATAGACGTCAGGCCGGAATACGCGTTGTGCTTCATCGTAATCGACGTTGCCCGGCGTCGTATGCCCGGCGAGGCACATCTGGGCGTAGAGCCATGCGGCTTGACTGACCCAGGGAAAGTTTGCGGCTTCGCGATGCTGGAACATGAAGTCCGAAACACGGACGGGGTCGTGTCCACGCGCGAACAGGATGTCGTCGGACACCGCTCGGGAGATAAGGTCGGCCGATCCGTCGAGATATTCAGGGCGTGCCAGCACCGCCGCGACGGTTTCGAGTCGCGCCGGATCCACAAACGCTTCACCCGCCCGGTAAAGCGCGCGGATCAGCCGATAGGTCAGGTCAGGGTTGGCCTCCATTGCGGTGGTACGCATCGCGAGCACCTTTTCGACCCCGCGCAGCCAGATTTGCGATGTGACGGCGACGATGATGCCCGCACCACGATCGACTGCGACGCTGTTCCACGGCTCACCCACGCAAATGCCATCGACTTCGCCGTCCGCCAGCGCCTGCGCGGCAAATGGCGGCGCAACGGTCACGATCTCGACATCGCAGTCCGGATCGATACCGCAGCCACGCAGCCAGTAACGCAGCATGTAGTTGTGACTTGAATAGCGATGGACGACGGCGAAGCGTAGTTGTCGCTCGCCGGACTTGACCACCTCTCGCAGCCGCGATCCGATAGCGGCAATATCGCCCGGCATCCCAGGCGTAGTAACTTGGGCGGCGAGATCGGGGCGTAAGGTTACCGCATTGCCGTTTAGCCCGAGCACGAAGGGGACCGACAGCGGCGTCGCGGGTCGCCCTAACCCGAGCGTCGTCGCAATCGCGAGGGGTGCGATCAGATGTGCGGCATCGCTGTGGCCGTAGAGCAGCCGGTCGCAGACTGTGGCCCAGCTCATGTCGCGAATAAGCTGAAGGTCGATCCCCTCATCTTCGGCATAGCCGAACTCGCGCGCCAAGATCGGGAGGGCTGCATCGACGAGCGGCAGGAAGCCGAGACGGACAATATCGCTCATAAATCCCCCATCAGGCGATCAGCGGTGACGATGGCATCGGCGACATCGCCTATGCGCCGTCCGCTATCCATCGCCGCCTTGCGGAGCAGCGCATAGGCAGCGGGTTCGTCGATCCCGCGCTTGTTCATCAGCAGGCGCTTCGCCGCGTCCACGGTTTCGCGCTCGGCCAGGGCACTCCGCGCTTCGTCGAGTTCGGCGCGCAACCGCGCAAAGGCATTGAATCGGCGGATCGCCAATTCGAGCACCGGTTTGATCCGTTCTTTCTTCAATCCATCGACAACGTAGGCCGAGACACCGGCGTCGATGGCGGCTTCGATCCCGGCAGAGTCGCTCTGATCGACAAACATCGCCACGGGGCGTGCCATCGCTTTTGACAAAGCGAACAATTCTTCGAGCTCGTCACGGTGCGGGTTGGCGAGATTAATGAGCACAACATCGGGCGACAGTGCTTCGAGCCGCGCGGCGATGCCATGACGGTCGGTGAACAAGGTCACGTCTGTCAGGCCCGCATCACGCAAGCCTTCCGCGATTACCGCTGCGCGCGCGTCACTTTCATCGACAACTGCAATTCGCAACTCGCACCTCTAATGCTGCAATGCAACATACTGCATCGGGCGCCGCTGTCGAGCGTCTATGCATGACGCGCTCGATTAGTTTTCTCATGAGGCGCTTCGGAAGGACGAATGAATTACGCCTTCTGCGGGGAAACCCCACAAAGCCCCGACAAAATGAGTAAGACTTTCTCAGGGCGCATAATTTCCCGCGTGACGCGGTCTTTGAGGGTGCGGCATCTTTGAGCCTCTAGGCAGAGATGGTCCGCCCCCGATTTTGCCCTCAAGCATTTCGAATGCTGTAATATACTATGATATATATCAAGGAGCTTTCGCCATGGGTCAAACCGCCAAGCTATTTCAGAACGGCAAGAGCCAAGCCG
>JBDUBD010000076.1:0-13091 GCA_040004295.1 Sphingomonadales bacterium | reverse complement strand
CTCGGGCGTATGGAGAACATGGTCATGATGGGTGACATCAAGATCCCGAAGGAAGCTATTTCGCGCCAGATTGCCGATTCGGTCGACCTGATCGTGCAGGTAAAGCGTCTCCGCGACGGTTCGCGCCGCGTGACCGACGTGACCGAAGTCGTCGGCATGGAAGGCCCTGTCATCGTGACGCAGCAGCTGTTCAAGTTCGAATATCTCGAAGAGACGGCGGACGGCAAGATCGTAGGCGAATATCGTGCGATGGGCCTGCGCCCGTACACGCTCGAAAAGGCCAAGCAATACGGGTTCGACCAGCCGTTTCTCGACGCCTGTCTGTAGTTTGTCGATGCGGGGGTTGATTCCCCCGTAGCCAACCCCGACACTCGCACCTCAGTCATGGGAGCAGAATTTATGGCGAAGCGCGCGTTTATGATCCTCGGTGTACTGTCGGCATTGGCGCTCACGGCAGGCCTTTCTGCCAAGTCCGTCACGCCTTCTGTCAAGACAGAGCTTGCTGCCGCCGTAGCTGCGCCAACACGTACGGCCGCAAACGTCGAGCGCGACAAATACCGCCACCCTGCTGAAACGCTGTCTTTTCTTGGCGTGAAGCCGACCGACAAAGTCGTTGAAATCTGGCCAGGCGGCGGATGGTACACCGAAATCCTCGCGCCCTACCTTCGTGACAAAGGTCAGCTGACGGTCGTTTCACCTCCCGGGCGACCGAGCGAAGGCATCACCAAGAAACTGGACGCCGATCCCGCAACCTACGGCAAGGTCGCGCGCGCGAATTTTCCGAGCGCTTTGGGTGGAACACCCGTCACGCCGGGCACTGCCGATGTCGTCGTGACATTTCGCAACGTCCACAATTGGCGGATGGGCTATCTGACCAGCGACAAGACCGACTACAGCGAGGCGGCGTTCCGCGAAATCTACGCCATGCTGAAGCCCGGCGGTGTTCTGGGCATTGAGGATCACCGCCTGCCGGAAAACATGGACACCGCCCGCGAGACATCGAGCGGATATATGAAGGTTTCCACGATCAAATCACTCGCAGCAAAGGCGGGATTTCAGTACGCTGGCGCGAGCGAGGTCAACGCCAACCCCCGCGACACCCACGACTATCCCAAAGGCGTGTGGACCCTGTCGCCGAATTACGCCGAAAAAGACGTCGATCACGCCCGTTATGCCGCGATCGGGGAAAGCGACCGGATGACGCTGCGGTTTGTCAAACCCCGGAAGTAATCAGCCGAGCTTGTCGACCTTCGAATGGAGGTCGGCAAGCTGCGCCTTCAGCGCCGCGATCTCGTCATCCTTCGATGCTTCGCCGGGCTTCTTGGGCGTGAACGCACTCGTAGCGGCTTCGAACATCGCCAAATTCCGTTTCGCCATTTCGGCGAAGGGACCGCCGGTAAAAGCACCCTTCATGGCTTCGTGGAACTTCGCCTGATTGGTCCGGAATGCGTCCATTGATGCTTCGAGATATTGAGGCACCATCGCCTGCATCGAATCGCCGTACATCGAGATAATCTGGCGCAGGAAGTTCGCGGGCAGCATCGTCGTGCCCTTACCTTCCTCATCCATGATGATCTGCGTCAGGACCGAATGCGTTATGTCGTCGTCGGTCTTTGCATCGAGCACCTTGAACTCGCGTCCCTCGCGGGTCAGCTGCGCCAGGTGATCGAGCGTAATATAGCTCGATGTTTCCGTATTGTAGAGCCGACGATTCGCGTATTTCTTGACGATGACGGGCGGAATTTCACCATTCTCGCCGATCGGTGCTGCCTTGGCCATGAGTCTAATACACCCCCGTGCGTGGAATACAGGATACTACACTGGCAGATACCGCACTGCAACAAGATCAGTATTGCGCCGCAAAATAGCTGGCTCAAGCGTAACGATGGACCTATGTGGTTCGCATAATAACCGGAGAGCTTCCCATGATCGACGTCGTCATCACCGCCGCCCGTCGTACGCCAGTCGGCAGCTTTCTGGGCAGTTTTTCTGCGGTGCCAGCGCATGAATTGGGGCGGACCGCAATCGTCGCGGCACTGGAATCGGCGGGCGTTGCGCCGGGCGAGGTATCCGATGTCATCATGGGTCAGGTACTGACCGCCGCACAGGGCCAGAACCCGGCGCGGCAGGCGTCGATGGCGGCGGGTATTCCAAAGGAAGTTCCGGCGTTCGGCATCAACCAGGTTTGTGGATCAGGTTTGCGCGCGGTCGCACTTGCCAGCCAGGCGATTCAGGCGGGCGATGCGGCAATTGTCGTCGCGGGCGGACAGGAAAGCATGTCGCTAAGCGTTCACGCCCAGGCATTGCGTGCCGGCACCAAGATGGGTGGACTCGAACTGGTCGACACGATGATCAAGGACGGCCTGACCGACGTGTTCAACGGCTATCACATGGGCATCACTGCCGAGAACCTTGCCGAGCAACATCAGATCACACGCGAGATGCAGGATGCATTCGCGGCGCGCTCGCAAAACAACGCCAGTGCCGCACGCGCCTCGGGGCGCTTTGCGGACGAAATCGCACCCGTCACGGTCAAGGGTCGCAAGGGTGACACGGTGATCGACACCGACGAGTTCATCCGTGACGGCGTGACAGCGGAATCGCTGGCTGCTCTCCGCCCCGCCTTCAAGAAGGACGGTACAGTCACTGCGGCCAACGCCAGCGGCCTCAACGATGGTGCAGCCGTACTCGTGCTGATGTCGGCGGCCGAAGCCGCCAGGCGTGGGGCGCCGGTCCTCGGTCGTATTGCCGGCTGGGCAACCTCGGGCGTCGATCCGTCGATCATGGGCATAGGCCCCGTCCCCGCCACCCGCCGCGCCCTCGAACGCGCCGGATGGAGCGTCGCCGACCTCGATCTGATCGAGGCGAATGAAGCGTTTGCCGCACAGGCTCTTGCAGTGGGCAAGGAACTTGGCTGGGATCCGGACAAGGTCAACGTCAACGGCGGCGCGATCGCCATCGGACACCCGATCGGTGCCTCGGGCGCACGCGTTCTCACGACACTGCTGCACGAAATGGGCAAGCGCGATTTGCGCAAGGGCCTCGCCACGCTCTGCATCGGCGGCGGCATGGGCATCGCGCTGGCGGTCGAGCGAGGCTAGAACCAGGCCCGCTCGAAACGCCTGCCGAGGCCGGTAAGCAGTTCGTACTGCGAAAGGCCCGACAGGACAGCGGCGGTCGGCAAGTCGTAATCGATTCCGACCCAGTCGTCTTCCGCAACGTCGGCTCCGGTCACGTCGATGGCAATCAGGTCCATCGACACGCGACCGAGGACCGGGAACCGACCATTTCCGCATGTGCCCTTGCTAGAAAAGCTGCGCAGATAGCCGTCGGCGTAGCCGATGTTGAGGATTGACACATCGGTGTCTCGCGTAGCGACGAAGGTTGCGCCGTAACCGATGCTGTCGCCGCTGGCGACACGGCGGCGCTGGACAACCTGCGCTTCCGGGAATGCCACCTGCGAGATGTGCCCTGACGCCTCTTTGCGCGGGACGCCGCCATAGAGAGCAAGGCCCGGTCGAGTGAGGTCGAACGAATAGTCGGAACCCAGGCATATTCCCGCCGAGTTCGCGAGGCTGCGCCGTCGAGCTGGAGCCGTAATGGCGACGAAGGCGGAACGCTGGCGGTCGTTCATCACTGAGTCCTCGTCGGCGCATGCCAGATGGCTCATGAGCGTTTCGACCTGGAGCCCATCGAGCAAACCGTCCGTGGCATCCCACGTCGAAATGCCGAGGCGGTTCATACCGGTATCGACCATGACATCGCACGGACGGCCCGTCTCGCGCCAACGAACAACCTGTTCGACCGTACTGAGCACAGGACGCGCGGATGACTGGACCGCAAATTCCATGTCTTCGGCTCGCACACCGTGCAACACCGACAGTACGCACTGGTCAGGCAAAGGACCGAGTGCCTCCGCTTCAGTCCACGTCGCGACGAAGAAGTCGCGGCATCCCGCTTTTACAAGACGCGCAACAACGCCCTTGGCGCCCAGGCCATAGCCATCGGCCTTGACCGCAGAACCGCATGCGGCGGGTCCGCTCGCCTTCGCGAGCCAGCGCCAGTTCGCCGTCAGTGCCGCGCCGTCGAGCCGCAATCGAAGCGGTGGATTCAAAGATCTTCGTCCAATGGCTTTCCCGAATTTTCGGGCAAGAAAAACAGGCTGACGAAGAACGCCATCACCACGACGGCGACCGTATACCACAGCCCTGCATAGGAGTCGCCCGTCCGCACGACGATATACTGCGAAATCAGGGGCAGGAAGCCGCCGAAATATCCGGAGCCGATATGATAGGGGATCGACATTGACGTGTAACGGATGCGCGCGGGAAACATTTCGACCAGAATCGCCGCGACCTGACCATAGGTCATTGCCGACAGGCCGACCATCAGCGCGATCGCGAGGATGATCTTCCACGGCTGTTTCTCGGCCGGGTCCGCCTTGTCGGGATAGCCCGCAGCAACGAGCGCCGCCGTATAAGCCTTTTCATCGAAACCCGCGATCCGCGTCGCGCCGACGGTCAGCGCAACGTCGCCCGGCGAATAGGGCTCGATCTTCGAATAGCTGATGCCGCGTTTGGCCAGATAAGCGAGCGCCTTTCCGCACGTCGTCTCCTGCTTTGATGCAAAGACGCTGAAATCGCATTTCGGCAACTCGAGCCGCACCGGCGAGCTTGCCATTGCGCGCCCAAGCGCCGGATTGGCGGCATCCGCCATCATGTGAAAGATCGGAAAGACCGAGACTGCCGCAAGAGCATAACCCACGAGCAACAGTTTCTTGCGCCCGATCCGGTCCGACAACGCGCCGAACAAAACGTAGAATGGCGCCGCTATGACGGCCCCGACGGCCATATACAGAAGGGCCTCAGTCTCGTTGACGCGTGCCGTTCCCTGCAGGAAGTACAATGTGCCGAACTGCGACGTGTAATAGACAACGGTTAAACCGGCCGCGACGCCAAACAGCGCGGTCAGGATGCGCCCCTTGTTGCCGGGGTGACGCCATGAATCGAGCAACGGATTTTTCGACGTCGTGCCCGCGGCCTTCATCGCCTTGAACACCGGACTCTCGCTGAGCTTCATCCGGATGTAGAGCGAGATCGCGAGCATCAACAGCGACGATACGAACGGTATCCGCCACCCCCATGCGTCGAAGTCCGCAGAACTCAAAGCGGTCCGGCAACCGAGTACCATGACGACGCTGAGCAGGAAGCCGCCGACGACGGAGACCTGTATCCAGCTGGTATATTGGCCACGCTTGTTCTGTGGCGCATGTTCGGCGACGTAAATCGCTGCGCCGCCATATTCACCGCCCAGCGCCAGACCCTGCAACAGGCGCATGAACACCAGCAGCGCCGGTGCCCACAGCCCTGCGGTTGCATAGGTCGGCAGGAATCCGATCGCTGCCGTGGCACCGCCCATAAGCGTGATCGTGACGAGAAACGTGTATTTACGCCCGATCTTGTCGCCGAAATATCCGAACAGCATGGCGCCGATAGGACGCACACCGAAGCCCGCGCCAAAGGCGGCCAGGCTTGCAAGCGTCGCGGCGGTCGCATTATCCGACGGGAAAAACAGCCGCCCGAGCAGCGCGGCAAGAATGCCATAGACGAAGAAATCATACCATTCGAATACGGTGCCGAGCGACGATGCCACGATGACCAGCCGGTCCCGCTTTTTATCCTGCACCGCTGGAGCGGTATCGGCGATTGGCGTTTCAGTCATATGGTCTCCCCCACCCCGACCTTAAGGTGCGAACGCCAGTACGGGCAAGCCATTGGGACGCCGGAAAAAGAGGTGAAGAGGGGCGAAGTTGACACGGTCCAAGGCGCTCGTTTCCTTCCCCGAATGCCCCGACCGCGTCGCGCCGAACCCCCTGGAGCCGGCTCGATTCTCCCGCTGGCCGTGCAACGAAGTTGACGCGGTTCAAAAGGGTCGGCGCTTCATGGATCATGCGGGGGATATGGCCGATCACGACCCTGTAGGACAGCCCTCAGTCGAGGTTTTCGCGCGCAGCTTCCCAATTCTGCCCGTCGAACGCCGTAACCGTCGCGGTAATGCCATGTCCGGGATCTAGCGCGCGGAAGTTGACGCTCCAGGCATCGGGATGCGAGCGCGGCTGGTAATAGCACTTGATGCCGCAATGCTTGCAAAACAGATGGTCGGCCGCGCGCGTCCCGAACCGATAACTGGTCGATGCATCGGCTCCACTCAGCAGCGTGAAATCGCGATGCGGAACGATAAGGTGCAGAAAACCGGTCTTCGCGCAGATCGAACAATTGCAGTCGAGCAGGTCGACGGTTTGTGAAACTGTAATGCGGAACCGTACCGCACCGCAGTGACAACCGCCGAGTGCCTCCAATTCATCGGTCACGCCCAATTACTCGACCGTCACCGACTTCGCGAGGTTGCGCGGCTGATCAACATCGGTCCCCTTGGCGACCGCGACGTGATAGGCGAGCAACTGCACTGGCACCGCATAGACCAATGGCGCGATGATCGGGTGGACGGTCGGCATTTCGATCGTCGCCATTGCATCGCCGCCAGCCTCTGCAATTCCTTCGGCGTCGGAAATCAGCACCACCTTGGCCCCGCGCGCCATCGCCTCATGCATATTGCTCACGGTCTTTTCGAACAGCGGTCCGGCGGGGGCGATGACGATTAGCGGCACATTCTCGTCGATCAGCGCGATCGGGCCGTGCTTCATCTCGCCCGATGCATATCCCTCGGCATGAATATAGCTGATTTCCTTGAGCTTCAGCGCGCCTTCAAGAGCCAGCGGATAGTCCTGACCGCGCCCGAGATAGAGTACGTCACGGGCACTCGCGATGGTGTGCGCCATGGCTTCGATCTCGGCGTCGTGCGCGAGGGCGGCGTTGATGGCAGCGGGCACTTCGGTCAGGTGCCGGACGATCTCGCGCTCTTCGGCTGCGGATAATTTACCCTTTGCACGGGCAAGGTTGATCGCCAGCGCCGCCATCACGGCCAGCTGGCAGGTGAAAGCCTTGGTCGAGGCGACACCGATTTCGGGGCCGGCATGCGTCGGCATCAGCAGATCGACTTCACGTGCCATGCTGCTGGTCGGCACGTTGATGATGCCCGCCGTGGTCAGCCCGCCGGATTTCATATGGCGCAAAGCGGCTAGCGTGTCCGCCGTCTCGCCCGATTGCGACACGACGACGCCGAGCATGTTGGGCAGCAGGACCGGATCGCGATAACGGTATTCCGACGCGACATCGACTTCGACCGGTACGCGTGCGAGCTGTTCGATCCAGTACTTTCCGATCATCCCGACGTAAGACGCGGTGCCGCACGCGACGATGACGACTCGTTCGATCGTTGACAGATCGAAATCCATCTGTGGCAGGGCAACCTGCTCCTCAAGCGGGCGCAGGTACGAGCGCAGGGTCTGGGCGACGACGGTCGGCTGCTCGTAGATTTCCTTGAGCATGAAGTGCCGGTAGTTGCCCTTTTCCATCAGAGCTGCGGACACGCCGGATAGCGTGACTTCCCGGTTGACGGGCTTGTTTTCGACATCGAAGATTTCGGCACCCTCGCGGGTGATGACGACCCAGTCGCCTTCTTCGAGATAGGCGATCTTCTGCGTCAGCGGCGCGAGCGCCAGTGCGTCCGAGCCGAGATAGGTTTCGCCGTCGCCATGGCCGACGACCAGCGGCGAACCGAGACGTGCGCCGATCAGCATGTCGGGATGCTGGCGAAAAGCGATGGCGAGCGCGAACGCACCACGCAGGCGTGGCAGCACGGCCTTGACCGCATCCTGCGGCGATTTGCCCGCCTCGACCTGTTCGCTAACCAGGTGCGCAACGACTTCGGTATCGGTCTGACTCTCGAACACGCGACCGCGCGCTTCAAGCTCCTCGCGAAGCACTTTGAAGTTTTCGATAATACCGTTGTGGACGAGCGCCACTTCGCCAGTAGCGTGAGGGTGGGCATTCGCCGTGTTTGGCACGCCATGCGTTGCCCAACGGGTGTGGGCGATGCCCGTCAGGCCGGGCGCAGGATCGCCGGCAAGTACGCGGGCAAGGTTCACCAATTTACCTTCGGCACGCCTACGGATCAGCTGGCCATTCTCGACGGTGCAGATGCCCGCCGAGTCATAGCCGCGATATTCCATCCGCTTCAGGCCATCGACCAAACGGTCGGCAACCTGATCACGCCCGACGATACCGATAATGCCGCACATGTTGAAACTGGCCTTTGCTAGAGTGTGTAGGGAACGCGGATGCCCGGAATGTTTGCCGGGAAATCCTTGGTATTTCGTGTCACGAGAATGCGTCCGCGAACCTGAGCGGAGGCAAGGATGATGGCGTCAGGCGATTTAAGGCGCGGGCGCTCGCGCCGAAGCGCTGCGGCGCGGCGCGCAATTTCGGGATCAAGTTCGTCAACGTCAAAGCCGGCCAAGAATTTTTCCATACGTGCAAGTTCATGCGGCTCACCCTTTGACATGACCTCGATCCAGGCCACGCGACTAAGCCACAAACGGCCGGAACTTTCTGCCGCGCGTTGAAGTTCAGAGCGCGCCTCAACGCGGCTTCTTAACGCGTCGATCACAATATTAGCGTCGAAGGCAAAGCCGCTCACGCAGGCCCCGGTGGTTTTGCCTTGGGCATTTTTCCTGCCGTCATATCGAGATAAATTTGGCGCTGCCGATCGTCTTCGGCGTCGAAAAGGTCAGGAAATTCGGCCTTCACATCCTCGTAATCATCATCCCAGGGGCGCGTCCAACCCGCACGTTCGCGACGCTGCCATTCGACGGCATCGCCAATATCAGTGCGATCCTTCCACAAGCCAAACCCTGCTTCCAGCCAATCCATCTTGCCCGCCGATGGCGTTTGCGCACGATAGCTCGACACTGCCTCCCGAACCAAGGACGCGCGTGAACGCCCTTCCTCTACAGCTTTACTGTCGAGCCATTCGATGTCTTCATCGGGCAAATCAGCAAGTATGCGCTTCATTGATATATTGATATCATATCATGATATCAATTCAAGCCTTCTTCCGCGCAATCATGATCTTGCGAAAGCCTGCCGCCCAGCCGGGTTTCGATTCCTGCTTGCCACGAGCGACCGCAAGCGAGTCTGGCGCAACGTCGGCGGTTATAACACTGCCCGCCGCTACAATCGCGCCCGGTCCGATGGTGACCGGTGCGACGAGGGCGCTATTCGATCCGACGAACGCCCCGGCGCCGATCTCCGTCTTGTACTTGAAAAAGCCGTCGTAGTTGCATGTGATCGTTCCCGCGCCGACATTCGCGCCAGCCCCGACCTCGGCATCGCCAAGATAGGTCAGGTGATTGGCCTTTGCGCCCGCGCCCATCGTGGTTTTTTTCACTTCGACGAAATTGCCGATCTTGGTCTTTTCTCCGAGAACGGCCCCGGGGCGCAGGCGCGCAAAAGGGCCGACTTCCGCTTTCAAGCCGACGCTCGCCCCTTCCAGATGCGAGAAGGCGTGGATCGTCGCGCCATCGGCGACCGATACGCCGGGGCCGAAGAAGACGTCGGGTTCGATCACGACATCGCGACCGATCCTGGTATCCCAACTGAACCAGACGGTGTGTGGCGCAATCAAAGTTGCGCCATCCGCCATTGCCTGTGTGCGGCGGATGCCCTGCCACTGCGCCTCGACGGCAGCGAGTTCGGCCCGGCTGTTGACCCCGGCGACCTCTTGGGCGTCAGCCTCGATCACCGCACTTGCGCGGCCATCGCCGTCGGCGAGCATGACGATGTCGGGCAAATAATATTCACCGGCAGCGTTGGCGTTGCCGACACGAACGAGCAGCGCGAAAAGGTCGTTTGCGCGCACCGCCATCAAGCCGGAATTGCACAGGTTCACCGCGCGCTCGGCGTCGGATGCGTCCTTGAACTCGACCATTTTCTCGATGACGCCGCTTTGCGCGACGACGCGGCCATAGGCACCTGCATCAACCGGTCGGAAGCCGAGGACGACAGCAGCGGGTGCATCGGCGGCGTTGAGACGGTCGATCAGTGACACCATCGTCGCGCTGCGGACCAGCGGCACGTCGCCGTAGAGGATGACCACATCGCCATCGAACCCGGCAAGCGAATCGGCAGCCTGCAGCACGGCATGGCCGGTGCCGAGCTGGTCGGCTTGCAGGACGACTTCGATGCCCAACGGTGCGACGGCTGCCTCGATCTGCTCACGACGGGCACCGGCGACAACGATGGTGCGTGCCGGATTCAGCGCGGCGGCGCTGGCGAGGAGATGAAGCAGCATCGGTCGCCCCGCGATCGGATGCAGCACCTTGTGAACGTCGGACTTCATCCGCGTCCCCTGCCCCGCCGCCAGCACGATCACCGCTACCTGCCGCACACCGTATCTCCTTGTCCGTGTGGGCGCCCTAGCCCTTGCGCCACTTCGTCCACAAGTGGCTCGCGAGCATCAGCGGCGGCATGCGTAGCCAGTGCGAGCGAATGTAGAAGGCGAGACGCAGGAACGGACGGGTCTGGCGACCCCAGCCATCGCGAGCAAGGATGCGCGCGCGGAAGAAGCGATAGGGCAAGTCTACGCCTGGTAAGCCTATCGGTGTTGCGAAGAGACTGTGGCTGAGCCGGAGGGCCAATATAGTTTCTTTTTGCAACTCGAAAAGTGCCGCGCGGCGATGCACGACTTCCAGAAAATCCGGCCCTTCGAATTCGCGCACGATGCGGTCGATGTCCCACAGGTTGCGCAGGCCGCCTGCGAGATCGCCATCGGCCAGCAGATGCGCTGCGGCGTGGACGATCATATCCTCCGGCGACAACACACCGAGGCCATTTTCGAGAACGATGCTGTCGGCAATCAATGCGTTGGCATCGGGCGTGGGCCGCGCGGTCAGCGGCAGGATCGTGTGATGAACGTCGATCATCCGGTCGCGCTCGCGGTGGATGAGCGGCGGCAGTTCGTGCATCCAGCGGCGATAATAGGCGTCGTCATAGGGATCGGGCTTTACCCATTCCCAGCCCGCCGCGAGCAGTGCGGCCTCCACCTCGTCCAGCCGGTCGCGCGGCACGAGGATGTCGAGATCGCCGATCTGCCGCCCCCGCCCCGCATCGAGCCCGGCCGCAACGAAAGCCGTTCCCTTGAGCAGAACGACCGGCACATCGAGCGGCGCGAGCGCCCGCCTGGCCATCTCCGCTTCCCACAGCGCCGCCGTCCGCCCGACCTCGGCATCGGCCTTTGCACTGTCGAGCACGGCAACGACGCCACCCGGCAAGGCGAGACCTTCGAGACGCCAGGCGAGGCTGGCGAGCAGGCGCTCGGCACGAGCAGCACATAAAATGCCGTTCCAGGCAGCCGTATCGAGGGTCAATGCCCGCGACGGATCGGCCAGCAGCATCGCCACGCCCTGCGCGCTCATAGTGCCGCCCACAGATCGTCGATCATGCGCCGCGCGGTCGCCATGTCAGGATAATCCAGCGCCACCGACGGCACACGCTGCACGAGATGCGTGAGCGCCGAAAATCCACGCTCGCCCAGCGCGACATAGTTGGTCGAGGCTTGCGTCAGGCGCACGAACGCCTCGCTCTGCGGAACCGGCCGTGCAGCTTCGGAAAGGCCAAATTGCGGGAACAGGATCAGCGCCGGCTCGGCTGATTTCGCCATTGACGCAAGGGCATCTGCGGGCGGCACGACATGGCGAATATCGCCCTTTGGCGTGTCCTTCAGCAGCGGCCCGAACTTCGCGGGATCGATTACCGCCAGCGCAGCGTCGATCGATTCATTCTTCAGGCTCGACGGGCGCGGAAACGGCCAGGCCAGGCCGGTCTTGGGTTCGATCAGCGCGAATTCGTCGCCCATAAAGCGCCAGCCGTCCGACCCGAGCAATGTCGCGAGCGTCGATTTCCCCGCGCCGCTTTCCCCGGTCAGGATCAGCGCGCGCCCGTTGCGCTCGACGGTGGCCGCATGCAGCAAGAGGAACCGCCGCTCGCCCAGTGCCAGTTGCAGGTTCATCCCCATTTCCGCAGCCAACAGCCCGAGCGACAGCGGAAGCGGTGCAGCCTCGGGCAGCATGAAATCGCCCGCAATCGCGACCGAGGGCCGCAGCCAGCGGCGCCATGGCCGCGCGGGTTCGAGCCGTACTGTGTAATCGCACACGCCGGTGGGTCGGGGATAATCGCTGTAGAGCTGCTCCAGATCGCGGATCGGGCCTGCCCATGCCGATCCGATCCTGAATGACACCGGGCCGACCCGGACCGCGAACGCGTGTTTCACGCCGCCTCCACCAGTCCGATCGCAAGCAGTTCATCGACGCGCCCGGCAACGAGGTCGACGGCATCTTCGGCACCTAGACGAGCGGCAATGGTCGCGGCATCGACCGCATTTTCGCCGATGACATCGAGTATTTCGGGCACCGGGTCGGCGATCAGGTGCGTCTGTCCGGATCGCCGGTCATAGATCGCGGTCATGCCGTCGAGCGACACGCGAAGCAGCGTCGCCGGGTCCGCCGCGCGAAACATGCGTCGTTCGCCGGGGACAGGCTGACTCAGGAGCGCCCCGGCATCTGGAGCGAGGCGTAACAGGTGAAGCCGCTCTGTCCGCGTTGCAGGCGGCGGATATAGTTCGTCCACGCCTGGCTCTGTTCGGGCGATGCATTGGAAAACGAGCGCCCGTTGAGCGCGGCCTTCACGTCCTGGCCGCGCAACGGCGCGGGTGCGCCCGGAAACGCGCCCGGCGTTCCCGCCGCCACGGTCGATCCGTCGGCGGCGATATAGGCACCGCGCTTCGATGCATCCGGCACTGGAATCTGGCAGTTGATGACCGACGTCGCGGCCTGTGCAATCGCGGGCCGGATCGTCACGACGGCTGCAATGCCTAGGCCACCGAGACGAAGCAGAGCACGCCGGTCGGGTGCGCCACCGGCGTCAATCGCTTTCGGCAGGGCTGAGGGTGCCGCGCTATCCGATCCGCCGTAACTCCATTCCGTCATGCGTCTTTGCCCCGTAACCTTCGCTTTCCATAACCGCGATTTGTCGCTGTGGCGATGATCATTGGTAATGGTTCAAACTCAATCAGGACAACGGCTGTGACGGAGCGGATTTTGGCGCAGGGCAAGGAGCGAGGAGTGGAGCGGGGTT
>JBDUBD010000075.1:0-13108 GCA_040004295.1 Sphingomonadales bacterium | reverse complement strand
CGACATTGTCGAAGAACGTCTCGCAGAACGGCGAGTTGCCGCTGATCAGCAGGATCGGCTTCGTCGTAACGCCGGGTGTCGTCATGTCGAACAACAGGAAGCTGATGCCCTGGTATTTGTTCGTCTTGTCGGTGCGGACCAGGCAGAAAATCCAGTCGGCCTTGTCGGCGTAGCTGGTCCAGATCTTTTGCCCATTGACGACCCAATGGTCGCCCTTGTCCTCACCGAAAGTCTGCATCGAAACCAGGTCGCTGCCCGATCCCGGTTCCGAATAGCCCTGGCACCAGCGAATCTCGCCCTTGGCGATCTGGTTCAGGTAATGGACCTTCTGCTCCTCGGTTCCGAATTTCAGCAGCGCCGGTCCGAGCATCCAGATACCGAAGCTGGACAGCGGCGAGCGGCATTTCAGTTTCGCCATTTCCTCCCGCAGGATCTTCGCCTGCGCCGGGTTCAGGCCTGCCCCGCCATAGGCCTTCGGCCATTCCGGCACGGTCCAGCCCTTGGCGGCCATGACGTCCATCCACTGCTTCTGGGCAGGACTTTTATAGGTTGGGTTACGGCCGCCCCAGCAGGCGTCGGTCTCGTCGCGAACGGGTTCGCGCATTTCGGCGGGACAGTTCGCCTCCAGCCAAGCGCGCGTTTCTGCGCGAAAAACATCCAAGTCTGACATGTGAGTCGCCTCTCCAAGCGATGAAATCTGCAAGGAGGCTATGCTTGCTTTACGTTTACGGCAAGCGCGTTTCGCGAAATCGCCGATGCCGTAACGGCAGGCAAAAAGGGCTGGTCAAAGCCGGATTCGCCGCGCCATAGGCTTTACGCAAACGTCAATGGAGAGGCCCTATGGATTTCGACCTGACCGAGCGGCAAGCTTATTGGCGCGACCGCGTTCGGGCACACATGGCTGCCCATGTCTTCCCCCGCGCGCAGGACTATTACGACCAGCAGGCACAGGGGTCGCGCTGGAAAGTCCTTCCCGTCGTCGAGCAAGAAAAGGCACGCGCCAAGGCTGCCGGCATCTGGAACCTGTTCATGCCGCCGACGTCGGGTCGTGTGCACGTCGATGACAGTTTCGAATTCGACGGTCCGGGGCTTTCCAACCTCGAATATGCGTTGTGCGCCGAGGAGATGGGCCGGATCGGCTGGGGATCCGAAGTCTTCAACTGCTCGGCACCCGATACCGGCAACATGGAAGTGCTCCATCGCTACGGAACACGCGAGCAAAAGGACCGCTGGCTGAAGCCGCTGATGGAGGGCGAGATCCGATCCGCCTTCCTGATGACCGAACCCGCCGTCGCATCCTCCGACGCGACCAACATCGAAACGTCTATCCGACGGGAGGGCGACGAATACGTCCTGAACGGCGTCAAATGGTGGTCGTCTGGCGCAGGCGATCCGCGCTGCAAGATCGCGATCGTCATGGGCAAGACCGATTTCGAAGCGGCCAAGCACTCACAACAGTCGATGGTGTTGATGGAACTCGACGCGCCGGGCGTGAACATCCTGCGCCACCTGCCCGTCTTCGGCTATGATGATGCGCCGCACGGACACATGGAAATCGAGCTGAAGGACGTTCGTATTCCGGTGTCGAACACGCTGCTGGGCGAAGGTCGCGGGTTCGAGATCGCACAAGGGCGCCTCGGCCCGGGCCGCATCCACCACTGCATGCGCACGATCGGCGTGGCAGAAGTCGCGCTCGAAAAAATGGTCAAGCGGCTTACGTCGCGCGTCGCCTTCGGCAAGCGGATCTCAGAACACAGCATCTGGGAACAGCGTGTCGCGACCGCGCGTATCGACATCGAGATGAGCCGCCTGCTGTGCCTGAAGGCCGCCGACATGATGGACAAGGCGGGTAACAAGGCCGCCCAGGCGGAAATCGCGATGATCAAGGTCGCCGGCCCCAATATGGCGCTGCGCATCATCGACGATGCGATCCAGGCCTATGGCGGCGCGGGCGTATCGGAGGATGCAGGCCTCGCCATGGCCTATGCGCACCAGCGCACGCTCCGCCTCGCCGATGGTCCCGACGAAGTGCACAACCGCTCGATCGCGCGCATCGAGTTCGGGAAGTACAAGGCAGGATGATGCAAAATGCCGTCGCCCCGGCGGAGGCCGGGGCCACTATCGTTAGAGAGACCCTCCAACTGCCAGCGGCCCCGGCCTCCGCCGGGGCGACGAGGATAAAATGAAAGCCGCCGTCCTCTCCGCTGCAAAGGCACCGCTCACCATCGAGGACGTCTCGGTCGATGCCCCCCGCGCGCATGAGGTGCTGATCCGCACAGTTGCATGCGGCGTTTGTCGCTCCGACCTGCACTTCGTCGATGGCGCCTATCCGCACCCGATGCCCTGCATTCCCGGGCACGAGGCAGCGGGCATCGTCGAGGCGGTGGGCAGTGAAGTGCGGACGGTTAAGGTCGGCGATGCCGTTGTGACTTGCCTGTCGGCATTCTGCGGCCACTGCGAATTCTGCGTAACCGGTCGCTTGTCGCTGTGCCTTGGAGCAGACACCAAGCGCGGCAAGGGAGAGGCTCCGCGCCTGTCCCGCACCGATGACGGTGTGCCGATCGCCCAGATGCTCAACCTGTCGGCCTATGCCGAAATGATGCTGGTTCACGAACATGCCTGTGTCCGCATCGATCCGGAAATGCCGCTCGACCGTGCCGCAATCCTCGGCTGTGCCGTGGTCACGGGCGCAGGCGCGGTGTTTCATTCCGCCGATGTGTCGCCGGGCGAAAGCGTTGCCGTCATCGGTTGCGGTGGCATCGGCCTCGCCGCGGTCAACGCCGCGAAAATCGCGGGAGCAGGACGGATCATCGCATGCGACCCCGTCGCCGAAAAGCGTGCGCTGGCGATGAAGCTTGGCGCGACCGATGTTATCGACACGAACGACGAGGATGCGGGCAAGCAGATTACCGACCTGACCAAAGGGGGTGTGCATCACGCGATCGAAGCGGTCGGGCGTCCTGCCTCTGGCGAACTCGCGGTCAAGGCACTCCGCCGCGGCGGAACAGCCACAATCCTGGGGATGATGCCGCTCGACCACAGGGTCGGTCTTGGTGCGCTCGACCTGCTTGGCAGCAAGCGCCTGCAGGGAGGATTTATGGGCGGCAACCGCTTTCCGGTCGATATCCCCCGTCTGGTCGATTTCTACATGCGCGGGCTGCTCGATCTCGACACGATCATCGCGAAGCGCGTGCCGCTAACGGCGATCAATGCGGCGTTCGACGATCTGCGTAAGGGTGATAGCGTGAGAACCGTAGTGGTGTTCGACTGATGGATGCGACTTCCGCCTTTTCGGGGACAATCGAAGCGACCGGGCAAGACAAGCTCGACGAGGCAAAACTCGCTGCCTGGATGGATGCGAATGTCGAAGGGTTCCGCGGCCCGGCCAGCGCGCGCAAGTTTGCCGGTGGCCAGTCCAACCCGACCTACCGCCTTGACAGTCCTTCCGGCGCCTATGTCCTGCGCCGCAAACCGTTCGGGCAGTTGTTACCGAGCGCCCACGCGGTTGATCGTGAGTTCGCGGTCATAGCGGGCTTGTATCCGACGGGTTTCCCCGTCGCGCGGCCCTATGGTCTTTGTACCGACGACACGGTCCTTGGATCCTGGTTCTACGTCATGGGCATGGTCGAGGGGCGTACGCTGTGGGACGGCGGTCTGCCCGATCTGAACCCCGATCAGCGCACGGCGACCTACAATGCCATGATCGATACGCTCGCGGCCTTGCATTCGGTCGATTACGAAGCCGCGGGCCTTGGCGCTTACGGAAAGCCAGGCAATTATTTCGAGCGACAGGTCAGTCGCTGGACCAAGCAATATCGCGCGTCCGAGACCGAGACGTTGCCCGCGATGGAAGCGCTGATCGAATATCTGCCGCGCACTGTACCCGAACAGACGCGCACCAGCATCGTCCACGGCGACTTCCGCATCGACAACATGATCTTCGACGCGTCCGAGCCAAAGGTGCTTGCGGTCCTCGACTGGGAACTGTCGACGCTTGGCGATCCGCTGGCGGATGTCGCCTACTTGCTGATGAATTGGGTGACGGAGCCCGAGGGGCGCTCGGGCGTCCTCGGCCTGACCGGCCCCGAAACCGGCATCCCGACGCTGGAAGAAGCCATTGCGCGTTACTGCAACGCCGCCGGTCGCGACAGCATTCCCGATCTCAACTGGTATTTCGCATTCAACCTGTTCCGTCTCGCCGGGATCGTCCAGGGCATCAAGAAGCGTGTGATCGACGGCACTGCGTCGTCCGCCCATGCCGCCGAAATGGCGACCCGTGTCCCCCGCCTTGCCGAAGCGGCCTGGGGCTTCGCACAAAAGGCTGGAGCCTAAGCAATGTCTCAATTCGACATGACCGGACAAGTCGCGATCGTCACCGGGTCGTCGCGCGGCATCGGGCAAGCGATTGCCGAGGAACTGGCAAACCACGGCGCCAAGGTTGTCATTACCAGTCGCAATCTCGAACCATGTCAGGCCGTTGCCGATGGTATCAACGCCAAATACCCCGGTGCCGCCATCGCCCTCACCTCAAGCCTGTCGTCGAAAGAGACGCTGCAGGCGCTGGTCGATCGAACCCGCGAAGCATTCGGCAAGGTCGATGTCCTGGTGTGCAACGCGGCATCGAACCCTCATTATGGCCCTATGGCGACGATCACCGACGAGCAGTTCCGCAAGGCACTGGATAACAATATCATCGCGCAACACTGGCTGATCCAGATGGTCGCGCCAGAAATGATCGACCGGAAATCGGGCTCAATCATCCTTGTTTCCTCCATTGGCGGCCTGCGCGGCACACCGATTATCGGGGTTTACGGCATTACCAAGGCCGCCGACATCCAGATGACCAAAAATCTGGCCCGCGAGTTCGGTCCGCACAATGTCCGCATCAATGCGATCGCGCCCGGCCTTGTCAAAACCGACTTCGCCCGCGCGCTGTGGGAAAACCCGGAAAACCTCAAGAACTCGACATCCAGCGCCTGCCTCGGTCGCATTGGCGAGCCGCATGAAATTGCGGGAGCCGCCGTGTTCCTCGCCTCCGACGCATCGAGCTACATGACCGGGCAGACAATCGTCATTGATGGAGGCGTCGTCGTATGAAGCTTTCAGGCAAGGTCGCCATCATCACCGGTGCGGGATCGGGCATCGGTCGCGCATCGGCCATCCTGTTTGCGGCAGAGGGGGCAAAACTGGTCATTGGCGACAAGTCCGACGGCGTGTTCGCAACTGCCAAACAGATCGAAGCCGACGGCGGCATTGTCACCGCGATGCAGATGGACGCAGGGACCGAGGGCGATGTCGCAAAAATGGTCGCGACCGCGATCTCGTCCTACGGCGGCGTCGATATCGCCTTCGCAAATGCGGGTATCTCCGGCGGGATGGATGGCATCTTCGAAACCACGCCCGAACATATGGCAGAGGTGCTGCGCGTGAACCTGATCGGGCCGATGTTGATGGTGAAACATGCCGGAAAACGCATGTGGGACCAGGGACGCGGCGGATCGATATTACTGACCGCAAGCGTCGCGGGGATCCGTTCGGGCGCGGGCGGTCCGTCCTATTCGGCGTCGAAGGCGGGCGTGATCAATCTGGCGCAAACCTCCGCACAACAGCTGAGCGACACCGGCGTGCGCGTGAACGCGATCTGCCCGGGCCTGACAGAAACGGGCATGACCCAACCGACCTTCGATTATGCACGCGACAAGGGCGTGGAGGAAAAGATCGGTCGCCTCAACCCGCTGCGCCGCGCTGCACAGCCCGTCGAACTGGCGAATGTCGCGCTGTTCCTCGCGTCCGACCAGTCGAGCTACGTCAACGGGCAGGCAATTGCCGTTGACGGCGGACTGTCGAGTTCGCACCCGGTAACGCGCCAGATGACGGGGAAGACGGCGGTATGACCCTGCCAACCATCTCCGACCCGACCGACCTCGGCTTCGATCCCGAACGCCTTGCGCGGATCGACGCGCATCTGAAGGCGAAATACATCGACGGCGGGCGCTTTCCCCATGCAGCGCTGCTCATCGGACGCGGTGACGAGGTCGCGCATCTGTCGGTCATGGGCGAGGCGCGGCCGGGCGAACCGCTGAAGCCCGACGCCATCTTCCGCATCGCGTCGATGACCAAGCCGATTACCTCGATCGCGTTCATGCAGCTTGTCGAACAGGGCAAGGTCGCACTGTCGGACCCGATCACAAAGGTGGTGCCCGAATTCGCCAAGACCGGCGTCTTCGTCAGCGGCGGTGGCAACACCCCGTTCGTGACGCGCCCGCCAGCGACCCCGATCCGCATTATCGACCTGCTGCGCCACACTTCGGGGCTGACCTACAGCTTCCAGGAACGCAGCAATATCGACGCCGCATACCGCAAGCTGGGTTTCGAACGGATCGATACGCCGTCGATGGAAGCGTTCATCACGCAGCTGGCATCACTGCCGATCGAGTTCGACCCCGGCACCGCGTGGAATTACTCGGTATCGACCGACGTGCTGGGTGCGATCGTCGAGCGGCTGTCGGGACAGAACCTTGCTGCGTATTTTGCCGAGCATATCTTCGGCCCGCTGGGCATGGTCGATACCCAGTTCGATGTGCCTGCCGACAAGCTGGATCGCCTGACCGACTGTTACGCCTGGGACGCGACCAGCCGCATGAAAATGTACGATCCCGGCGCAACATCGGCGTGGAGCCGCAAGCCCGGCTATTACTCCGGCGGCGGCGGCCTGACCTCGACGATCGCCGATTATCATCGTTTCGCGCGCATGCTGCTCAACAATGGCGAGCTCGACGGCGTCCGCATCGTCAGTCCGCACACATTGAAGCTGATGGCCGCCAATCACCTACCCGGGGGTGGCGACCTGACGCAAATGTCGAAAAGCCTGTTCAGCGAGGCCGAAAACGCCGGCATGGGCTTTGGCCTGGGCTTCGGCACGGTCATCGACGCCCCCGCCACGATGCAGCTTTGCAATACGGGCGAATTTTATTGGGGCGGCATGTTTTCGACCGCGTTCTTCGTCGATCCGGTCGACGATGTGATCATGATCTTCATGACGCAGTTGATGCCGTCCAGCGCCTACCCCGTGCGCCGCGAAATCAAGACGATGCTTTATTCGGCCCTCACCGGCTGACTTTTTTCTGGAGAGAGAACCATGACCGACAGCCCCATCACCACCGAAAAGCATGACGACGTTCTCGTCATCATCAGCAACAATCCGCCGGTAAATGCGCTGGGCGCGGCGGTGCGGATCGGCCTCGACGCCGGCATAAAGGCGGCAATGGCCGACGACAGCATCAAGGCGGTCGTCATCCGTTGCGACGGGCGCACCTTCTTTGCGGGCGCGGACATTACCGAATTCACCAAGCCGCCGGTCGAGCCGATGCTTCCCGAAGTCGTAGACAGCATCGAAGCCTGCACCAAGCCCGTCATCGCCGCGATCCACGGCACCGCGCTCGGCGGCGGATGCGAGGTCACGCTCGGCTGCCATTACCGGATCGCCGTTCCCAGCGCGAAGATCGGCACGCCCGAGGTGAAGCTCGGCCTGCTCCCTGGTGCGGGTGGCACGCAGCGCCTGCCGCGTGTCGCGGGAATCGAGACTGCGGTCGAGCTCTGCGCGGGCGGATCGCCGATCGGTGCGGCAAACGCGCTCGAGGTCGGCCTGATCGACAAGCTTGCCGGTGAAGACAGCCTCGCCGCCGACGCCATTGCCTTTGCGCGCGAGTGCATTGCCAAGGGGCCACGCCCGTCGCGCGCCCTGCCCGTCAAGGGCGACCCTGCGAGCATCGAAGCCTATGCCAAGGCGAACGCGCGCAAGTTCCGCGGCTTCGAAGCACCCGCCGCCAACATTGCCTGCGTCGAGGCCGCCACCCGCCTGCCCTTCGACGAGGGCATCAAGTTCGAACGCGAACAGTTCATGAAACTGATGTTCGGCACCCAGTCCGCCGCACAGCGCCACATCTTCTTTGCCGAGCGCCAGGCGCAAAAGATCGACGGCATCGGCGGCGACGTGAAGCCCCGCGACATCAAGCGCGTCGGTGTGATCGGCGCGGGCACGATGGGCGGCGGCATCAGCATGAACTTCCTGTCGGCGGGCATCCCCGTCACCATCGTCGAGATGAAGCAGGAAGCGCTCGACAAGGGCACCGGCCTGATCCGCAAGAATTACGAGGCGAGCGCCGCCAAGGGCCGGATGAAACCCGAACAGGTCGAGGCCGCGATGGGCGCGCTGAAACCGACGCTGTCGCTTGAAGACCTTGCCGACTGCGACCTCATTATCGAGGCCGTGTTCGAGCAGATGGAGATCAAGAAGGACATCTTCGGCAAGTTGGACAAGATCGCCAAGCCCGGCGCGATCCTGGCGTCGAACACCAGCTACCTCGACATCGACGAAATCGCCGCCAGCACCAGCCGCCCGCAGGATGTGCTCGGCATGCACTTCTTCTCGCCCGCCAACGTCATGAAACTGCTGGAGGTCGTGCGCGGCGCAAAGACCGCGCCCGACGCGCTGATCACCGCAATGGGCATCGCAAAGAAGATCGGCAAGGTCGCGGTCGTCGCGGGCGTCTGCCACGGCTTCATCGGCAACCGCATGCTGATGCCGCGGCAGGTCGAGGCAATGAAGCTGTTGATGGAGGGCGCGACCCCGCAACAGGTCGACAAGGTCCATGTCGATTTCGGCATGCCGATGGGGCCGTTCCAGATGAGCGACCTCGCGGGCGTCGATATCGGCTGGCACCGCGACGTGAACCGCATCGAAAACGTCCGCGACGCGCTCTGCGCCGTCGGTCGCTGGGGACAGAAGACCGGCAAGGGATTCTACGATTACGACGAGAAGCGTAACCCCACGCCCAGCGCCGAAGTGCAAAAGATTATCGACGATTTCTCCGCGAAGGAAGGCCACACCAAACGCCAGATCACCGATGAAGAGATCATCGAGCGCACCCTCTACACGATGGTCAACGAAGGCTATCTGATCCTGGAGGAAGGCAAGGCCCAGCGCGCGTCCGACATCGATGTCGTGTGGATCTATGGCTATGGCTGGCCCGTCTATCGCGGCGGCCCGATGTTCTGGGGCGACCTGGAAGGCGCGAAAAAGATCGTTGCGGGGCTGGAGAAACACGGGTTCGCGGTGGCGAAGAGCCTGAAGGCGAAGGCGTAACCTCACCCGTCATTGCGAGCGCAGCGAAGCTGCACTCGCAATGACGGAGCGTTTTGTTACCCCCGAAAGGGAATAGTCAGCGCATAGAATGCCGCGCCGATCGCGGCGGACGCGGGGATGGTGATCAGCCACGCCGTCACCACATTCTGCGCAACACCCCACCGCACGGCGGACGCACGCCGCGCCGTCCCCGCGCCGATGATCGCGCCGGTGATCGTGTGTGTCGTCGATACAGGTATGCCCAGCACCGATGCCGTGAACAGGATGATGGAGCCGGATGCGGACGCGCTGAACCCCTGATGCTGCGACAGTTTCGTGATGCGCGAGCCCATCGTTTCGATGATCTTCCACCCGCCGGTCATCGTCCCCAGCGCGATCGCAATGTAGCAGCTGATCGCCACCCAGTGCGGCACCTCGAACGCGCCGCTCAGGTATCCGGTCGAATAGAGCAGGACGGTGATGATCCCCATCGTCTTTTGGGCATCGTTCAGGCCGTGGCTCAGCGAATAGGCCGCGGACGACACCAGGTGCAGCGCGCGGAAACTGCGCTCGGCCTGATTGGCGCTCACACGGCGCAGACCCCAGCTGCTCGCGAGCATGATGATCATCGCCAGGATCATGCCCAAGGTCGGCGACAGCACGATCGCGATCAGCGTCTTGTTCAGCCCTGACCACTGGATGCCGCTGACCCCCGCATGGGTGACGCCCGCGCCGATCAGCCCGCCGACCAGCGCATGGCTGCTGGACGACGGAATGCCCTTCAACCAGGTGATGACGTTCCACGACATAGCGCCGCCCAGCGCGCCGAAGATGACCGCCGGCGTCACCACATCTTTGTTGATCAGCCCCTTGCCGATCGTTTCCGCCACCGCGTGCAGGCTGGGGAAAGCGATCGTCAGGAAATACGCCGCAAAGTTGAAGAAGGCGGCAAACAACACCGCCTGCACCGGCGACAGCAGCCGCGTCGCCACCACCGTCGCGATCGAGTTGGCGGCGTCGTGCAGCCCGTTCAGGTAGTCGAACGCCAGCGCCACCATGATCAGCGCGACAAGCAACGGAAAGGCGATCTGGTGCATCCTGCCCCCCGGCTCAGGCGTGATCGATGACGATGCCGTCGATCTCGTCGGCGACATCCTCGAACGCGTCGACGATACGTTCAAGGTGCTTGAAGATCTCGCGCTCGACGATGAAGTGCAGCGTGTCCGTCCGCCCGAATTGCTGCAGCGACCGCTTCAGCCCCGCGTCGTGAATATCGTCGGCATGCCCCTCTATCCGGACCAGCCGCTCGGTCAGTTCGTGCAACCGGTCGCCGTTCCGGCTGACATCGCGCAACAGGGGCATCGCCTCCGCCGCCAGCCGCGCCGCATCGACGATGATCCCCGCCATATCGCGCATTTCCTGCGAAAATTCGGTGATCTCGTACAGGTCGATCGCCTGTGCCGCCGCCTGCATCTCGTCGATCGTGTCGTCGAGCGCACCGATCAGCGACGTGATCGCGCCGCGGTCGAACGGCGTCAGGAACGTCTTGCGGACGGTTTTCAGCACGTCGCGCGTAATCTCGTCGGCGTCGTGCTCGCGCTCGATGATCTCGCGGATGTGTTCCTTCGACGCACCCCCGCCGCTCAACAGGCGCGACGTCGCCTCCGCCCCCGCCAGCACGGTCGCGGCATGCGCCTCGAACATCTCGAAGAAATTGCCGGTCTTGGGCAACAGGCGCTGAAACCATCCGAACATCGAACCAAATCCCGATTTTTGTGCCATCGCACCCATCACGCCCGACCGGCGCACGAATGCCTTGAATTCCGCCGGCGCGAACGACCGGATCAAATCGCGCAGGTCCGGCTCGTCGATCGCGTCCGCCGCATCGGACAGCGTGAACCACTTGCGCTCGCGCTCGGCCTGTTCCTTCCACGTGGGAAGCTCGTCATTCACCGCGAGCGGAAACACCTCCACATCGACCATCAGCGATGCCCCGCTGCTGCGTCGCTTGCGATAACGGTAAGAGCCGAGCGGGATTGGGCACAGCGCACCGCGCACCCCGGCCTCCTCCTGCGCCTCCAGCGCGGCGGAGGCATGCGGGCTCAACCCCGCGTCGATATTGCCCTTTGGAATGACCCAGCGGCCCGTGCCGCGCGACGTGACCAGCAACACCTTGATCCCTGCACCATCGGTGTCGGGTTCCAGGCGATACGGAAGGGCGGCAATCTGGCGCATGACGTGGCCCTTAGCGCATTATTACGGGGAGGTTACAGGTTATCGTTGTTATCTTAGGTTCGACAAGAATCAGAGACTGCGGTGTGGTGTGGTTCACCAAGTACAACTTGAACTGTGCCATCCGTCACATCACTTTGAGCAGTTGGTTTTCTCGAGGAATGGGTATGGCTCTGGATCGAACTCTTTTCGAAATCTCCGTAAAGGAAAGCGATAAAAGCCGAGAATATTGGCTTGATCGACCTTGGCTAGAAGCGCGACGTGATGAGGTGCGCTCGACCGACGTCTTGATTGTTCCTTGGGAAGATTTTCGTGAAGGTAGCCCAGCTCTGTTTCCGCAAGGAGCTGCCGACACGGTTCGGCAGCTTGCGCAGTTTGGAAACTTAACCCTTGGAATTGCTGTGGACGGAGACAGCTACCAAGAAATCCTGATGCATTCTAAAATGCACCGGCTGCCCACAATGCTGGTGAAAGTGGCATTGCTTCCGGCGCTTGCCGGTATGCTTGGAAACCTCATGAGCGATTTCATAATCGGTGGAGAGAATGGAGATAAGGTTGAGCTTAAGCTCATCGTACAAGGTGAGCACGGCAAGTGCATTTCTCTGGATTACAGTGGCCCCCCAAATAGGCTTGTGGAAACCATCGTTGCTGAAACAGAGCGTTGTCTACCCGTGTCATCCAATGCATCCGAACCTTCGGTGAAGAAAGCAAGTCCGTGACGAGCAGTTTTGACGACCTATATTGTCAGCTGCGGGGTCGACCCGACAACGCTGATACAGCGCATTGGGAAGGGCTTCATGAAACCGGACGGACGCTGATTCGGGAGGCAAATGCTGCGGGCGACGGTGACGCAGCAAATAAGGCATGGCACCTAGCGCTTGTATCTCTGGCGCGCGCCGAAATGTGTCGGCTTTTTGAGAAAATGCGCGGTAACGACTATCGCGCCGCTTGGCCGTTGCTCGAACAGGTTGAGAAGATGGTCCAAGCTCTTCAGACCAATTCAATCCTCGGCGACGATTTTGCGATTGCTGAATTGGGAACAATGATTAGCCGGTGGCAATCACTTTATCCATACACGGTGTTCGCTAGCCCAGAGATGATCATTCGCCGTCAAGAATGCACTATTTGTGGCGAGGTGGTGTCGCCACTTAGCCCTTGCGGCCACCTTCCGGGCAAAGTTTATAGCGGGGAAATTTGTTCGCGTAAAATTACGGACTGCGAAGTGATTTCAATCGCGCTTGTGAGAGATCCGGTACAGAAATATTCGGTGCTGATTCCAAAAGAAGACCCACACGATTATATGCAGGTTCGGTTTGCGGTTGAACGTGTTAGCGGCCCATTTACCCCGTGGATGATACAAAAGTGTACTGCTCTGCATGATCATTCATTGTTTGGCGGCTGGAATCGAGAAGATCACTGCCCCTGTCACTCTGGAAACCGATATTCGGATTGCTGCGCGAAACTTTCAGGCGTTCGCATGCCCCATATCCAATTTCTTTTTACGGAGCCCATTTCTGGCGAACAACCTGCGCTGGTTGTTCGCAAGCGCGAAAATGCAAATGGCAAATTCGAGGATGTTGTTGTGGCCTAATGAATTGCCGAATTTAGTCCTGTCCTACAGAGAACCATATCGGTTAGCAGAGATGCATGACCGATTCGCCACCCCAAGATAACCTGCCCCTCTCCACAACCGAATTGGTTCCCGTCAAGCCGCGTCACGACGGCTGGACGCCCGAGCGGCAGGTGGGATTT
>JBDUBD010000013.1:0-39892 GCA_040004295.1 Sphingomonadales bacterium | reverse complement strand
GGGCGGGTTTTCCTTCGCGATCGGCTGGTGGTGGTGGCGAGCCCGGACCTGACGCCCCCGACAAGCGGGTCAGTAGTTCCGGCTGTCGTGCGCGGGACGACCGGTCAGGCGGCAGTCTGGGAGGTGACGACATCGACGGGAAAATCGAGGATCGCGGTCAATCCGATCCTTAACTTGTCCTCGATGATCATGGTCCGAGACGCTGTGCGTACCGGAGCGGGGGCCGGGCGTCTTCCCGTGTCGCTCGTGAGCCACGATCTCGCAGACGGCACGCTTGTTCATTGGGGCGATGTGGAGGGCCCGGAGATAGCCTTGTGGACGCTCTATCCGACACGTCGACTGCTGAGCGCTCGCGTGTCGGCGTTCCTCGATCACTTGAAGGATGCCTTCCCGCGAGGGGCGCCGGACGAGCTTGCGGCCTACCTCGGAAGATGACGACCCGTACAGCCCGGCGTCCACTCTGGAAGGCTCATTCCGCGAAGACCCATGATGCGGCGTCTCATGCCGACCGCGGAGACGACCCTGCACCCGGCATACGGTCCGATGCGAAAACGCTTGCGCTGCGACCCGTGACTAGACGACCCCATCTGCTTTCCCGACCTTCAGCTCGAGAAGCTGCCAAGAAGGTTCGATAATCGGTGTTTTGCACTTCGGCAGCAGCGTTGGACGCAGCCGTCAACTCGTGCGAGACTAAATTATCTCCAGAAGGACGTCGCGAATGCGGAAATTGAAGATGCTTATGATGGCAGGCGCCAGCGCATGGTTGACTGCGGCGGCTCCGACATCGGGATATCGAGTAGCCGAAAGCATCTCAGGACCCGACGGTGCGGGCTGGGACTATGCGGCGGTCGATCCACAAACACATCGGCTTTTTGTCGCACACGGCGATGCAGTAGCCCGGTTCGACCTCACGAAATCCGGTGCGTACGACGCTATCGGGACGATCGTCCATGCTCACGGCGTGGTTCCGATCCCCGGACGCAACCTTCTCCTGGTTACAAGCGGTCGCGATAAAAGCGTCCGCCTGATCGATTCGGCAACGGGTGCCGAGCGGGCGAATCTCGCCGTCGGCGATGATCCCGATGCGGCAGTTTACGAATCAGAAAGCGGCCATGTCTTCGTGATGAACGCCCACAGCGGCAGCATATCCGAGATCGATCCGGGCAGGATGCATGTCGTTCGGACAATCGCGGCGAAGGAAGGGTTGGAATTTGCTGCGATCGGGCGGGGGCGGACACTGTATGTGAACGACGAGAATGCAAACGAGATCGAAATTGTCGATCTGGCCGCAGGCAAGCTAAAGGGCGCAATCCCGCTTACCGGGTGCGAAGCACCGACGGGACTTGCCTTCGATCCCGACTACAATCGGCTGATCGCGGCCTGTGCCAACGGCAAGGCGGCGATCGTCGATGCGGCTACCGCCAGACTGGTGACGCTCGTCGATATCGGAAAAGGCCCCGACGCTGTGTTGATCGATGCCAAACGTCATGTCGCCCTGATTCCCTGCGGACGCGATGGCGTCCTCGAAATACTGGCGCTGGATGCTGCGGGAGTTCGTCGCCTTTCTGCACTGAAGACCGAGGTTGGCGCACGGACCGGAGCGATCGACCTGTCGACCGGTTTTGTCTACTTACCGACTGCCGCATTCGACCTGCCGACGAAACCGGGGGGACGACCGACAGCACGACCGGGAACCTTTCATGTGGTTGTTGTCAAACCCACCTGATTAGCTTCACCATCGTGCTGCCGGTTGGCGATCCGTATTGGTCCCTTTGAGAAGCTAATGCGCTGCGCGCGCGATGCCGACGCTCTCCAATTCCGCCTTGGCATTGGCAAATGCATCGCGAAATGCCGGTTTCGCCATAAGGCGTTCTGCGACGAGGACGCCCAGCGCTTCACCGGCGGTGACGTCGCTGCGATAATGCTGTTCGCAGACAACCCGGCTCTGGCCATAGCGTGCCGCGCGGCCAAGGACCGCGGCGGCTTTGTCGGGCACAAGCTGCGCCAGCACCGAACCCATCGAAAAGGCCATGGTCGTATGCCCGCTTGGGTAGCTTGAGAGTGGCTTGTCGCTCCGTTCGCAGGTCTTGAGCGATGCATCCACGATCCATGGCCGCTCACGCAGGAACTCGGCTTTGCCGCGATCGGCAACGTCCTTTTCGGTGACGCGGACGATCGCGAACAACCTGTTTGTCGCGGGCAGTTTCGCAAGGTCAAACGCCGGTCCGAGAATTTCGGCAAAAATCGACGCGTTAGTCGTTTCGCTATCGAACCTGGCCGAGGTTAGATCGGCCTGCGTACGTGCAAGCTCCACCGCATGAAGTTCGGACAATTCCGCGCGCGCCTGAATGCTGTTCTTTGCCGGTGGCGCAGGCAGTATCAATCTGGGATCCAGATCGGCTGCCGTCAACATCGAGACAGGCTTGGACTGATCTGTGGTTGCCTGGGCTGGAATAGCCGTGCAGGGGAGCAATATAGCTGCCAGCCCAAGCATTCGCATAATCATATCATCCCAAAATTATCGTTAAAAAACATACAGTCGGCAGGTTGAAAACGCGTCAGAACTTGACCGTCACCTCGCCGGTGATCTGGCGACCGGGCTGGAAGAAATATTGCGTGCCCGAGATGTTGATGATCTTCGCCGAATTGAACAGGTCGCTGACCTTCACGCCAGCGCGGAACATGCCGAAGTCATAGCTGCCGGAGACAATGGCGGTGTTGTATTCGTCGATGCGCGTACCCGCGACGAGCTGTGCGCCGGTGTATTTGTCGATAAACGAAAAGCGGATCGGACCCGACTTGTAGATCACGCCTCCCGCTGCTGTCGAATAGGGTGCACGATCGACCTGCACCCGCGTATCCTTGGCGATGGCTTCGTTGCGCGACGCATTGGCGAACACGGCAAGACCGTTGGCGAATGCGTAGGTGACCTGCCCCTCGACGCCGCGGTAAAGCGCGCCACCGATGTTGGTGAAGACTGTGCCGTCACCAGGGTTCGGGCCGGGTCCACTGACAAACTTGTTAGTGAAGTCTATCGAATAGACGTCGAAATCTAAACTCAGACGCGAGCCGTGATAGACGATACCCGCCTGATAGTTCGTAGACCGCTGTGGTTCTGCCGTGGAAAGACCGGGATTGGCAACATAGAGCTGACTGAGTGGCGGCGTCAGGAACCCACGCGCATACTGTCCATAAACCGATAGGTTATCGGTAATCTGATAATTTGCAGTCAGAAACGGCAGATCAGCCGTGTAAGTCTTGCTCAGGTTCTGGGCATAACGTGTCGTCTGGTTGGCGATCGCGTCGATCTTGCGGTTGAAGTCTACGTGTTTGAAGCCAGGTGTAATCGTCAAGCCGGGAAACGGACGTAGTTCGAGTTCCGCGAATTCCTCTGTGTGGTTTAGCGAGGAATTCTGGTTGAACCGGACATAACCCTGCGTGATCGCGCCCGGATTTGTGCCCGTTACCGGCGCGACCTGCTGCGAATTGCGATAGTTGAAGTTGCCCGTGATCAGATCGATTTCGGTCTGCTGGCGAAACGTGTGGCTCCATTCCAGCCACGCGCCGACGGTCAGTGCACCGAAGCCGAAATCGACCTTAACCTTGGCGATGTCGCCGTACACGCGATAATCGTTGGACTTGGTATAACCGGGTACGCCGAAGACCGAAGGGCCGGTCGCAGAAAATTTCACTTTGTTAACGGTCGTGGTGGCACCGACCAAGGCTCCGGGCGTCTGGCCCGCAATCAAGCCGTCCTGCGTCGTATCGAGTCCCGACAGCGTCTCGTTGTCGTACTTGTAGGTATAGGCGCTGTTCGTAAACTCGCTGTTGGGCGCGAACTTCGCATCGAGGCGGGCGATGTAGAAATCGGTCGTCTTGGTCGTGTTGTTATAACCGAAATAGTCTTGCCGCAGCGGATCGTTTGACAAGGCATAATGCTGGCCGAACTTGGCGACCTGCGCCAGCGTAATGCCATCGTTGTCCGACTGGTTGAACACATTGCGGTTGGCGGTTGCGATGAGGCTGAGCGTCACGTCGCTGCTGATCGGGATCACGGCTTTGGCGTAAAAATTAAGCTGCTTGTACTTTTCGTTGCTCAACGCACCGTCCGAATTCACATATTGGGCGCTTACGACGAACTTAGTGCCGCCGAGCGCCTCGATGGCGCCGGACTGCAACACGGCCTGTCCGACATAGGTGTTGAACGTGCCATAGCTGCCCAGCAATTCGACGCCCATTTCTTCGCGCGGGACGCGGCTGAACAGGTTGATGTTGCCGCCAAAGGTCGCAATGCCGAGCGGGCTCGCGTTGCCGGGACCGCGATCGACGACAAGCGTTTCGATAGTGTTGGATGGCCAGAAGGTGTTCGAATGGTGCGTCGGATCATTCTGGTCCCCGAAAGGCACACCGTCATAAGTGATGTTGTACTCGCCGTCCTGAAAGCCGCGGATCTGTGCTTTCGATTCCGACAGGCCGACACCGTTGTTGCCGCCGAAGTTGGAAACCGACGGCGCGATCAGCGCGACCTGGTTGAAATCGGCGGTCGTCGGCAACGAATCCTGAATAAACGAGCGCGACACGATGGATTGCGGTTGAGTCGTCTGGAGCGACGCGGTCACCGGCGCAATCTCGTTCGCCTTGGTCGCCGTCACGATGATCGTCGAACCCTCGGCAATGTCGGTGTTTTCGCTATCGACAGCCGCGGCGGGCGCCTCGGTTGCATAAGCAGCGCCGGCAATCGATACGCTGATGCCAAATGCGGTGCCGGCCAGCAGCCAAGAGTGAGCGCGACGCATGTTGTCCCCCGATATGCTAATGCCGGAGTGCGTTCCGGTGAGGGCGCGGCTAGATTTGGTCGATGACGGTTCGGTGCTGTTTCAGTGACTATTGAATGACGATTTCGGGGCATTTTTTTGACAGAAATATTTTTCTCCCGGCCATCTGTCTGGATTCGTTGCGCTTCGCTCCGATTGGGCAGAGACCTTTCCAAACATTGGGAATTCCCAATGTCGCCCGAGGAGCGGCGCTTTGCATATGACGAAGAAATGTGGCCGAGGCGGTTCTTTAATCCTGGGCGTCAAGCCTTAGCTCTGCTGGCGGCGGTGGCACTCCTTTCGGGATGCGTACACTATGCCGCACAGCCGGTTTTGCCGACCACGATCGCGACGGCACAGGCTGCGCGGGAAATCGACAATGTCGCAATCGGTGCGGAGCTTACCCGCATTGCGCCCGGTATTCACTTCGATCCGGCCCGGTGGAATCGGCTGACGCTGTTCGCGGCAATCATCATCGGAAATCCGGATGTTCTCGCGGCACGCAAGGCTTTGACGACCGCCACCGCAGCGGCGCGCAGCGCACGGTCTCCAGCAACGGGGCCAACGCTGACGCTGACAAGCGAATATGCGGGTGCTGCGCCGGACCCGTCACCCTGGTTGTTTGGCGGTGCGATCGATGTGCCGATCGACCGAGGCGGACGACGCGCCGCGCGGCTCGATAATGCAGATCTTGCCGTCGAAATCGCGCGTTACGATTATGTCGAGACAATTTGGACAGCACGAATGGCGGTCGTCCGCGCCCTGGCGGCACATTTTGTCGCTGACCGACAGCTGGCTGTGCTCGATAATCTGCTCGCGCTTCGGCAGCGTCATTTCGACGCGATGTCGCGCCGTGTCGAAGCTGGCGAAGCATCGCGAACGGAACTCGAGCGCGTCCGCGCCGACCTCTCCGATGCCCTTCGACGCCGGGACGGGGCGCGCGTTCAAGGCGACGCCGAAATTGCAAAAATTGCCACGCTTGTCGGTTTGCCGGCGGTTGCACTGGCGGGTGTCACGTTCGAGTGGACGGGATTCGACACGGCGGTTCCCATCCCCCCACTTAACGCCTCGGCTCGGATTGGCGCGATTGTAGGACGAGCCGATATTCTGAAGGGCATGGCTGCCTATGACCAGAGTGAAGCAGACCTTCGCGGTGAGGTCGCCAAGCAATTCCCCGCGATCAGCATCGCCCCCGGCTACACATGGGAACGAGGGCTGGTGAAACTGCCCCTTTCGGTTGGCTTGGCGTTGCCGCCACTCGACCTCAATCGCCGCGCGATCACCGCTGCCGAGGCACGACGCAGCGAGGCAGGGGCACGGATCGAGGCGTTGGTGGCATCGGCGGGAGGGGCAATCGACATGGCGGCACGCGAAGCCGAAGCGGCCCGTGCGGCACTCGCCGCCGTGCATAACGGCGAACTCGTGATCGCCCGTCGCCTTGCCAATCACGCTGATGCCGAATTGACGTCCGGCGCCATCGACCGAACCGACTGGGCGGCCGCGCAGGGGGGACTTGCAGCCGCGCGTTTGTCCGAACTTGATGCGCTTGCTCGCGTCCATGCCGCTGATGCGGCTCTCGACGATGCCTTGCGCCGTCCACAGGAGGGGCCTGAAACAATGATTATCAACCGGACGCCCGGCCCATGAACCGTCTCGCGCCCGTTGCCTGGGCGGCAATCGGTGGTGGTGTCGTTGCCGCGGGGCTTTATTTGACCGGCGTCATGCCGACATCCACCCCTGAGCTAGAGAAGCCTTCAACCGTTGCCACACCGGCAGTGGAAGGAATAACGCTGGACGGCGCTGCGGCGGCGCGCTCTGGCGTCCGTACCGCCACGCTGACGGCGGGAAGCACCCATGTCGAAACCCGCGGCTTTGCCCGCGCGCTCGACGTCGGTCCGCTCGCCGCGATCGACGCCGAGGTCCAGGCAAACGTCGCGGCCGCTGCCGCATCCCAGGCCGAAGTCGAGCGACTTACCATCCTTTATCGCGCCGACCAGAGCGCGTCGCTGCGTGCGGTGGAGGCGGCACGTGCGCAGGCAATCGCAGACCGTGCCAAGGCATCAGCATCGCGCCATCGGGTTGCGTTTGAATATGGTCCTGGCCTGTCGCAGCTCGGTTCCGGCGGCATCCGTAGCCTCGTTGCCGATGTAGCAACAGCGGGCGCAGCGCTTGTACGGATCGATATCCAGGGCGCCGCATTGGCACTCGGTAGCACCGTCCGGTTGGAAGACGGCAACGCACGAGCGATTGTCCGCACGATCGGCTCCGCCGCAGCAGCAGACAGCAAGCTCCAGACAGCGGGTGCGCTCGCCATCGTACGCGGCCCTTTTGCGCGGCAGTTGCTCAGCGGACGGGTCGTGCCCGCAATCGTTGCACAGGGTCCAGCCACCAACGGCGTCCTTGTTCCGCGGGGAGCGATCGTGCGCTGGCAGGGTACGCGCTGGGCCTACCGCCGTGCCGCGAACGGGAGCTTCGAAAGGGTTGAGCTGACCGACGGGCAACCGGCAGAGACTGGCTGGCTGGTCACGGGAGGTGATCTGCATGCAGGCGACGTGATCGCAGTCGAGGGCGCGGGCGCGTTACTCGGCATCGAACGTGGCGGCGGCGCAGGCGAAGACGAGTAATGCTGACGCGGATCGTCCGTTGGAGCGTTGTCCACCCGTGGATGGTCGTGCTGGCGGCTTTACTGTTGACAGCGTTCGGCGTCGCCACGGTCCAGACTGCACGGTACGATGTTTTTCCCGATTTCGTGCCGCCCCAAGCATCGATACAGACCGAAGCTCCTGGTTTGGCCGCCGATCAGGTCGAGGCGCTGGTAACCCGCCCGATCGAGGGCGCAATCAATGGCGCGAACGGCGTCGCGTCGGTGCGGTCGGAATCGACACAAGGGTTGTCGGTCGTCACCGTTCAGTTCCGCGACGGCAGCGATCCCTATAGGGCGCGTCAGGTCGTGACGGAGGCGTTGGGCGAGCTTGCAGGCCGCTTACCTGCAACCGTGGCGACGCCGCGTGTTAGCCCGTTGACATCCTCGACCATGGACTTGCTGAAAGTCGGCTTCGTCAGCAACCGGTTGACACCGCTCCAGCTGCGCGACCTGGTCCAGTGGACGGTCCGGCCACGTTTGTTGGCAACGCCCGGCGTGGCGCGCGCCGTCATATATGGCGGCGAGGAACGGCGCATCGAGATTCGCGTCAAACTCGCAGAACTGGCAGCCCGCAACCTATCGGTGACCGATGTTGCCAATGCGGCGGCGGCGATGACGGCAGTGCGTGGCGGCGGCTTTGTCGATACGCCTGAACAACGCATTCTGATTGAACCAGGCGTCGGCGGGCTGGATGCCAAGGCAATTGGCGCCGCGCTGATTGCTGGCGGTACAGGCCCTGCGGTCAGGATTGCCGATGTGGCATATGTCGTTGCTGCACCGACGCCGAAGTTCGGCGACGCGCTGATCATGGGACGACCCGGAGTTCTGATCTCGACAGCGAGCCAATATGGGGCGAACACGCTCCAGGCGACGCGCGCGGTCGAGGCCACCCTTGCCGAGCTGCGACCGGCACTCGAGGCGCAGGGCGTAAAAATCTATCCCGCGCTGCATCGTCCCGCAAACTTCATCGAGGCTGGACTGGGCGGCATTGTCCGGGATCTGGTGATCGGAGCACTGCTGATCGGGTTCGTCCTCATTGCCTTTCTGCGCAACGCGCGCGTCGCGCTGATCACCTTCGTCTCGATCCCGGTGTCCCTGCTCGCGGCGCTTATCGTCCTCGACCGGATGGGAATGAACATCGACACGATGACGCTCGGCGGGCTTGCGGTGGCGCTGGGTGTTGTGGTCGATGATGCGATCGTCGATATCGAAAATATCGTGCGCCGCTTGCGAACGAATAGCGTCGATCGAGCCGAGACGATTGTCGCTGCCTCGGTCGAAGTGCGCGCACCCGTCGTGTATGCGACCTATGTTCTGGCCCTGACTATCGCACCGATTCTGTTCCTGACGGGGCTGCAAGGGGCATTTTTCGCACCGCTTGCGCTGTCATTTACGCTTGCGGTCATAGCCTCTCTCGCGGTCGCCTCGACCGTTACGCCGGCGCTCGCGATGCTGTTGCTCGCGCAGCACGACGCCTTGCCCGAAGCCGCAGTCTTGACACGGGCAAAGCTGCGCCTCGGAGACTGGCTGACCCGTGTGTGCGCGCAGCCCGACCGGGTCGTTACTATTGCAGCGGCGACCGGTGTGCTCGCGCTCCTCGGTGCCTCGCTGTTCGGGGCCGAGCTGTTGCCGCAATTTCGCGAACGGCATTATGTGTTGGCGATCAACGGGCCGCCAGGCGCGTCGCTCGACTGGATGCGGAGCACGGGCATGCGGCTGTCGCACGAGTTGCTTGCCATACCCGACGTTGCGACGGTTTCGCACCAGATCGGTCGGGCCGAGGCCGGCGAGGATCCGTTCGGTCCGAACCGCAGCGAAATCCATCTGGAATTGAAGCCCGATGTCGGCGGTACGCGCGAGGATGTTGCTCTTGCACGGATTCGTGCCGTACTGGCGCGCTATCCGGCGATTACGTCCGAAGCGCTTACTTTCCTTGGTGACCGGATAGGCGAATCGCTGTCGGGCGAAACGGCGGCGGTCGCCATCAATGTCTACGGTCCCGATCTCGACCAGCTCGACCGTACTGCGGCACAAATCGTGCGCGTGGTTGCTGCCGTGCCCGGTGCTGCCGATGTTGCAATGAAATCACCGCCCGGGACACCGACGCTCCGGATCCGTCTCGATCCCGACCGGATGGCGCTACGCGGTGTCGGACCAACCGATGCCGACGATGCGATAGAATCCGCGTTTCAGGGCCGTAACGCCGCGCAAGTGGCGGCAGGTGACCGGGTGACCGATGTCGCGGTGGTGCTGCCGCCAGATGCCGCACGCGATCCCGAAAGCATTGCAGATGTCCCCGTGCGGGGAAGCGACGGCACACTCGCCAAGCTGGGCGATATCGCGAACATCGACCTCGTCGAGGGACGCAGTCTGATCGCGCGGGAGGGGGGCCAGCGGCGACAGGTCGTGACCGCCAATCCGACCGGTCGAGACGTTGCCGGGTTTGTCATGGCCGCACAGCGCGCGATCGCCGCCAGGGTCAAATTACCGCCCGGCGTTTCGCTCAGTTTTACGGGCGAGGCCGCCGGGCAAGCGGCGGCGACACGCCAGATTGCGATCAACGTTGCGGCGGCGGCGATTGGCATCCTGGCCTTGCTGGTGCTCGCATTCGGCGGCCTGCGGGCTGCGGCGCTGATCCTTGCGGGGACCCCATTTGCCCTTGCAGGTGGTGTCGTTGCCGTGGCGCTGACCGGCGGCGTGCTGTCGCTTGGCGCGCTGGTCGGCTTTGTCACGCTGTTCGGCATTGCGGCGCGGAACGCCATCCTCCTCGTATCGCACGTCGATCATCTGGTTGCCGAGGAAGGTTCTCCGTTCGATCTTGCCACCATCATCCGGGCAGCACAGGAGCGCCTGATTCCGATCCTGATGACGGCAATCGTGACCGCGCTCGGCCTGCTGCCCCTCGCGGTAGAGGCGGGGCAGTCGGGACGCGAGGTTCAGGGGCCGATGGCAATCGTCATCCTCGGCGGCCTGTTTACATCGACAATCATGAGTCTGCTGCTTCTGCCCGCCCTCATTCTGCGCTATCGCCATGGCGGTGCCGCAACGAAGGGGTAAACCGTGCGCGTACTTCTGGTCGAGGACAGCGCGCAAACAGTGAGTTTCGTTGTCGAAGGCCTTGTGGCGCGCGACCACGACATCGCAGCGGTGGGCACGGTATCGGCTGCGTGCGAAGCCGTGCAGCAAGCACGTTTCGACGTACTGCTCGTTGACCGGATGTTGCCCGACGGCGATGGACTCGCACTGGTGAAATCGTTGCGGGAAAATGGTACGACGACCCCGGTCCTGTTCCTGACTGCGATGGGATTGGTCGAGGACCGGGTTGCGGGCTTCGAAAGCGGCGGCGACGATTATCTCGTCAAACCCTTTTCGATCGCCGAGCTCGTGGCACGTGTTGAAGCACTCGGGCGACGGGTTGCCGCTGCTCCTCTTGCCCGTTTGGCTCTCGCCGATCTCGTTCTCGACCGCATCACGCGCGAGGTGAGGCGCGGAGTGTTGCCGATCTCCTTGCAACTTCGCGAATTCGAGTTGCTCGAGGCTTTGCTCGAAGCATCGCCCGATGTGTTGAGCCGCACCATGCTCTTGGAAAAAGTGTGGCGCATCCGGTTTGATCCGGGGACAAATCTCATCGAAAGCCACATCAGCCGTCTACGCGCCAAGATCGATCTTCCTGGAAGAGATCCTCTGATCCGCACTGTGCGAGGAGTGGGTTATGCGGCAAGGGCTTAGGCAGCTTTGGCGCGCGACCAGTTTCCGCTTGGCCGTTGCGCAAGCCGCGCTGCTTGCGCTCGCAATGATAGGCGCCGTGACTGCCACTTGGTATGGGACACGCGCTGCGGTCGAGGGGGAAATCCGCGCGCGCATCGCGGTCGAGGCGGATGCCATCGGGCAGGAGCTCTCAGCCGAAGGGTTGAATGAGGCCGCAGCAGCGGTTGCATCACGAGCAAAGCGGCCCGGCGCACTCGAATATCGCCTGACCGATTCTGGAGGACGTGTCGTGGCCGGGGATTTACCCGCCGCTCCCGCAAGATCTGGCTGGCATGTCTTCGATGTGAATGGTGGTCGCGTCCTTGCACTCACGCTGCTTGCGACGAATGGCGCACGCATTGTCGTTGGGCAGGATATCCAGGCCGCTGACGCTTTGCGCAAACAGTCGATTGAAACACTGCTTGGCTGGAGTGCACTTGCGCTAGCGATTGGCCTAATAGTCGGAGTCTGGATTACACGCCGTAGTCTCCAGCGTTTCGACGCGATCGTGGCAACGGTCGAACGGGTTGCTGCCGGAGCACTCGATGCGCGCGTCCGTGCCGTTCCGAACGCGAATAACGATATCGAAACCCTTGGGCGCGGCATCGACGCCATGCTGGACAGGATAGAGTCGCTCGTGAGCGTCCAGCGACGCCTGTCTGCCGACATCGCACATGAACTTCGAACGCCGTTGACGCACGTTCGCCAGCATCTCGACGCGGCACGGACGTCTTCGACCGTTGGGACCGCGCATATTGATGCGGCAGATGCGGCCATTGATCAGGCCATCCGCCGATTTGATGCCATGCTGCGGCTTGCCGAAGTAGAAGCCGGCACGCCTCGCGCGCGTTTTGTTCGCCTTGACCTTGGCGCTCTCGTCGAACGCGTGGCAGACGCCTATCGCGCCGAAATCGAAGAATCGGGCCGTGTATTGCGAGCCGATTGTCCATCGGGGCTTTTTGTTATCGGGGATAGTGACCTGCTTGGGCAGCTTGTGGCAAATTTGCTCGAAAATTCGCTCGTTCATACCGACCCGGGAACGGTGATCGACGTGCTAGTGAAATCTATGCTCGAAGGACAGGTGTGGCTACAAGTGAAAGATGACGGTCCCGGCATCGACCCTGCAATGGTCGAGGTACTGACCAAGCCTTTTGAACGGTCGGACGCATCAACGAAGCGACGTGGAACCGGACTGGGGCTGGCAATCGTTGCTGCCATTGCCACGTGTCATGGTTCAAACCTTATAATCGCCCGACGCGCGAACGGCGCACAATTTGAGATCGCGTTCACCGCAAACCCATAGTTCGTGAAGGATCGACACCGAAATAGTAGACCGTTTTTGATCGTCGCATGAACTACCCGGATCTGAACAAGTGAAATTTTGCGGTGGCGGTGGCACATCTGCGTTCAATATGCGCTCAACTAAGGACCGCTTTCGGCGTCGGTGAGGCGGTCATGGCGAACATGGCCAATGGCGGGCTGACCCCGGTGGTAAAGGCCGATGTGCTCCGCGACGTCGGCTACGCCTTTTCGATCTATCCGTCGCTGACGAGCCTCGTCGCCGCCTCGGCTATCGAGACCGCACTGATCCGCCTGCGTGATGATGGCGACGGCGAACCGGCGGACGTGCCGATGTTTGACTTCAGGACCTTCTCCGGGATGATCGGCTTCCGCGAAGTCTGGGACTTCGAGGAGAAATGGGCCAAGGCGAACTGATGGACATCACTGCGGTCGTTCTTCGGCGATCCGGCGATAATCTGCGGCCCTACGCTACTCATCCCCCGCTCGAGTTGGTCACGCTCAGTCTCGATCCGCCGCGGCCCGGCGAGTTGCTTGTCCGGATCGATGCGGCGGGCCTGTGCCATTCCGACCTGTCCGTGGTGAATGGTGATCGCCCGCGGCCGATGCCGATGGCAATCGGCCATGAGGCTACCGGGATCGTCGAGGCGCTGGGTTCGCTCGACGACAGCGGCTTCGCGATCGGCGATCGGGTGATTCTGGTGTTCCTGCCATCCTGCGGCGAATGTGCGCGCTGCAGGGCCGGCGAACCCTATATGTGCGGGCCGGCTGCCAAGGCCAATGGCGAGGGTAGGCTGCTGAAGGGCGGCCGACGGCTGCACGGACCTTGCGGCGAGGTCCATCACCATCTGGGTGTATCGGCATTCGCCACCCATGTTGTCGTCGATCGCCATTCGGCGGTAGAGGTCGATGCGGACGTCCCCGCACATATCGCAGCACTGTTCGGTTGCGCCGTGCTAACCGGCGCGGGCGCGGTGATGAACTCGGCACAGATGCGTCCGGGCGAGAATGTCGTGATCTACGGTTTGGGCGGGGTCGGCCTCTCGGCATTGCTCGCTGCACGCGCGACCGGCGGCGCGAAGCTCGTGGCCGTAGATCCGTCAGCAGCCAAGCGCGAGATCGCCGCCAGCCTCGATGTGATCGCGATCGCACCTGGCGAGGTGGCTGAGCGGTTCCCGCTGTTGTTTCCCGACGGCGGCCCGGACGTCGTGATCGAAACGGTCGGCAAGGGAGAGGTCCTGGCCGAAGCCTATGCGATGGTCCGACGCGGCGGGCGTATCGTTACCGTCGGCTTGCCCAATCCCGCCGAGCGGTTCGATATCCCGGCGCTATCGCTGGCGGCCGACGGCAAGAGTCTCATCGGCTCCTATATGGGATCGACCGTGCCACAGCGCGACATCCCGCGCTACATCGCGCTGTGGCGCGCGGGCCGGCTGCCGGTCGAGCGGCTGTTGAGTTCGGTCAGTCCGCTGAGCGAGATCAATGGCCTGCTCGACATTCTCGCGAACGGGGAGGCGATCCGGCAGATCGTCGTGCCCTGAACGCCAGGCCCTAGGAGGCCGCGACTTCGCGGAGGATCGTGGCGAGATTGCGGGCCGCAGGTCGCGAGCGCGGCGCTGTCAGTTTAATTTGCCAAGCACAAACCATTCGACTTCCCTCCTCACCAGAGCAACACGCTGCTCAAGAATCGCAGCCGCGGGTGCGCGGCTGCTGCCCCGGTCAGGCGTGACTGACGGGGCTCTGGCTGGTGGGAGCGGCACGGTGCTTCTCCCTCAACCGGAGAACACCCATGGCAAATGCCAAACCTACCACCATGCCCCCTGCCCCGGCAGCAGTCCCTGCTGCACCCGCGGTTGTCAGCAAGACCGCCACCGTCATCACTCTGCTTCAGCGCGCGGACGGCGCAACGCTGGGCGATCTGGTCGCGGCCACCAGTTGGCTGCCGCACACGACGCGGGCCGCGCTGACGGGTCTGCGCAAGAAGGGCCACGTCATCGACAAGGTGAAGGTCGATGGTGTGAGTATGTATCGCATTGCGAGCGTCGCCTGATGGCGGCGCTAGATGCGCAACTGGCGGCGCTGGCGACCTTGTCGCCGGCGCAGTTGCGAGAACAGTGGGTGGCGGTCGTGGGACCGGTGGTGCCACGGGTCAGCCCTGCCATGCTGCAACTGGCTCTTGGTTACGAGCTGCAGGCGCGCGCGTTCGGCGGACTGTCGCGGGTGACCCAGCAGAAGCTCGGGCAGCTGGCGCGGGCGAAGACCGTGAGCGCTCCTGTGCAATCCGGCATGCGGCTGGTGCGGGCATGGCAGGGTCGTACTCATGTCGTGATCATCGGCGAGGACGGGGTCATCCGCTGGAACGAGCGCGACTGGGGATCACTGAGCGAAGTCGCCCGTGGGTGCTGTCAGTCTTCTGCGAACGGGTCTCTCCACGATGCGGTTCGATCTTTGATGCTTATAACTTAATTAGCGAGCTGGCGCCACTCGGTGAGCGCCGCTGAGCGGCGCCGTTTGTAGGTCAGACGATCAATGAGGTGGCGTTCAAGGCTGAAGTGATTGCCGATGTTGGCATGGACCGAGGCGAACTTTTGAAGCGATTTCATCTGTCGAAATCTGAGCATTGCACGCTCTCGTCGTCGGAATGGCAAATGGCTGTTCTCTGCCTGATTGTTGAGCCATTGGCCCATCTCGCGGCGGTCGAGATTGCCTAGGTCGCGCATCGCTGCGGGGTAAGATCGAAGCCCGTCGGTCACGATCGCCTCGGCCCGACCGTGGCGCTTCAGCGTCTTCTTCATAAAGGCAAGAGCTGCTGATTTGTCCCGCTTTTTGGTCACGTAGCTCTCGAGGATTTCGCCTTCGTGATCGACAGCGCGCCAAAGATAATGCGTCTCGCCGTTTATCTTCACGAACATCTCATCAAGATGCCAGCGCCAGTGGCGGAACCCGCGCATGTGGCCGACGCGTTTGCGACGGATGTCGCCTGCGAACATCGGACCGAAGCGATTCCACCAGAATCGTACGGTCTCGTGGCAGAGATCGATGCCCCGCTCGAACAGAAGATCCTCTACATTCCGCAGCGAGAGCGGAAACCGCACATACATGAGCACCACAAGGCGGATGATCTCAGGCGACGAGTTAAATCCCCGAAACGGGCTTGGCGGCTTCGCTCTCGATTTGCGGCTCATCGCGCAAAGATATCAGCCACCGGCCCGGACTGCCACGCAGATCTGACAGAACCGCGCAAATGCGCCAGTTTACCGATGCCGTAATGCGGTCGCGGGCCGCAATTATTATGAAGTTCCCTGTTTATTGCCCGAGATCAGGGAACTTGCCGGGTCAAACTGGCGAGCGTTCGAAAAGGGTACCTCCGCTGGTGGGCTCAGAGAAAACTCCCGGAATATCTCTGAAATCAACGCTAGCTGGTTTTCTACAGGTACCCTACATCAGAGAAATGGCCGCGCAAAGGCGGCATTTTCCGTGAAAATGTTGGGCGGCGCGTGGAGATGATGACTCGGTGGCGGAGAGGCAGGGATTCGAACCCTGGGTACCCTCGCGGGCACGCCGCATTTCGAGTGCGGTGCTTTCGACCACTCAGCCACCTCTCCGCAGAGGAACGCGTGCCATTTGGCACCGGCGCGATCGAAGGGCGGGCGCATAACGGCTGTTGGGGCGCTTGCCAAGCCGCCCAGACACCCTAAATTGTCGGTTATGAACACCCAGACCACAGTTTCCGGCCCGACGTCCCTTCCCCCGGTCTCGCGCGCGCAGTTCGGTATCGGCGAAGTCGTGAAGCATCGTCATTTCGAGTTCCGCGGCGTCATTTTCGATGTCGATCCCGTCTTCGCGAACAGCGAGGAATGGTACGAATCGATTCCCGAGGCGATGCGTCCGCCGAAGGATCAGCCCTTTTACCATCTGCTCGCCGAAAATGCCGACAGCAGCTACGTTGCCTATGTCAGTCAGCAGAACCTGATCCCCGACGACAGCGAAGAGCCGGTCGAACACCCCGGCATTGCGGGCATGTTCGATGAATTCGACGGCGTGCGCTATCCGTTGAAGGCTGTACGGCGCCACTGAAGGACGGCTCCAACAAGATTCTTGCGAAAGAGTCGCTTGCCGGTCGCTTTTGGCCGGGGTTACGACCTTGACAGCGGCAGCCCCCGACCGTATCGGCTCCGTCTTTCCCGGCGGGTTCGCTCCTCGGGACAAATCTTTTTGACTTAAAGTGAGAGCCATGTTCGCTATCGTGCGCACGGGCGGCAAGCAGTATCGCGTTGCCGCAGGAGACAAGATCGTCGTTGACCGCATGGACGGTGAAGCTGGCGCGCGTGTGACGCTGGGCGATGTGCTGTTCACGTCGACCGGTGAAACCGGGTTGACCGTCGCCGCCGAGATCATCGCGCAGGCGAAGGCCGACAAGGTCATCGTCTTCAAGAAGAAGCGTCGCCATAACTATCGCCGCCGCAACGGCCATCGCCAGCAGCACACGATCCTCCAGATCGTAAGCGTCGGTGCCGCTGAGGAGAAGAAGGCGAAGAAGGAAGCCGCTCCGAAGGCAGAAGCCATCGAAGCAGCGCCCGCACCCAAGGTTGACGCCGCACCGAAGGCCGAAAAGGCCCCCGCCCCCAAGAAGGCCGCTGCAAAGCCGGCCGCCAAGAAGACCGCGGAGTAATTTCAGATGGCACATAAGAAAGCTGGCGGTTCATCGCGTAACGGTCGTGATTCGGCCGGTCGTCGCCTTGGTGTGAAAAAGTTCGGCGGAGAGCATGCGCTCGCCGGCAACATTCTCGTCCGTCAGCGCGGCACCCGCGTTTGGCCGGGCCGCAACGTCGGTTGTGGCAAAGACCACACGCTGTTCGCGCTCGTCGAGGGCCGCGTGGCATTCCATGAGGGCAAGCAAGGCCGAAAGTATGTGTCGGTCGACACGATTATGGCGGCTGCGGCCGAATAACCGGCGGTCCGATTACCGGGTCGCCCAAAGGGTGACCCGAAGACCTGGCAAGCCAGGTCGCAGGGAGTAAGGGTCACCCCCGAGCTCCCTTTTTCTTATCTCCCTGACGCAATCTGTCGCTGTCCCGTCACGTATTCGGGGTATCGGCTCGCTGAGGAGAGATACGGTGTTCATCAGAACCGAAAACCTGCTGCTGCGGCCCGGCTGGGTCGAGGACGCGCCCGAACTCCACGACGCCTTCGCACGCGAGGACGTCGTGATGACGCTTGCCCGTGCGCCGTGGCCCTATGCCCTTGGCGATGCTGTTGCGCATTTGGGGCGCGAACGGTCATCGCATGAGTCAGATTTGCTCATCTATCTGCGGACGTCCGGCTCTCCGCGGCTGATCGGCGGTGTGGGCATTGCCGGGCGCGGGAGCGAATTCGAACTCGGCTATTGGATCGTGCCCTCGATGTGGAACCGCGGCTATGCGACAGAGGCTGGCCGCGCATTGGTCGCGGCGGCACGGGATTCGTTGCGGCTCGACCGGTTGGTGTCGGCGCACTTCATCGAAAATCCCGCTTCGGGGCGCGTGCTGCGCAAGCTTGGCTTTGTGCCCACAGGCCGGGTCGAATCGCGTGTCTGCACAGCGCGGCGCAGGACGTTGCCATGCGCGAGCTACACGATGGCTCTCACCCCTTCGATGGCGCTTGCCGCCTGAACACACGCCGTTCGCCCGGGATCGTCGCGAAAGGCACGTAACCGACCCGTTCCGCAACCCTGATCGACGCGATATTACCGTCGTCGATCAGGCAGCGGGTCTGGCCGTGGCCTGCAGCGTCTGCCCAATGGTGGATCGCGGCAATCGCTTCCGACGCAACGCCCCTACCCCAGCTGGCAGCGGCAAACGCCCAGCCCGCCTCGGGAAACCCCTCGAGTTCGGGAATGCCGCGTTCGTAAACCGCAAATCCGCAGACACCCATATATGTGTCGTCCGCGCGGTCGATCACCGACCAGTTGCCATAACCGAACAGGCTCCACATGGCCGCCGCCTGCCCGAATTTTGGCCAGGCAACTTCGCGCGGGCGTGGCGAGCCGCCGATGAACGCGGTCACGCGCGGGTCGAGCCACATTGCTGCATAGGCCTCCCAATCCCGCATTCCGATCGGCCGCAGGATCAGACGGTCGGTGGACAAAGTGGGTTGCAGTTCCATGCCGTAAGCCTCGCCCGACTTGTTGCCGGGCGCAAGTAGGTTGGTCAGGCAGCCAGTGCGCTGTTCGGCATCACGGCAGCACTGTAATCGCTCTCGTACTTGCCGATCAGCGCGCGGTCGTCATGGTTCCAGGGGTGAAAGCCGGGGAGGAAGTACGCGATCCAGGCCGGGAACAGGCGCCGCAACGGTCCCGGCGTTCCGACCAAATACCAGGCGAGCCGTGCCTTGGCCCGCCAGCCGGTGATGCCGTCCTGAGCAAGCAAGTCGAGCGTGCCTTCCCACCGTCGGGTCCAGAAGTTCTTGCTGACGATAAGCATCATGATCGACTTCACTTTCCAGCGCTTCCACCGGCTCCACTCGCGGGTCGCGTGCATCCAGGTATCGTACGCGACGCCCTTGTGCTCGATCTCCTCGATCGCGTGCCATTTCCACATCTGGACGAGCTCCGGATCGGCCCCTGCGAACACGCGCCGGTCGGTCAGCATCTGGTGCGCCATCATCGCGGTATAATGCTCGAGCGCCATTGTGACCGCGAGGTTCAGAATCTGCGGTCGCCCCTTGGTCAGCTCCAGACTGTCGGCCACGACCTGTTCAAGGTGCGCAATCTCATACCCCGCATCGGTGACGCGCTGGTTGAACGACACATGTTCACGGCTGTGCATGACTTCCTGCATGACGAAAGCGCGGATTTCCTGTGCCAGCTTGGGCGGTGCGCCATCGCGGAACACCTTCACCGATTCGACGAAGAAAGCCTCGCCGCGCGGGAAGGTGATCGACAGCGCGTTATGAAACGCAGAGCCGACGGGATCGTCGCCCAGCCACCAGCGCTTTTGCGTCATGTCGCGCCCGAAACGGCGGTCGCGCGGGGTGATGGTCAGATCGGTAGGCGTTTTTGCGTGTGCCATGCTAAGGGCTCCTGTTTGACCCTGAATAGAGCTTACTTACACTAATGTCAATAGAACGTAAACGCCTGTCCCCTGATGAGAGCCGTACCGTCGCGCTTGAAGCGGCGCGCACGATCCTCATCTCGGAAGGGCCACAGGCCGTAACCCTGAAAGCCGTTGCAGCGAAGGTCGGACGCACCCATGCCAACGTGCTCCACCATTTCGGGTCGGCACTCGGCTTGCAGAAAGCGTTGGCCGCGATGCTCGCCAATTCCGTGTGCGAAAGCATTGCTGACGCGGTGCTGAGCGCACGCCGCGGCGAGGCCGACACCCGCCTGATCGTAGATATGACGTTCGACGCCTTCGACCAGCAAGGCGCCGGGGCACTTGCGACATGGATGATCATGTCCGGCAACCATGATGCGCTCGACCCGATTTTGTCGGCGATCCACAACCTGGTCGACGAGCTCGCGGACGAAAATGAAGACGGCCTGATCCGTGAGGACACGCTGACGCTGGTTCTGATGGCGCTGGGCGATGCGCTGCTCGGCAAGCCGATGGCCGATGCGCTCGGCCTGCCCCGCGAGGCAGCCCGCGATATCGCCCACAAGCAATTGATGGCTTCTCCCGGCGTCCAGTCGCGGATGGCATCGCTCCTTTGAATCGTTCGGGCTGAGCCTGTCGAAGCCCAGTCCGTCGGCGCAACCTCAACACAAATACGACTGCCCCCTTCGGCGAAGCTCAGGACAGGCTTCGACAAGCTCAGGGCGAACGGGTAAGGTTTTCAAGTGCATTTTCTCGACCAAGCAAAAGTCTACATGTCCTCCGGCGCGGGTGGCCCCGGTGCGGTCGCGTTCCGGCGCGAAAAATTTATCGAATACGGCGGCCCCGACGGCGGCAACGGTGGCAAGGGTGGCGACATCATTATCGAGGCTGTGCCAGGCCTGAATACCCTCATCGACTTTCGCTACACCCAGCATTTCCGCGCGCCCCGTGGCAAGGGCGGTGCGGGCAGCAACATGACCGGCGCGGGCGGACGCGACCTCGTGATCCGCGTCCCCGTCGGTACGCAGGTGCTGAGCGAGGACAAGGAACACGTCCTCGCCGACTTCACCAAGGCGGGCGAGCGCCGCATCTTCCTGCGCGGCGGCGATGGCGGGCGTGGCAATGCCAGTTACAAGACATCGACCAACCGTGCCCCGCGCCAGCACGGCACCGGCTGGCCCGGGGAAGAGGCAGCCGTCTGGTTGCGGCTGAAGCTACTCGCCGATGTCGGGCTGCTCGGCCTGCCTAATGCGGGCAAGTCGACCTTCATCAACGCCGTGACCAATGCCAATGCAAAGGTCGGCGCCTATCCCTTCACCACCGTCCGTCCGCAATTGGGCGTGGTCACGCACAAACACCGCGAATTCGTGGTCGCCGACATCCCCGGCCTGATCGAGGGTGCTGCGGACGGTGCGGGCATCGGCGACCGGTTCCTCGGCCATATCGAGCGATGCCGGGTGCTGCTCCACCTCATAGACGCGACCGGTGACGATCCGGTCGGCGCGTGGCGCACGGTCCGCAAGGAACTCGACATCTATGGCGCGGGCCTGATCGACAAGCCGGAAGTGATCGGCCTCAACAAGATCGACGCGGTGGAACCGGCAGAACTGAAAAAGATCGCCACCAAGCTGAAACGCGCAACCAAAGCGGAAATCATGCCGCTGTCGGGCGCGGGCGGCGAGGGGATCGAAGATGTTCTCAACCGGCTGAGCGACGCCATCCCCAAGCCCGAACAGGTCGCAAGGGATGCCGGCGAAGCAGAAGGTGAGTGGTCGCCGGTATGAGCGGCGAACGCTTCGAACGGCATCGCCAGCCGTGGACGACTGCGGAGATCCAGAAACTCCACGCGCTGGCAAAAAAGGGGATGCCGCTGAGGTCCATCGCCAAGGCGCTGACCCGCAGCGAGGAATCGGTAAAGGACCGCGCGAAGCTCGACGGGCTGGGGATCGCGAAGCTGCATTAGACGGCGAATGCTTTCGCTCGCCTTTTCGTAGCGTTCGCGGCAACCTGTACCCAACGCGATTGCGGTCAAGGACTCAGCCGATGGATGCGCCTGTTGCACAGCCCCGTTCGACCGTCAGTCGACGCATGTTCATCGGCGGTGCTGCGGCCGGCCTGACCGCCCTCGCCCTTTCTCCCGCACAGGCGCAGTCGCGCATGCCGACGGTCGATGCGCTGACGCTTCAGGTGCTGGACGACAACGCCACCTTCGGGCCATTCTTGCCAGACATCACATTGCCCGGCCTGAAGGTACTGCGCCACACCGGCGACGCGGGGGCGACTGTGATGTCGCGCCATGCCCTGCAGGCGGAATTCGGCCTGTCCATCCTCGCGACATCGCGCCGTGGAGAGACGACGGCAAAGGTGCTGGTCGATTTCGGCTATTCGGGCGAAGCCATCGCCAACAATCTCGCCATGCTGGGCATCGACCTGTCCGGTCTCGACGCCGCCGTGCTCAGCCACGGCCACCTCGACCATTATGGTGGCTTCACCGGCTTTTTCGGCGCGGGCAGCAAGCGCGCGATCCCGCTTTATGTCGGCGGGGAGGAGAACTTCTGCGAGCGGGTGGCGCTCATCGGAAATCCGCCGCCGGTCATGGGCGCGCTCGACCGTGCCTCACTCGCGGATGCGGGCTTCCGCGTGCGAATTTCCAGTACACCCGAGATCATCAAGGGTCAGGCATTCACCAGCGGCACCATTCCGCTGGCCGGTTTCGAACGCGCCGCGATCCCCACCCAGATGCGTCCTGGCAAGGGATGCGACAAAGCCAGTCTCGACCCGGCGAAGCGTGACGCGGCACAACTGCCCGACGACGGCGCCCACGAGCTTGCGACCTGCTATGTCGTCAAAGGCCTCGGCCTTGTCGTCATCGCATCGTGCAGCCACCGCGGCGTCATCAACACCGTGCGACAGGCGCAAAAGATCTCCGGCGTCGAAAAGGTGCATGCCGTCGTCGGCGGCTTCCATCTCGTCCGCCCCCGCACAGAGGAAGAGGCGAAAAAGACCGTCGCCGAGTTCGCTGCTATCGACCCCGCTTACGTCGTCCCCATGCACTGCACCGGCGATGTGTTCATTCAGGAAGCCATGCGCGTAATGCCGCAGAAGGTGATCCGGCCCTATGTGGGAACGGAACTGGTTTTTTCGATATGATTCAATGGCAGTTCCAACTGTACGAACCGACGCCCTGACGGATTCGCGTTTTCCGGGCGGCTGGCCTACAAAGCGGCATTCGCGGCACCTGTATGGCGAGCTGCGGACGGAGAGACGATAGAGCGCTCCCGCTATATAGCAGGGGACGATCATGTCCGACGCAACCACCCGTGACTACTATGTTTCCCGCGTCGCCGCCGAACGGTACAAGGCAGAAAACGCCCTGGACCCGACGGTCGCCGCCGTTCACTGCGAACTGGCAGACCAATATGCCGCGCGCATTGTCGCCATCGACAATCCGTCTGACGATCCGGTCCTCGCAATTATTCCCAGAGCGGATTCATCCATCGATCAAAGCCAGGCTTAGAGGTGAGGCACGGCGTCTGCAGAGGGCTGCACGGCACACTTCCCCACCAAACATTGCCCCCCAACCCCTCTCCCGCTAACCGCCGCGCATGGTTTCCGGCCCCTCACCCCGCCTGATCGTCAAGGTCGGCTCGTCATTGCTCGTCGATACAGAGGGCGCGGTGCGGCGTGCGTGGCTGGCGGAGCTGGTGTCGGACATCGCGGCGCGCATTGCGGGCGGGCAGCAGGTTGCGATCGTTTCCTCCGGCGCCATCGCGCTAGGCGCGCGGAGATTGAAACTCGCCAAGGGCGGACGGGCGAGTCTTGAGGATGCGCAGGCTGCGGCTGCCGTCGGGCAGATCGCGCTTGCGGGCGTCTGGGCCGAATTGCTCGGCGCGCATGGGCTGAACGCCGCGCAGATGCTGGTGACGCTCGACGATCTCGAGGACCGGCGGCGCTATTTGAACGCCAGCGCGACGCTCGACCGGTTGTTGTCGCTGGGCGTCGTACCGGTGATCAACGAGAACGACAGCGTTGCGACCGAGGAAATCCGTTTCGGCGATAACGACCGGCTGGCCGCGCGCATCGCGCAGGTCGCGGGCGCTGGGCTGGTCGTGCTGCTGTCCGATGTCGATGGCCTCTACACCGCCGACCCGTCGCGCGACCCCGGCGCCACGCGGATCGCGCGGGTCGAGCGCATCGATGCCACGGTCGAGGCGATGGCCACGGCGGGGTCGCAATCGGGCATGGGGTCGGGCGGCATGGCGTCGAAGATCGCGGCGGCGAAAATCGCCAACGCCAGCGGCGCCGACCTGGTCATCGTATCCGGCCACCAGCCCTGTCCGCTGGCGCGCGTTGCCGACGGCGCGGGCACGATCTTCGTCGCGGACAAGCGCGCCCGGTCCCGAAAGGCGTGGCTCGCCGGGCGGCTGACGGTCAAGGGCACGATCGAGGTCGATGCCGGGGCGGCAAAGGCATTGGCAGGCGGTGCCAGCCTACTGCCCGCGGGCGCGCGGCACATCACCGGCCAGTTTGCGCGCGGCGACGTGGTTGATATCCTTGGGCCGCTCGGCACTGCCATCGCACGTGGCCTCAGCGAATACGACACCGGCGACGCGATCAAGATCGCAGGCCTAAAAAGCGCGGATATCGAGAGAGTGCTGGGCTATGCACCCCGCTCCGCGATGATCCACCGTGATCATATGGTTTTGCTATGATCGTCGCACTGACCGGGGCGACCGGGTTTCTCGGCGGCCATGTTTTGCAGTGTGTGCTCCACGCTGGTCACACGGTTCGCGCGCTGACCCGCAAGCCGCAGCCGCCGCGCGAGGGCGTCACTTGGGTGCCCGGATCGCTCGATGACGAAGCTTCACTGCTCGATCTGTGCAAGGGGGCCGCAGCCATGATCCACGTCGCCGGCATCGTTAACGGCGACGCGGCGGCGTTCGACACGGGCAACCGCGTCGGCACGATGGAAATGCTGTACGCGGCCGAGGCCAGCCGCATCGAACGCTTCGTCCATGTCTCGTCGCTCGCCGCGCGCGAGCCACAATTGTCTCTCTACGGCGCATCGAAGAAGGCAGCCGAGGACGCGGTTGTCACCTCCATGCTCGACTGGCGCATCGTTCGCCCCCCCGCGATCTATGGCCCCGGCGACACTGACAATCTCGAACTCTTCCGCTTCGCAAAAAGGGGCGTCATTCCGTTGCCGCCAAAGGGGCGCATGTCCGTGATCCATGCTGAGGACCTGGCGCAGCTGATCGTCGCGATGGTCGAGGGGGACGCACCCGAAAATATTTATGAGGCCGACGACGGCATGCCCGGTGGCTGGACGCACAAGGCATTTGCCGACGCGATCGGATCGGCGGTGGGGCGCAGGGTCGTTACCGTCTCCCTGCCGTCGGCGCTGGTTCGCGTCGGCGCCTCGATCGACGGCCTGCTGCGCGGCAAAAAGGCCAAGCTCACTCCGGATCGTGCCGCCTATTTCTGCCACGCCGACTGGACCATCGACCCGGCAAAGCGCCCGCCGAACGAGGTGTGGACCCCGCGCATCGCGACGGCGGCGGGACTGGCGGCGACCGCGGCGTGGTATCGCGCGCAGGGCTGGCTCTAGCCTGCCGGGGCCTGGCAGCAATCCATTGGCAGACGCGGCCCGGTGCCGCTAAGGAGTTGGCATGACCGACCGCGCAACGATTTATTCGACCGTCCTCGCCCAGATCGAACCCTTCAACAAAAAGGGTGTCGCGATAACCGAGGCGACCACGTTCCAGCACGATCTTGAATGGGATTCGCTGACCGTCATGGACTTCGTGGCCGCGATCGAGGACGAATTCGACATCATGATCACGATGAACATGCAGGCGGAAATCGAAACCGTCGGCCAGCTCGTCGACGCGGTGGTCAAGCTCAAGGCATGACGCCTACCCCCGTCATTCCCGCGAAAGCGGGAACCCATCTCCTGTCGAACGAGCGGGAGGTGGGTTCCCGCTTTCGCGGGAATGACGGTTACAGGAAAAACCAATGACCGACCTCTTCTCGAAATTCGACCCGCTGATCGAACAGCGTGAAGCCCTTCTCTCGACCGGGCAACTCGACCCGTTCTCGCTGGTCATGGAAAAGGTGCTGTCGCCGACGCGCGCACTCTGCAATGGGCGCGAGACGATCTTGCTCGGCACCTACAACTACATGGGGATGACGTTCGACCCCGACGTCATCCAGGCCGGCAAGGATGCGCTCGACAATTTCGGGTCAGGCACCACGGGCAGCCGCGTCCTCAATGGTACCTACGGCCCGCACAAGGACTGCGAAGAGGCACTGAAGGAATTCTACGGAATGGACCATGCGATGGTCTTTTCCACCGGATACCAGGCAAACCTCGGCATCATCTCCACCATCGCGGGCAAGGATGATTTCGTCGTGCTCGATGCCGACAGCCATGCCTCGATCTACGACGGCTGCGCGCTCGGCAATGCCAACATCGTGCGGTTCCGCCACAACGATATCGAGGATCTCGACCGACGGCTGGGACGAATTCCCGCCGAAGCGGGCAAGCTGGTCGTGCTCGAGGGCGTCTATTCGATGATGGGCGACATTGCGCCGCTGACCGAAATGATCGCCATCGCCAAAAAGCACAATGCGATGGTTCTGGTCGATGAAGCGCATTCTATGGGCTTCTTCGGACCCCATGGTCGCGGCGTCGCCGAGGAACAGGGCTGCCTGGACGACGTCGATTTCGTGATCGGCACATTCTCCAAATCGGTCGGCACCGTGGGCGGTTTCTGCGTATCGAACCACCCGAAGTTCGAGATCATGCGGCTGGTGTGTCGCCCCTATGTCTTTACCGCATCGCTGCCGCCCAGTGTCGTCGCGACCGCCGCGACATCGATCCGCAAGCTGATGCATGCCGGCAACAAGCGCGCGCATCTGTGGGAAAACTCACGGGTCTTGCACAAGGGGCTGCGCGATCTCGGCTTCGAACTGGGCACGAGTGAGGCACAAAGCGCAATCATCGCCGTCATCATGCCCGACCTCGAAACCGGCGCCGCCATGTGGCAGGCACTGCTCGAAAACGGCCTATACGTGAATCTGGCTCGCCCGCCGGCAACGCCAGCAAACATGACTTTGCTGCGGTGTTCGCTGTGCGCCGAACACTCGGCGGAAGATGTTATCGAGATTCTCAAGCGCTTTACTGCGGCAGGGCGCGCCACAGGCGTGATCGGCTAGACCGACACGGAGCCGTAACGCTTTCCCCCGCGAGTCTTGCAGGTTATGTTATGGCGATGCGGGATGAGGCAAACGAACCGACGGGTCGCCGCCTGTCGAGGTTTTGGCTGGCGCTGGCGGCGGTCGGTGCCACCGCCACCATCGTTGCGCTTGTCCTCATGCTGGCGGAAACTACACGCGCACGCGACCAGGCGTTGCGTCTTCAGGGTGGCAGTTCGGATCGCGTGATCCTGGCCGCCACGTTTGAATCGGCGATGACGCGCAGCGAGGCGGCGCTTGGGCGGTTCGTCATCAGCGGCGATAACGCACTGGGCACTGTCTATTCCGATAACTGGCGTCGTTCCGGACTGATCCTGGATCGGCTCGATCAGGTCAGCCGCGAAGAAGCTCAGGCAAAGCGTGTCGATGCATTGCAGGCTGCCTGGCCCGTGCGTGGCCGCGAGCTTGCCGACGTCGCCATTCGAACGACCTATCGACAGAACAGCGAAGCGCTGTCGCTCTACTACAAGATCCGGTCATCGAGAGCGCTCGATCAACTAACCTCCGGAATTGCGGCTTATATCGAACAGGAACGTGCCATTCTTGCCGCCCGCAATCAGACTGTCGATGTCCTGGTGTACCGGGCGAACCTGCTCTCAACGCTGGTATCCATCGTCGGCGTGTTGTTCGTAACGGGTGCAGGCATACTTGGTTTCCTGACATTACGATCCGCGCAAAACCGCGCGCACGAGCAGGAACGGGCCGAGGCGCTGGAAGAGGCTGTCGATGCCCGAACGGCGGAGCTTAAGGCGAGCAACGCGCGTCTGCTGACCGAAATGGCAAACCGTGAAGACGCGGAGGCCAAGCTGCGCCAGGCACAGAAAATGGAGGCGGTCGGTCAGCTTACAGGCGGGATCGCACATGATTTCAATAATATGCTTGCCGTCATTCTGGGCGGAATCGAACTCGCGAAACGTCGCCTGATCGACGGCAAAGAAAGCCCGGAGCGCCATCTCGACAGTGCGATGGAGGGCGCCAGCCGTGCCGCTGCACTGACCAAACGGTTGCTGGCGTTCGCCAGGTCCGAGCCGTTGCTGCCAACCGCGATGGATCCAGACGCCCTAATCGACGGTATGTCGGACCTGCTCGACCGGACCTTGGGTGAACGCATTACCGTGCGCCATGTCTCGGACTGCGATGGCTGGGCGATCTTCGCCGACCGGCACCAACTCGAAAATGCGATCCTCAATCTGGCGGTCAATGCGCGAGACGCTATCGCTGAAAAAGGAACGGGCAGCGGGACATTGACTGTCGCCACCGCGTGCGTGGCCCTGACCGATGACGAGATTTCCGGCCTGAGTGCCGGACGATACGTCCGCATCGCGATCAGCGACACGGGAGTCGGCATGGACCGCGCCGTGCTCGAGCGTGTGTTCGAGCCGTTCTTCACAACGAAATCGGCGAGCGACGGGACCGGACTTGGACTGAGTCAGGTATTCGGCTTCGTCAACCAGTCGCATGGCTCGGTGACTGTCGATTCGGTTGTCGGAACGGGAACGACGGTTTCGATCTACCTTCCCGTTCATCAGGGCAGCGCGGATATCGCTACCCGAAAGCCCGATAGCGCGGTGGTCGCGACACACGCGGGGATCGAAGTGCTGGTCGTCGAGGATGACCGCCGGGTGCTGACCGCAACGATGGAGGCCCTGGCGGAATTAGGCCACCGCCCGATCGAATGTTTCGGTACAGCAGGCGCCGAGGTGACGTTGGCCGCGAACCCGGACGTTGCGCTGGTCGTGTCCGACGTCCTGATGCCCGGAATGACCGGTCCCGAGTTAATACAGGTTTTTCGGAAATCGCGGCCCGACCTGCGCGCCATCTACGTGACTGGATATGCGGGAGATGTCGCAAGCGCAGCCGATTTCGGCGACGATGTTGTGTTGAGAAAGCCCTTTACGATCGGTGCGCTGCAGGCAGCGATCGACAAAGCGCTGTCGCATGACGCGCCAAGACCGCTGGAAACACGTGCCGCAGCTTGATAGGGGCTGTGTTCAAGTCACTCATGACGGATGTTCGTGACGCTGTTTTCCGCCACTGATCGCTATCTTGCGCGCCTGATCTTCCTGCCCCTCATGGGGTCTCTGGTCGTGGCTGCGATGCTGCTAGTCCTCGACCGGATGCTGCGGCTGTTCGATTTCGTCGCATCCGAGGGCGGTCCCGTCAGCGTTGTCTGGCGCATGCTGGCCAATCTGCTTCCGGAATATCTGTCGCTTGGCATCCCCATCGGGCTTTTGCTCGGCATCCTGCTCGCGTTCCGCCGTCTCGCAATGTCGTCCGAACTGGATGTGCTTCAGGCGGTCGGGCAGAGCTACAACCGGATGCTCTACGTTCCCTATCTCTACACTATTGCACTTGCGCTCCTGAACCTGGCCATCGTCGGATACGTCCAGCCCAAAGCCCGTTTCGCTTATGAGGAGTTGCGCTACGAATTGCGGTCCGGCGCGCTGGGTGCCTCGATCAAGGTCGGCGAGTTCAACAAGCTCGGCAAGGACATGACCCTGCGCATCGACAAGAGCAGCGACCGGGGACGGTCGCTTTCCGGCATCTTCGTCATGGCGCGGTCGGGCGGCGGAAAGAGCCTGGCGGTCGCGGCGGAGCACGGCCAGTTTCTTGCGACTGATGATCCGGACGTTATTATCCTGCGCCTGACCAACGGTACCCTAACCCATGATGCGCCCGAATATCGCGCGCCGCGCGTCCTGACATTTACGGGCCACGACCTTCCCATCGACCTGCCGAAAATGGAGGCGTTCCGGCCGCGCGGCCAAAGCAAGATGGAATTGACGCTTCCCGAACTCGTCCGCACCGGTCGCGATTCCGGCCAGTCGGCCGAAATTCGCAACGAGGCCCGATCGAACTTTCATTACCGCATCGCGGAAGTCATGATGATGTTCCTGCTGCCGCTTCTGGCAATCGCGCTTGCCGTGCCGCCCAAACGATCCGCATCGGCGCTCGGCGTGTTCATCTCGATCATCATGGTCGTGACGTATCACAAGATAAACGAGTACGCGGCCGGTATGGGAGAACTGGGACGGATCGACCCGTTCTTCGCACTCTGGGTACCCTTCGGCCTGTTCGCGGCGTTGATCGTGTGGATGTATTATACGATCGCCTTCGTTCCGGGCGGACAACCCATCGGCGGTTTGGAACGCGGTGCGGCCAAACTGGTCAAAGCCGTACGCAGCCTGGTTGCGACAAGACGCTGATGCCCGAATTCTTCCCGTCCCGCACCGTCACGATCTACATGGCGCGTCTCTTCCTGACGCGCAGCTTTGCCGTGCTCGCCTTGCTGGTACTGGTTCTTCAGGCGCTTGATCTGCTCAGCGAGACCGACAAGATCCTCAGCCACCCCGGCAACGGCCAGGCGCAGATCCTGACCTATATTTCGCTCCGGGCTCCGGGAATTATCCAGCGGTTCCTGCCGTTTTCGGTCCTACTGGGGACGCTCATCGCCTTCATGCAGTTGAACCAGAACAGCGAAGTCATCGCCATGAAGGCGTCGGGGCTGTCGGCGCATCAAGTGCTGGCGCCTTTTATCGTCGCCAGCCTACTTCTCGCGGCTGTTTCGTTCGTGTTCAACGAACGTATCGTCGCGCGCGCGACCGCGACGCTCGACAAGTGGGAGAAGGTTGAGTTCGGCCCGCTGCCTTCGGGGCGTGAGGGCCAGATCAACGTGTGGGTGCGCAGCGACGACGACCTTATCCACGCGGACTTTGCGAACGGGCGTGGCGCCGGAACGCTCCTGACCAAAGTCTCGATCTACGACCGCAACGGCGGGGTTCTCCGTTCGATCGTGGACGCGGACAATGCCCGCGTTGTCAGCAACGGATGGGAACTGAGGAACGCGCGCCGGTTCGATGTCGCCAGCGGACAGCGTACGGCAATCGGGATAGTAAAGGCATTGCCCGGCATCCGGCCCGACCAGTTCACCCTGTCGTCGGTCGATCCATTGGGCCTGTCGTTCAGCCAGCTTCAGGAAGCGATTTCCGACCTCGAAGCTGCAGGTCGGCCGGTCGAGTCGCTGAAGGCCAATTTATGGCACAAGATCTCCGGCCCCCTGTCGACTGTGCTGATGCCGTTGCTTGCCGCCGTTGCCGCCTTTGGCTTGGCACGATCGGGAAAATTGTTCGTCCGCGCCATCATCGGCATGGCGCTTGGCTTTGCTTATTTCGTTGCGGACAATTTCGGCCTCGCCATGGGCAATCTCGGCGCCTACCCGCCGCTGCTCGCGGCATGGGGACCGTTCTTCCTGTTCCTGCTGATCGGGGAAGCCGTCCTCGTCAGGACCGAGGAATAACGCGCTAGCGTTTGCGCGTCGTACTCACGAATAAACGCGTCACCAGGCCCGGCAGGCCGTCATAGCTGCCCTTGTGATACGGCGAGTCCACGCCGAGCGCCGCCGACAACCGCCGATGCGCCTCTCCCAGCGCATGATAGGGGATGCTGGGCAGCAGGTGGTGCAGCGCATGGTACCGCAGCCCCACCGGCGCCCAGAGAGCAGGCAAGAGCGACGGCGGCGGCACATTGACCGTGTCGAGGTATTGCGCTGTGACCGTTATCGGCTCGCCCTCATTTTCCCACAGATGCGCGACGAGCGTACGTATCTGGTTGAGCACGGCAACACCCGATGCGACGCCGAGGATGATCGCGAAAACACCGAGCGATATCACACCGGTTGCCACCATCGCGATGAGACCGATCGCCCACAGGCTGCAAGCGACCTCCAGCCGGACCCACAGCGCATGCGCTTCGTTCTCGGCGGGACGGCGACGGAACGCGGGGTTGATCGCCAGTCCAGAATAACGCGCCACAACATGCGTCCGCAATGGACGAACGACGAGTGAAAGTGGGGCCAGTACCGCATAGCGAAAGAGAAGCGCGATCGGTGCCAGGGCCGCCACCACGACGAACACCGGCAGCGTCCACGGCTTCATCAGGGCCAGCGGCAAGTATTCGGGATCATCGACCGTACCATAACGTACGCGCGTGTGGTGTAGGTTATGGACACCTTCATACATGAACGACGGGATCAGCATCGGGATGCCGATCACCAGATTATAACCGAGCCGAAATCCCGGAAGCGCCGAATGCTTGATATGACTGACTTCATGGATGAAACTCATCGCGCGGTACAGCGCGAGTACCGCGACCACACCCGCCAGCACCGCCCACCCGCCTGCAAGCGTCGCGGCGGCGTAAAGGGTACCATAGCCCAGTAAAGCCGAACCTAGAAAGTCGGACCAATAGATCGCGGCCCGAGGCGCACTCAGGTCGCGCGTAACGTCCGCCGCTGTCCGCAGCATTGCGACATCGTCGGCAATGCGCGCGCGCGCAGCCCGGGCGCTCGCGAGCGTTGCAGAGCCATCTTCGGCCCGTTCGAGAGAAATCGAATTGTCCATGGTCATGTTTCCGTTGGCGTAAGATAGTGGCACCATCACGGCGAGACCAGTGTTGCCAAGCTGCATCACTGACGCGAAAGCGGTTCCAGTCCACCGGAGACACATTTTGGTCCAAGTCCGTCCCGTCACGACGAAAGCCGACCGCAAGGCGTTCGTCGACCTGCCGTTCCGTCTCTACGCGAAAGATCGTAATTGGGTGCCGCCGCTCAAGGACGAAGTATACGGCCTGCTCACACCGGGGAAAAACCCGTGGTTCGAACATGGCGAGGCACAGTTGTTTCTTGCCGAAGCCGATGGCCGCGTCACCGGCCGCATCTCCGCCCATATCGACCAGCTTGCCCTTTCGCAGCCCGTCGAGCAGGGCATGGGACCGGGCACCGGCATGTGGGGCTTTCTCGAAGCCGAAGACGGAGCCACAGCGGCCGCACTCCTGGCCCAGGCCGAAGATTGGCTGCGGGACAAGGGCATGACCAAATCGATGGGGCCTTTCAGCTTTTCCTATTGGGATGAAGTCGGTCTGTTGATCGAAGGATTCGACCATCCTCCGACCGTCATGATGGCATTCAACGCGGCCGATTATCAGGGTTGGGTAGAACGGCTGGGGTATGCCGGAGTGCAAGATCTGTTCACCTATGCGCTGGTCATCGATCAGGGGTTTCCCGAACTGACCAACCGCATCGTTGCCTCCGGCGAGCGAAATTCACGCATCAACATCCGACGCGTCGACAAGCGTCGTTTCGATACCGAAGCCGCGATCATCATCGGCATCCTCAACGACGCCTGGTCGGATAATTGGGGCTTTGTGCCCTTCACCGATGCCGAAATCGCCTATGCGGGGAAAAAGCTGAAACCGCTGGTTTTCGAAGATCTCATTCGCATTGCCGAAGTCGAAGGCGAGCCGGTCGCGTTCCTGATGACGCTGCCCGACATGAATGAAAAGCTGATCGGCTACGGCGGCAACCTTTTGCCGTTCAACTGGGCCAAGCTGCTCTGGTGGCTCCGCAAGCCGAAAGCGCGAATCATGCGTGTTCCGCTGATGGGCGTTCTCAAGAAACTGCAGGCGACACGCCTTGCGAGCCAACTCGCTTTTATGATGATCGAATTTGTCCGCCGCGACGCGGTCAGCAAATATGGCGCGACGCACGGTGAGTTCGGCTGGGTATTGGCGTCGAACGGCCCCATGCGCTCGGTCGGTGAAGCCGTGGGCGGCAAGGTCAACAAGATATATCGCATCTACGAAAAGGCACTTTGAGATGGCTGACTTGTCGGCTCGCCGCACCACCTTCCGGGCGTTGCATGAGGACAGTTGCTTCGTGTTGCCCAACCCCTGGGACATCGGCAGCGCGCGGCGGCTGGAGAAACTCGGTTTCAAGGCGCTGGCGTCGTCGAGCGCAGCGGCTGCACAGGCGCTTGGTCTGACCGACTACCAAATCGATCTCGAACAATGCCTCGACCATCTGGCGATGCTGGTCGGCGCGACCGACCTGCCGGTGAATGCCGATTTTGAGAATGCCTTTGGCGACGCGCCCGCTGATGTCACGACCAATGTGACGCGGGCGATCGCAACGGGCGTGGCCGGCCTGTCAATCGAGGATCAGCACGGCGGCGCGCTTTACCCGATCGACCTGGCCGTCGAACGCATCGCTGCCGCCCGTGCGGCAATCAACGCATCGGGCAAGGACGTCATCCTCGTCGGCAGGACCGAGGGGCGATTGTGGAATCTGTCAACGCCGCAGGAGGCGGTCGATCGGCTGGTCGCCTATGCCGACGCCGGGGCCGACTGCCTTTATGCGCCGGGCGTGACCGACTCAGGCGAGATTGCGACCATTGTCCGCGCCGTCGCACCAAAACCGGTCAACGTGCTGATCATGAACGCTGACATGCGCGTACCCGATCTCGCCGCGCTCGGCGTGCGACGTGTGAGCGTCGGCGGCGCACTGGCCGGGGCGGCATGGACGGCGTTCGACAAGGCTGCTGCGGCGTTGGCTGCACAAGCGGTCTAGCGCAATACCACCCAGGTCGGGGCATGATCGCTGGCTTTTTCGCGCCCGCGATAGCCGCGATCGACACCGGCATCGATCAGGCGGTCGGCAGCCTCCGGCGATAGCATCAGGTGATCGATGCGGAACCCCGCATCGCGCGGCCAGGCGTTCATCTGGTAATCCCAGAACGTCCAGGGCGGATTGGTCTGGTGGCGCATTAGCACCGCATCGGTCCAGCCCTGTGCGCCAAGGCGGCGGAACGCGGCGCGGCTTTCGGGTTGCATCAGCGCATCACCCGCAAGGATCTTCGGGTTCGAAATATCGGCATCGGTCGGCACGACATTATAATCGCCCGCCAGCACCACCGGCTTTTCCAGCGAGATAAGTTCCGCCGCACGGGCGTTGAGCCGGTCCATCCAGCGCAGTTTGTAGTCGAATTTCGGTCCCGGCTGCGGGTTGCCGTTGGGCAGGTAGATACTGGCGACGCGCACGCCCATCACGTCCGCCTCGATATAGCGGCTGTGATCGTCCTCCGGCTCGCCGCCCAGGCCCTTCTGCACCTCGATCGGCGCCTCGCCGCGCGAGAGGATCGCAACGCCGTTGAATCCCTTTTGCCCGTGCCAGACGCCCATGTATCCGGCGGCTTCGATGTCAGCGACGGGCAGTGTCTCGTCGCTTGACTTCAGTTCCTGGAGGCAGACGATATCGGGTTTCTGCTCGTCGAGCCATTCGATCAGGCGCGGCAAACGCGCCTTGATGCCGTTCACGTTGTAAGTGGCGATTTTCACGGGCCAGTCCTAGCCGTTCGCCCTGAGCTTGTCGAAGGGCTGTCCTTCTGTTTCTGCAGGTTGATGAAAGCAGGGCTTCGACAAGCTCAGCCAAACGGTTCTCTTTAGATCGAAAAACTCGACCCGCATCCACATCCGGACGCGGCATTGGGATTGGTCACGCGAAATGCCGCGCCGCCCAGAGATTCGACATAATCGACTTCGGCACCCGCGATCAGGTCAAGGCTAACCGGATCGACGATCAGCGACACGCCGTCACGCTGGGCGACATTGTCATCGGCGTCGGCATGGTCGGCGAGCGCGAATTTATACTGAAAACCGGAACAGCCGCCGCCCTCGACCGACAGGCGCAGCATTGCGGGTTTACCCTGCCTTGCAGCGATTGTAGCCACGCGGCGTGCAGCGGATTCGGTCAGATCGACTGTGGACATGACTTGGAGATAGGGCCGCCCGGCATGAGCGGCAAGTCAGGCAGTTTTACTTGTCGCCGCCTTGGGGTCCGCCCATCGCCACTTTCGTGCCGCGTGCTTGCATGGCGACGAGATACGATGCCGATTGCAGGAAAGGCATCGGGTTCACCGCGTGCCCATCAAGGCGCACTTCATAGTGAAGGTGCGAACCAGTGGAACGACCGGTGGAGCCCATCCGCGCGATCAGCTGGCCACGCACGATGCGGGCGCCGGGCTGAACGAGAATCTGCGAAAGATGGCCGTAGCGCGTCTGGATGCCCTTGCCGTGATCGATCTCGACGAGGTTGCCATAGCCGTTTGCCCACTGTGCGCGTCCGACGATGCCGTCGGCGGTCGCATAGATCGATGTGCCGATCGGTCCGGGAATATCGACACCGGCATGCATGGCGGCACCACCGCGGAACGGATCGCTGCGGACACCGAAGCCGCTGGTGAAGGTCACTACGTCGACGGGACGCTGCGACGGAATGGCGACGATGCCCTGCTGAAGCTGCTCGAGGCGCTTCCAGGACTGGAACAAGGCTCGGAACTGGGAATCGGTCTGCCCCTTGGCGGCTGAATTCGTGCCTTCGGGAATCGGCTCGTACGGGCCACCCATCGCACCGGCGACCTGATGGAAACGCCCGGCATTGATGCCGACACGCCCGAGTGCTGCGACCGTTTCACGATAGCGCACGTCGTTCGACGCCGTAACGCGTGAGGCCAGAACATTCTGGTGCTGTTCGGCGGAAACCAGTGGCGCAACGAGTTTGCTGGTGGTCGGCGATACGGTGTCGAGCGAGGCCGGAAGCGCCTTGGGAACGCCACCCTTGCCGGTGATCATGGCGTCGAGAACGGCTTGGCGCGCCTCGATGCGCTGGGCATGCGCTGCGGCCTGGCGGCGGATGTTGACCATCTCGGCCTCCATCGACACGACCTTGGCGTTCATGCGCGCGACCGAAATATCACCCGACAGCGCCGAACCGATGGCACCGGCAACGGCAGGGGTGCCGACGGCAATCTGGACAACGGCGAAAAACGAGAGCGCAAACGTTGTCACGCCCGTCACAGCGGCTGCAATCTGAACCTTTGCGGGGATGTGAATCCGGCGCATCCGTGCGCCATCATGGATAAACAGATCTTTCGCGCGAAACCTCTCGCGAACGGCGGACACAAAGCCACCCTGTTGAGAAAAAATCGATCCAAAACTCATTCAGTCCCCCGCGACCCTTGGGTATTCTGAAACAAAATCGCGCACCGTGCGTTTACGGAGCGGAATTACGATTATTGGTTAAACAGGTCGCGAGCGTCCTCAAGTGATACGCGTTGGGCGGGGTGAGTCGTACGACGAGTCGATGGCTTGACTATAACTTATCGGCCAAAAATGGTCGATTATGATGTCGCAAGTGCTTGGGCTCCGGCAAGAACTGATTCGGCGTGCCCCTTGACCTTTACCTTGCGCCAGACCTCTGCGACGCGACCCGCATTATCGATCAGGAACGTTGCGCGCTCGATGCCCATATAGGCCCGGCCGTATAGCGATTTTTCAACCCAGACGCCAAAACGCTCGCACAATGCACCATCGACATCGGCGATGAGTTCGACTTGTAACGCATGCTTTGTCTTGAATTTCTCGTGCTTTGCGGCGGTGTCTTTTGACACGCCCAGCACCGGAACGCCAATTGCCGCAAAGTCACCCGCAAGTGACGTGAAATCCTTTGCTTCGGTCGTACATCCCGGCGTGTCGTCCTTGGGATAGAAGTAAACGACGACCGGCTTCCCATTGAAATCGGATAATTTTCCGACTGTCCCGTCGGCTTTCGGATAAGTGATATCACCGACCTGATCTCCCCGCTCGACCACAATTCCTACTCCCGACCGATTTTGGACCACTCGTCCTTCACAGTGTCGCGCGCCCGCTGCGCCTGCGCAAGAAGATCGTCCCAATCACGTGCGCCGCACGCCCGCGCGATCAGGGCGCGGCTGGCCGTGCCCGGAGCCCCCAGATCAGGCGCCACAAGGCGGAGCACGACAAGCAGCCGCGTGAGCAGATCATGCGCAGAGGCCAGCGCCGGGTCGACGGCGCCTTTCGCCGCCAATTCACCAATCGCCGCGCGCAGGTCTGGTGACAAGCCGTGGCCGGTCGCAAGCTGCGCATGGTGGACGGTGAACTCCAGATCGACGAGCCCCCCCTCTCCGAGCTTCACGTCGAGATCGCCTTTTGGCGGTTTGTGCTTGGCGATTTCCGCCCGCATCGACACCACGTCTCCCGCCAGCTTTTTCCCGTCACGCGGCGTCTGCAGAACCCGGTCGATGATGCCCGCAAGCTCGGCGCGCGCGGGCGCAGACCCAAAGACCGGACGTGCCCGCGCCAGCGCCATATGTTCCCACGTCCATGCCGATTCCGTTTGATAGCGCTCGAATGAATCGAGCGACGTGACCAGCGGCCCCTGCGTTCCCGATGGGCGCAATCGCGTATCGACCTCGTACAACGGCCCGGCCGACGTCGGCACCGACAGTGCGGCCGTCACGCGCTGCCCCAGCCGGTTGAAATAATGCGTCGCTCCCAAGGGGCGCTCGCCGTCGGATTCCGCATGGAAGTCGCCCGTGAACAGATAGATCAGGTCGAGGTCCGAAGCATGTGTCAGCAACCCGCCACCCAACCGCCCGAGCGCGAGGATAATCAGTTCGGCACCCGGAACGCGGCCATGGGCAGCCTCGAAATCCGCGATGACGCGCGACGTGACGACCTCGATGGCCGCCTCGGCAACGCGTGCATATCCGCCGGCGACGTCGATGGGATCGGCGGCCCCTTCGACAATCTGGACGCCGAGGGCAAAACGGTATTCGGCGACCATGATACGCACACGATCGAGCAATGCTTCTGCGTCGAGCGTCCTGTCGCCATGCATTTCGTCAATGAGTTTCGCGATGTCGGGCACAGGGCCGAGCGCGGTGCGATCGACAAGGCGGTCGAACAGCGACGGCCGCAATGCGAGAGCATCGGCCAATGTCGGTGCGTGGCTGAGTATATCTACCAGCATGACGCGCAGCGCGGGCTGCACGTCGAGCAGCCGGAACAGATTCACGCCCGTAGACAATCGCCCAAGCAACAGGTCCAGCCGCGCCAGCGCCGCATCGGGGTCGGGCGCGCGCGACAGATCGGCGAGAAGGTCGGGCAGAAGTGCTTCGAATGCGGAAACGGCGGCAGGGCTGCGGATTGCGCGCACGCTGCCTGCGCGCCAGCGGTCGATACGGTCTTCGACGGCCTGCGGATCGGCAAAGCCCAGCACCCTGGCCGCCGGAGCTTCCTTGACCGTCGAAGACTTTCCACGCTCCTCGGCGAGCGCATCGTACATCGTCTCGACCCGTGTAACATGCGGAGCGAGGCATTCCAGGAGCGCAGCGCCGGATTGGAGGCCGTGGAGCCTTGCGACATTGTCGAGTGCCTGGACATCGCGTGGCAATTCATGCGTCTGCCGGTCATCGACCATCTGAAGCCGGTGTTCGATCGTCCGGAACAGGCGATAGGCGGCGGCGAGATCGGTCGCTTCTTCGGTCTTGATCCAGCCAGCCTCAGCAAGCCGGTCGAGCGCCGTCAGCGTTGCGCCGGTGCGAAGCGCGGGATTACGTCCGCCATGGATGAGCTGGTGGATCTGGGCAAAAAATTCGACTTCGCGAATACCGCCGCGTCCACGCTTTAGGTCGTAACCCGGCCCGTATGCCCGAAAGCCATGGTGATCGCGGATCGCGCGGGTCAGCGCCCGCAGATCGTCGATCGCACCGAAGTCGAGGCTGCGCCGCCACACGAAGGGCTGGATCGTGTCGAGAAATCGCTGTCCGAGTCCGATGTCCCCGGCGGCGGCGCGCGAGCGGATATACGCCGCCCGCTCCCACGTGAGCGCGCTCGATTCATAGTGCGTAATGGCGGCGTCGACCGGTAGCGCGATCGGCGTTGCTTCCGATGCCGGTCGCAAACGAAGGTCGATGCGGAAAACAAAGCCATCGACGTCGCGCGTCTGCATGAGATCGACAACGCCGCGCGCAATGCGGACGGCGGCTTCCGCCGGCTCCTCGCGCGACCGGTGCGGCAGGGTCGCGGGATCGTAGATGAAGATCGGGTCGAGGTCGGACGAATAGTTCAGTTCGTGGCTGCCGTGTTTCCCGAGCGCAATTGCGGCAAAGCCGACGCTTTCGGCGCCGGGTACGTGCGCGGCGATGCTGGCGGCAATCGCGGCATCGAGCGCCCGGTCGGCAAAGTCGCTGAGCGCGCCGACTATTTTTTCAAGCGGCCAGGCGCCCGCGAGATCCGTCAACGCCAGCACCAGCATGGTCTGTGCCCGCGAACGCCGAAGCTGGGCAGCAACGCTTTCACCGGATGCGGACGCCGCTGCGGCAAGCGCTTCTTCGACCGAACCGCCCCGCAAAATCTCGATCAGC
>JBDUBD010000074.1:0-13550 GCA_040004295.1 Sphingomonadales bacterium | reverse complement strand
GACAGCGCACCGACATTTTCGTTGCCCGCGGGGGCAACCGCGACGCAACAGCTTGCGTCAGCTTCGTCGGCGCAGCCCGTCGCGGCGACCGATATCATGATCAATCGCCATCTCGACCTGGCCCGTGGTGACGCTTGGCTGGATACGCTTGCGCAGGATATCGCGGCGAGTGCTGGATCTGGCGATCGCCTCCGCTTCGGCTTGTCACCCGAACATCTCGGCAGACTAGATGTGGAAGTTTCGCGTGGTCAGGCCGGCGTCGCAATCCACATGACGACACGCAGCGAAGAGGCCCGCGCGATCATCGCCGCCGCACAACCGCGGCTTGTCGATGAACTACGTGCCAACGGAACGCGTGTCGCCACAGCCGAAGTTTCTTCACAGCTTAACGCCCAGACCAACGGGCAATCTGGCGGCGCATCGCGCCCGTACATTGCCAGCTTCATAGAATCAGCCGCCGAGGTCCGCGCGCCGACCCTAACCGCCATCAACACCCATGCCGTGGCCGCTGGCCGCTACGCCTGATCAAAGGGACTGAAATGAGCGACGACAAGGACATTGCCCAGGCGCCCAAGAAAAAGGGCAAGAAGGGCAAGCTGTTGATCTATGGCGTGGGTGGTATCGCGTTGATCGGCGGGGGTGTCGGCGCTGGCTTTTACGCATCCGGCATGGGCGTGAAGGCCGAGAAAGAACATGAGGATCCGCACCGGCCGAAGCTGGTGCTGCGCGCCGAAACCGAGGCGGAACCGGCAGCCGAAGGGGGCCATGGTGCCGCCGACAAGGGGCCGCCACGCCGTACCGGCACGGTTTCCGTAAAGAGCGACATGGTGAAGGTCGATCCACACAAGTACGAGATTGCCTATTACCCGATGGACCAGGCAATCACCGCAAACCTCGCCGATGGCGGCGGCTTTGCCCAGCTCTCGCTGAGCCTCGCGACCTATTACGATAGTCGCGTTGCCGATAATCTGGCGCGCCAGATGGTGCCGATCCGCTCGGCGATCCTGATGATAATGTCGGATCAGCAAGCGGCGGTGCTCGCAACGCCGGAAGGCAAACAGATTCTGCAGCGCGACCTGACCCGCGCGATCAATGGCGTCCTTCGCGAGAAGGAAGGGTTTGGCGGTATCGACAACGTCTATTTCAACACGCTGGTGGTCCAATAATGTCTGCGACCCCCTCAGCCGGTGGCGTCCAGGTCGTTCGCCTGGATGCCGCGCGGGCGGCAACCAATGACTTTCCGCGCCTCGCACGCATCGGCGCCAAACTGCTGCGTGGTTTTACCGAGACGTTGGCGAGTGCCGGAGTTCCGGTAACGCTGACCGATCGCGGCTACACGACTCAACGGTTCGGTGACTGGAAGGACGGCCTTTCGGACGAAGTCGCAATCGCCCGCTATCGTGCGGCGCCCATGAAGGGCGGCGTGCTGGTTTCTGTCCCGCCAAAGCTGATTTCACGCATGGTCGATCGGCTCTATGGCGGCGATGGCTTGCATGACCGCCCCCATGGACAATTCGGCGCGGCGGAGCATCGATTGTTCGCGCGCATGGCTGGCGACATCGGTGAAGTGCTCGACGCCGGCTGGCTCGAAGTGATGCCGGTCACGCCGACACGCGTAGGTGAAGTCTATGTGGCCGAGGAAGTCGTCCTCACGCCGCCCGATCATCAGGTTATCGTTCAGGAGTTTGCAGTTGCCAGCTGCAAGCATGAGCTGGGTAGTGTCGCGGTGCTTTATCCGGCGGCATCGCTCCGTGGCATCGCCGCACTCCATGCCGACGATGAGGACGATGCGGTCGAGATCGACCCCGTCTGGCAGGCACGACTTGCAGATGCGGTTCTGCAGACGAGCCTTCCCATCCGCACGGTTCTCGCGCGTCCGACGGTGCCCTTGTCCATGCTGGTCAACCTTTCGCCGGGCGACATCATCCCGATGACGCTGCCTGCACACGTGCCGCTGACCGCAGCTGGCAAGCTTTTTGCTCACGGCACAATCGGCGAAGCCAATGGCTACGCCGCGATCAAGATTGAGAAACTCGAACATGGAGCGAATTTCGATGACTGATTTCACCAGCGACACGACGGCGCTCGACACCATGGCGCGCCCTGATCGCAACCTCGCTCTGCTTGCGGGTGTCGCGGTCCGGGTATCGGTGGAGGTCGGTTCGGCCTCGATGCGGCTCGCCGACTTGCTCAACCTGGTCGAGGGCAGCGTGGTCGAACTCGACCGCCAGGCGAATGACCTCCTCGACATCATGGCGAATGGCACGCTCATTGCAAAGGGAGAGATCGTGACGGTCGACGGACGCTATGGGGTGCGTGTTGTCGATGTCGTCACCCCCGATCATGCCGGCATTGGCATCGACCGGAGGAGTTAAAAACAACCGGAGACATCATGACCGAATATCTCCTGCGATTACTGATACTTGTCCCGCTGGTGGGTGGGCTTGCATGGGGTTCGCTGTGGCTTTGGAAGCGGGTTCAGCTTGGGCTGCCCGCGCATCGACCCGTCAATAAACCGGCGCATGTCGTCGATGTTTTGACACTCGGAACGTCAGGAAAACTCGCTGTCGTCGCCTTTGGCGGAAAAACGCTGCTCATCGCAGCGTCGCGGCAGGGGATTTCGCTCATCGCGGAAGGCGATGGGGACTTCATCGATGAGTAACTTCTTCCGCCTGCTTCTCGTCATCTGCCTGATGCTGCCTGCGGCGGCGATCGCGCAAGTCGCGGATCCCGCAGCTGCTGCCGCGCCGCCTGCCGCGGGTGTTGCAAGCGCGCTGGGCAAGCTGGCGGGCGGACAATCCCTATCGCTGTCGCTGCAGATTCTCATTCTGATGAGCCTACTGACGGTATTGCCGTCGCTCATCCTGATGATGACCAGCTTCACGCGCATCATCATCGTGCTGTCAATCCTGCGCCAGGCGCTGGGCCTTCAACAGACCCCGCCCAACCAGGTGCTGATCGGCCTCAGCCTGTTCCTGTCACTGTTCGTGATGCAGCCGGTAATGAGCAAGGTGAACAGCGACGCGCTGCAGCCCTACAACGCTGGAAAAATTTCGATCGACGAGGGTGTCGCGCGGGCGGGTACGCACTTCCACGCCTTCATGGTCACGCAGACGCGCAAGACCGACCTCGCCATGTTTCAGAAGCTCGCCAAGGCACCCCCGGTCGCCAAGGCACAGGATATTCCATTCACGATCCTGCTTCCCGCATTCGTGACCAGTGAGTTGAAGACCGCGTTCCAGATCGGCTTCCTGATCTTCCTCCCGTTCCTTGTCATCGACCTGATCATTGCGTCCGCGCTGATGTCGCTCGGTATGATGATGTTGTCGCCGACCATCGTGTCGATGCCGTTCAAGCTGCTTCTATTCGTCCTCGTCGACGGCTGGGCACTGACGATGGGATCGCTCGCCGCTTCGTTCGGGACCGGCTGATGGAGGCGGACCGCTTTATCGATGTTGCGCAGCACGCCCTGTGGGTACTGGCGCTCGGGTCGGCACCGCTGTTGCTGCCGACGCTGATCATTGGTGTGTTGCTCGGCATGGTCCAGGCGGCAACCTCGATCAACGAGGCGACGCTGACCTTCGTGCCGAAGCTGATCGTGTTTGGCCTGTGTCTCACGCTGTTCGGCAGCGCGATCATGGGACTGCTGACCGATTTCACGCTGACCGTGTTCCAGCAAATTCCCGAACTCGTCCGGTGATACCTCTCGGGCTTGCAGGGGCGGAGGCGCAACTGCTGATCTGGTTTCTCGCGATGATCCGGCCTGGTGCAGCATTGCTTGCCGCGCCCTTGTTCGGGTCGAGCGCCGTGCCGGTCCAGGTACGGATCATACTGTCGCTCGCTGTTGGTATCCCGGCGGCAAGTGCATCGGGCATGGTCGTCCCGCCCGAAGGCGCAATATCGGTCGCGGGCTTCCTGCTCATCTTTGGCGAGGTCGTTCTCGGCCTCGCGCTCGGTTTTGCGATCCAGATCGGCTTTGCAGCGGCGCTGATTGCCGGTGAGGCGATCGGCAATGCGATGGGCCTGGGCTTTGCCGCCATGCAGGATCCGATGTCGGGCCATTCGAGCACGGCGGTCGGACAATTCCTCAACATGCTCGCGACTGCATTATTCCTGTGTGTCGGCGGGCATCTCGCGCTGATCGAGGTCGTCGTCACAAGCTTCAAGTCGATGCCGCCTGGCAACAGCTGGCTGACGGCAGAGGCATTGCGCGGCATTATCGAATTCGGCGGTCTCATGTTTGCCGCAGGCCTGTCGATCGCGCTTCCCGTCGCCTTCGCGCTCATCATGGTGCAGATTGTCATGGGCACGATCACCCGTTCCGCGCCGACGCTGAATCTGTTTGCGGTCGGCATTCCGGCAACCGTGCTGGCAGGCATCGTCCTGCTTGCGATCGCGATGCCGGTGATGGCCGACTCTATCGAACACGCTCTGCGCCTCGGGCTCGAACAGGCGCGACTTGTCGCGCGGCTCTGATGTCCGACAAACCCGATCGCGATCAACAGACAGAGGCGCCGTCAGCCAAGAAACGGCGCGACGCTGAGCAAAAGGGCGACGTCCTCCAGTCGCGCGAACTCGGCACTGCGCTGGTCATGGCTGCGGGTGTCGGCTGGCTTGTTATGGCTGGCCCCTGGGCCTTCGGATCGTTGGCCAGTGCGATGCGGACCGGCCTGACCTTCGGGCGCGGCAATCTCGACAGTTTCGATCCGTTCAGCCGGATGGTCGTGTTGTTCGGATCGGTCGCGATGCCCCTGACCGCTCTGTTCGGTGCGACGATGATCGCTGCCATCGGTAGTCAGGCCATGCTCGGCTCGCTCGGTTTTCGCACGGGAGGGTTCAGCCCGAAGGCATCGAAGCTCAGCCCGGCGGCGGGTCTTTCGCGCATCTTCGGCGTGCAGGGCCTGATCGAGCTCGGCAAATCGATCGCCAAGGTCGTTCTGCTTGGTGCCACCGGCTATTGGCTGCTGAGCGCAAAGCTACCGACGATGATGGCCCTTGGTGCTGCCGATCCGCGCCACGCGATGGGCGATCTCGGCACGATGTTCATTTCGGTGGTCGCATGGCTGGTCGGAGGCCTCGCCGTGATCGGGATGATCGACGCCCCGATCCAGATCATGCGGCGCACCGCGCGACTGCGCATGACGAAGCATGAGGTCAAGGAAGAGCATAAGGAGAGCGAAGGCTCGCCCGAGATGAAACAACAGGCGCGCCAGCGTCGCCATGAAATTCTCAGCGGTTCGGCGCGCCGTGCGGTTGGCGAAGCGACCGTCATCCTGACCAATCCGACGCACTTCGCCATCGCCCTGCGCTATCGCCCCGGCGTCGATGCAGTTCCGACGGTGGTCGCGCGCGGGCGTAACGAGACCGCACAGGCGATCAAGGCGCTCGCGAAGGAAGCGTCGGTGCCGCAGCTTGAATACCCGCAGTTGACCCGAGCCATCTATTTCACGACCCGCGCGGGCCAGCCGATCGCAGCCGATTTGTATCTGGCGGTCGCAACGGTTCTGGCCTTCGTCTTCAACCTCGATCGTGCTGTCGCCGAAGGTGTTGTGCAGCCTGATGTGGAGGTGCCGGCCGCCAAACAATTTGACGAAGCAGGCCACCGAAAGACCTAAATATCCGCGCCATTTTGTCGTTCTTGATGATGAAGGAACGACCCATGGTAACCTCGATCGTAAATTCGCTCGGCTACGGCTCGGGCATCGACGTGTCGGCGCTCGTCACCAAGCTGGCGGCAGCATCGCGCGATCCGAAGGTTGCCCGCTTCGATACGCGCGCCACGGCGGTGCAGACAAGTATCAGCGCCGTCGGGCAGGCACGTTCAGACCTGGAAGGATTCACAACATCGCTGGCAACGCTGGTTGCTGGCGGTTCGTTGCAGAGCCAGCCAAGTGTCAGCGACAGTTCGATCGTCGATGCCAAGGCACAGGTCGGCGCACGCATGTCATCGTTCTCGGGCGAAATCGAGGTCACGCAGCTCGCGCGCGGGCAGACGCTGGCCTCGGGCTACGTAACCGCGGCGGGCGATCCGGTGGGGCAGGGGACGATGACCCTGACCGTCGGCAGCACACCGTACACGATCACGATCGGTAGCAGCAACGATAGCCTTACGGGCCTCGCCGCCGCGATCAATGGTGCTGGCGCGGGTGTGACCGCAAACGTCGTCACCGATTCTTCCGGCTCGCGACTGGTGCTCAAAGGACCGACGGGCACACCGTCGGCATTTACGCTATCGAGCAGCGATGCCGGTTTGACGAACTTCACTCATCCCGGCGCAATGACGCTTGTTCAGGCTGCGCAAAATGCCACTGTGAAAGTCGACGGCCTTACCTATTCGCGCCCTTCGAATTCGATCGGTGACATCATTCCGGGCGTCACGCTTACCCTGAAAAAGGTTGCGGTCGGATCTCCTGTTTCGGTCAGTACGACCCGTGCGGGCGATGCGCTCAAGACGACGATGGCAGACTTTGTGTCGGTCTATAACGAGCTGAAGGGGCATATCGACGCCGCGCAGACCGCAACGCGGAATGACCAGGCGCTCGCATCCCTTGAACGTCAGCTCGGCCAGCTTCTGTCGAAATCGGTGACCAGCGAAGCACCGTCGAGCTTGTCTGCCATCGGCATCAAGACCAATCGCGACGGCACGATAGCATTCGATTCCGTCGCTTTCGATCGCGCATATGCCGCCAACCCCGATGCCGTCGAAGCGATCTTCTCGCCAACACGCGACACGACGCATACGGCGGCCACCGACCCCGGGATCAGTGGCGCACTGGCGGCGCTCAAGTCTGCCGTGACCGCGACCGACGGTCCTTTGACGAGCCTTTCGACCCGCCTCACCAAGGAAGCGAGCGCAATCGCCAAGGATCGCGAGAAGATGGAGGCGCGTGAAACCGCCTATAAAGCTCGTCTGGACAAGCAGTTCGGCGGACTGGACGCCAGCGTCGGTACATTGAAAGCGACACAAAGCTATCTCGATCAGCAGATCAAGATCTGGACGGCGAGCAAGTGACAGCGCTTTTGGCGTCGCAAGGGCGCCGTTCTCCCGTTCACCGTTACCGTGACATGGACCTGTCGAGCCGCATCGACGGCGCAAGCCCGCATGCTCTCGTCGCAACACTCTACGAGGAGTTGATCACGGCCTTGGACGTGTTGACCCGTGCGATCGAGCGTGGCGACAGCAAGCTTCGCCTTGGTCAGCATGAACGCGCAACGACGATCCTGCATGCGCTCGACGCCGGTCTGGACCGTGTGGGTGGCGGCGAACTCGCCAGGTCGCTGAACACGATTTACCGGCAGATGCAGCGTCGCCTGATCGCGGCGCGTGCTGGCGACATGGCGGCGACGAAAGAAGTGCGCGAAGGTGTCGCGAACCTTGCAATGGCATGGAACGCCATCGCGCGCTGACGGTCAGCCGTTGACGCCATATTTGCGCATTTTCTCGATCAGGGTCGTCCGCTTTAGCGTCAGCATCCGCGCAGCCTCGGAAACGACGCCTTCGGCCATGTCGAGCGCTAGCTGGATCCGCTCGATCTCCATCGTCTCCAGCAATTCCTTCAGATTGATCGGCGAACGGGTTGCATCGGCCGGCGGCGTTACGATCAGCGCGTTCGGGCGAACCTGCGCGATATAGGTGATATTCGAAACCGGGACGATCCCGAGAAGCTGATCGACATGATGCGCGTTCAGCGTTTCGCCGCTGAACAGCACGCGCGCACGCTCGACGACGTTGCGCAATTCGCGCACGTTGCCGGGCCAACTATGCTCTTTGAGCCGGTCGGTCGCTGCAATTTCGAAACTGACATGACCGGCAGGCCCCATGCGCGTCTGAAAGTGTTCGATCAGGTCGATGATGTCGTCGGGCCGGTCGGACAGGCCCGGCGTCTGCACGGGAAGAACGCCGAGGCGGAAATAGAGGTCTTCGCGAAACCGACCCTCGTCGATCTCGGCGCGGACGTCGCGGTGCGTTGCCGAGATGATGCGGACGTCTACCGGGATGGGTGTGCCGCCGCCGACGCGGTTGACGACGCCGTCTTCCAGGACGCGCAACAGCTTGACCTGCATGTCGAAGCGCATGTCGCCGATTTCGTCGAGGAACAGCGTACCGCCGTTCGCTTCTTCGAAACGGCCGATCCGGCGGCCTGCTGCACCGGTGAACGAACCCTTTTCGTGCCCGAACAACTCGGATTCGATCAACTCGGCGGGTATCGCGCCGCAGTTGATGGCGATGAACGGTTTGTCGGCGCGATCGCTCGCTTCATGGATCGCACGCGCGACCGCTTCCTTGCCGGATCCCGAAGGACCGCTGATCAGGACGGGAGCGAGAGAGGGACCGACCCGCCGCACGATATCGCGCAGGTGCGTCAGGGCAGCACTGCGGCCGATCAGGCGCGCCGTCGCTGCGGTGTCATCAACCCGACGCACCGCCTTCACTGCAGAACTGCGGTTACGGATCATGGTCTCGGTCATCTGGCCCCCCAAGGCTTTGGTCGTGGGTCAGCTTATCGACGCAAGATAGTTAACGATCCTTTACCAAGTGTTGGTTTTTTGACGCCTAGCGTCGTGCCAGCAGTTCAGGCTTTGACACTTCGGGTGCTGGAACGGCGGGAGGTGTTGCCGGTTCCGGGCGAGCGTCACGCCAAGTCAGCGTTATCGAAATACGCCGGTTGCTTGGGTTCATCGGCTCACGCGGGATGAAGGGCTCGCGATCCGCAACACCTTCGATCCGGACGATCCGGTAAGGCTCGACCTGCTGCAGCATCAGGATACGGCGCGTCATTTCCGCGCGCGATGCGGACAGGCGCCAGTTGTTCATCGTCGGATCGCGGGTCCAAGGTGCGGAGTCCGTATGTCCACGGATGGTGATGCCGTTGGGCAGGTCACGCACGGCGGTGCCGACTTCCTGCATCAGGGCCATCGCCTGGGGTGTCAGCCGGTCGGTGCCGCTGGCGAACATCGAGAACTCGGCACTGTCGACCAGGTCGATACGCAAACCGTCGCGCGTTTCGGAGAAGCGGACGCTGCCCGCCAAATTCTTCAGGCCGGTGCGTCTTTGCAGGCGTACGGACATCGCACGCTGCAGCGCGTTGAAGCGTGCGGTGTCGGTCTGACTTCCCGCCGCTTCCTTCGGGCCGCCCTTGGCGTCGCGCGGAATTGTCATCGACCGTGTACCAGTCTGGCCGGCGCGGTTTGGATATTTATCGACCGACGTGATCGAGTCACCACCGAACAATTTATCCGATCCGGCTGAATCCTGCTTGCTCGCGACGAGCGTTGGCGAGAAATAATCGGCAAGCGCCTTGCGCTGCTTCTCAGTTGTCGCGCCAAGCAGCCACATCAGCAGGAAGAACGCCATCATGGCGGTGACGAAGTCGGCATAGGCCACCTTCCATGCGCCGCCATGATGGCCGCCATGGTCCGCCTGGATTATCTTCTTAACGATTATGGGGCGTGGTTGATTCGACCCGGGCTTCACTTGACCGCCCTCATCCCGTCGAACACGTCAGAGAAGCTGGGCTGGTTGTGGTGGGCAATGCCCGAGCGTGCTGCTTCGATCACCAGCGGCTGCGGGTGGCCGTGCAGCGACGCGATGATGATCTGCTTCACGACGTGATAGATCGCGGCGTCTTCCTCGATCGCGCTCTTTGCGCGGGACGAGAAGGGGCCGACGATACCATAAGCAAGCAACACCCCCAGGAACGTACCCACAAGCGCCGAACCGATCATGGCGCCGAGAACCGCCGGGGGCTGGTCGATCGAGCCCATCGTCTTCACGACGCCGAGAACCGCCGCGACGATGCCAAGCGCCGGCAGTGCGTCCGACAGGCCCTGAAGCGCTTCTGCCGGGCGGATGGCATGGTGATGATGCGTCTTGACGGCGTTGTCGATAACGTCCTCGACCGCATGTGGATCGAGCGTGCCAGACGACACGACGACCAGGCGCAGGGAGTCGGTGATGAGGTGGATCAGCGTCTGATCCTTCATCAGCTTGGGATATTCCCCGAAAATCGCGGACCCCTTGGGATCTTCGATATGCGGTTCGACGGCGACAGGCCCTTCAACGCGCATCATCTTCATGAGGCGCGACGTCAGGAAAATGGCGTCGAGGTAATCCTTCTTCTTGTACTTCGGCCCCTTGAAGACAGTGCCGAGCGACCCGACGAGCGCCTTTAGTTCACCTGCCGAGTTGCCGATGATGAGCGCGCCGACGGCGGCGCCGCCGATGATCAGCATTTCGTGCGGCATCGCTTCCAGCACCGGCGCGAGATTGCCGCCCGTGAAGGCGAACCCGCCGAACACCAGAGCGATCAAGACAACCAGGCCGATTACAGGAAGCATTCAACTATCACCCCACCGCCCATGGTAGAACACGGACACTCTTTTATCGTTAACGGCGTGCTTGCCTTAACCTTGAGGGGGGTCAGCTAAGAATATCGAACAAAGTACGGCGGTTGATACGGGCGAATGCCGCCTGCGCCGCATCCAGCGTCAACTGCTGTGCACTGATCTTTGCGACAGCTGCCGAAATGTCGGTGTCTTCAAGACCAGAGCGCTCCGCTTCGGTATCAATCGAACGCGCCGCGTTGCTATCGATCAGGCGATCGATGTGCGCGGCGCGAACGCCCTGGTCGGCGGCGGCATTGGCGACATGGTCGACCGCCGATCCGATTCGGGTGAGTGCCGTATTGATTTGCGTCTGGTTGCCGCTTTCCAGCGCGGTCGCGGCTGCCCTCAGATCGTCCGCAAGCGAAACGCCGCTGCGGTCGAAAATTGTCGCTGCTGCCGCCGCCGGCGCGATTGTCGTACCATTGTCGACGCGAAACGCCGTGGCTGTTCCGGTCGAAAACAGCGGCGTCCCAAGTGACGTCGTCGTAGTGCGGAGGCTATCGACCTGGCTGGCGAGATCGCGCAGCTGCGCTGCATAGGTCGTCCGGTCGGCGGCTGAGGCTGTGGCGCTCGCACCCGCGATCATCAGGTCGTTGGCCTGCAGCATCCCGCTGCTTAGGCTCGCGATCGTGACATCGGCCTGCGAGGCAAGCGATGCTGCGAGATTGAGATTGTTCTTCCAGGTCGTGTCGTTTGCCTTGGCGACATTCAGCTGCGCGACGCGTGCTGCGGCCAAAGGATCTTCCGACGCGCTCTGAAACCGCTTTGTTGTCGAGATCGAGATCTGCGTTTTCGCAATGTCCTGCGCGAGGCGCGACTGACGCGCGATCTCGGTCGTCATGCGGTTGCCGGTAGCGGTGATCGTCATATCGTCGTCGCTTTCTACAGGGCGTTCATGATCGACTGCATCGTCTCGCGCGCAACCTGCATCACGCGCGCGGCGGCATCGTAAGCCTGCTGGTAGCGGAGAAGGTCGCCAGCTTCGCGATCGAGATCGACAGCGCTTAAATTATCGCGTGCTTCGGCGGCACCGTCGCGACGTGCGGTGGTGACGGTGTCCTGTGCGCGCGTCGACGAGACGGTCTGGCTCTGCTGCGCAATAAGTGTCGCCCATTTCGCCTCGCCATCGCTGGCGCCGCGCAGGTTGCCGAACGCAAGTGCGTTGCCGTTACTGCTGGTCGCATCGGCTGCGGCAACACCCGAAGGCGCCATGGCGTTGGCAACCAGATCCGCAGCACCGCTGCCGATCGTGAACAGAGGCGCGCCGGGATTGCCCGCTGCGTCGCGGCCGGCCGCCTGCTGCGCGTTGACCTGTGCAGCGAATGCATTGGCCTGTGTATCGACGGCCGTGCGCATCGTTGCGATGTGATCGGCGCCGTCGATCTGGCCGGCAATCGTGCCACTGGTGACGGCGACGACCGTGCTGCTGGTGGACCCTGCGGCAACCAGCGAAAGGCGACCGTCGGTTGCGACAGCCATGGACAGACGAGTCTGGGTCGCGCCGTCGAGCAGGGGCTGGCTGCCGACCGAAATCTTTGCCGCGCCCTTTGCGTCATATTCGACGCTCACCGGAACCGACGTTGCGATCGAGTTGATCAAGCGATCGCGCTCGTCGAGCAGCGAGGCCTGGTTCGTCGATCCGTCGCGTGCGCGGCGCAGACCTTCGTTGACGCGACCGAGTGCCTCGACATCGGTATTGACCTGGGCGACGGTGAGCTTGGCAGCGGTTGCGACGCCATCGGCTGCGCGGGTCAGGCCGTCGGCAGTAGTGCGAAACGTAGAGGCGACAGTGTTGATCGAATCGAGGAAGGCACTGCGCCGTGCCGTATTGGTCGGGTCGGCAGCGAGTTCGTCGGCGCGATTGAACACGCCGGTCATCGCGGTGCCGACGCCAGCGCCGCCATTGGCGAGCGCGCTTTCGGTGTTCTCGAGCCAGTTGAGCTTCGCGCCAGTGCGTCCGGCATCGCTGCTCGACGTGCGCGCATCTTCGATCAGCCAGGGATCGACCGAGCGCGTGACGCCGGTGGCAAGCGATCCACCGGGATTGACCTGTGATTGGTACAATATGCCGTTGCCGCTGCTCGGCTGTTCGGTGATAACCGCAGTACGACGCGCGTAGCCCGCAGTCTGTGCGTTGGCGATGTTATCGCTGACCGTCGACAGCGCGCGGGAATAGCTGCGGATGCCAGCGGCGCCCAGGCTGAGCAAATCGGTCATTTAGGCGCTCCCAGCTGCTTTTCGACGAGGTTGGCGATGCCGAATGCCCCCATCTTCGCCATGGCGTCCGCAGTGTGTGCATCGGCCATTTCGCGGAAATTGTCAGTCGCGCTCGATCCGAACATCTCATCGGCGAGCTTGCCCTTGCGCATCGTCGAGATGACTTCACGCAGGAAAACGGCCTCAAACCGCTGAGCAGCGGCTTTGAGGTCCGGCTTTACCGGCTGTGCTGTCATCGACGTCGCCGTCTGGACAGACGACGGCGCCGCAAGGGTCGGGACAATACTCATATCACCACCAATTCGCCTTGCAGGGCACCGGCCTGCTTCAATGCTTCGAGTATTGCGACCAGGTCGCCCGGGGTCGCGCCGATCCGGTTGATCGCGGCAACGATGTCGGCAAGCGACGCACCCTGCACAAGGAACGCGGGTGAGACCCTTTCCTCGATGCTGACGTCGCTCGACTGTTCGACTGCGGTCTTGCCCTGACTGAAGGGGCCGGGCTGGATGACACGTGGCTTCTCGTCGATGCGGACGGTCAGCTTGCCGTGCGAGACGGCGGCGGGAAGAATGCGGACGAGGCCGTTGATCACGACTGTGCCGGTGCGCGCATTGATGATGACGCGGGCAGGGGGTGCGGTCGGCGTAACGTCGATGTTCTCGATCCGGCTCATCATCGCAGTACGCGCTTCGGCGCCAGCGGGCGCGACAATGGCGACAGAGACGCCGTCGATGGCCCGCGCGACCGGTGCGTTCAGGGCGCTGTTGATCGCGGCGGCAACAAGACGCGCATTGGTCACATCAGGGGTGGATAGATTGAAGGTCAGCCCTTCGGATGTCGTAAAGCCGGTGTCGACCGCACGCTCGACCGTTGCGCCGCCGCCGATACGACCGGCGGATGGGACATTCACCGACACCTTAGATCCATCGGCTGCATCGACGCCGAGG
>JBDUBD010000012.1:0-40789 GCA_040004295.1 Sphingomonadales bacterium | reverse complement strand
CCTGCTCGCCCGGCGCGCACAGGACGGGCACGGATTGACGCGTCCCGAATTGGCGGTCGTGCTTGCGACGGCAAAGCTTGTTCTGCAGGACGCGATCGAAACCGCACATCTTGGCGACGACGAAGCGATGGTGCCCGAAGCACTGGCGGCCTTCCCCGCGAAAATGCGCAAGGACCATGCGGGTGCGATCGAGGGGCATCAGCTGCGCAACGAAATCGTCGCGACCAAGATTGCCAACCGCATCGTCAACCGGATGGGCCTGATCCATCCCTATGAACTGGCCGAGGAAGAGGGCGCGAGCGTCAGTGACGTTGCGGCCGCGTTCATCATCGCCGAGCGTCTGTTCGATGTTGGGTCGCTGTGGGAACAGATCGACACGGCGGACATTGGGGAAGGTGCACGCCTGTTGCTGTTCGAACAGGTTGCGGTCGAGCTGCGCGCGATGATGGCCGACCTGCTGCGTGGTTCGGTCGCGGGCCGCTCCATCGGCGACACCATCGCCGCGCTGACGCCGGGGGTCGAAAAGATCGATTCGCATATCGACGCACTGCTGCGCGAAGAGACGCAGATGCAGGCCAAGGCTTTCGCGATGCAACTGGCCGATGCCGGTGCGCCGCGACGGCTGGTCGATCGCGTTGTTCGTCTTGCCGAACTCGACGGATCGATCGGTGTTGCGGCGCTGGCGCAGAAGTCGAAGACCGATCCAATCGTGCTGGTTCACGCCTTCACGTCGCTCGGCGCAGCACTGGGACTCGACTGGGCACAGGGGGCGGCGATGCGCGCAAACCCCGTCGATCCCTGGGAACGCCTGCTGGTCGCGGGCCTCGCGCGTGATTTTCAGCAGATGCGCCTCGAATGGCTGGCGCGCGATGCCGCGAAACCGGAGGAGCGCGTCGTCGCCTGGCTGGCCGATAACGCAACCCGCGTCGGCGACTTCCGCAAGCTGGTCGATCGGGCGCGTGTGTCGCCACTACCGTCTCCGGCGATGCTGGCGCAGATTGCGGGTCAGGCGCGCGTGTTGCTCGGCAGATAGCAAGCTTGTTTTTGCGAATGGTTCGCGATATCAGCGTGACAACGTTCAACGCCTGCGGATTCGCCTCATTCAATGACCACGAAAGCGGCAAGCGCAGGTCGGGCGCGGAAGAACTTCTGGCTCAAGCAGCTTCACACCTGGCACTGGATCAGTTCGGCCGTCAGCCTGATCGGGCTGCTGCTGTTCACGATCACCGGCTTTACGCTCAATCACGCCGGAGAGATCGGGGCGACACCAGAAACCGCGACCAAGGCTGCGCAACTGCCGGCAGCATTGTTGGTCCCGCTTTCGCCAGGCGGTACCGACGATGGAAAACGGGCGCTTCCCGCCCCGGTTGCAGATTGGATCGCCAGCCGGTTTCCGACCGAGGCGAAGGGCGAGGCCGAATGGTCCGCCGACGAAGTGTATCTGCCCCTGCCGCGTCCGGGCGGCGACGGCTGGATCTCGATCGACCGCGCGACCGGTGCCGTCACCAGCGAAATCACCGACCGCGGCTGGATCTCGTATCTGAACGACCTCCACAAGGGCCGCAATTCGGGCGCCGTGTGGAAGTGGTTTATCGACGTCTTCGCTTTCGCCAGCCTGGTTTTCGCACTGACCGGTCTCGTGCTGCTGTGGATCCATTCGAAGCGCCGCCGTTCGACCTGGCCGCTCGTGACGCTGGGTCTCGCCATACCGGCAACCATTGCCGTCCTGTTCATCCATGTCTGAGGGAAAGCCATGCAACTTCGCTATCGCCTGATCTTCACCGGCGCGCCGTTGGCGGCCTTTGCCGCAGCGCCCGCCACCGCCCAAACGGTCGATGTCAGCATCACCGTGCCGCGCATGAAGGTTGCGGAATATCACGCGCCCTATGTGGCGATATGGCTGGAAAAGGCGGGGTCACCCGCGCGCACGCTGTCAATCTGGTACGACACCGACAATCGCGAAGAGGGCGGCAAGAAGTGGCTGACCGACGTGCGCCAGTGGTGGCGCGCCTCGGGGCGGTCGCTGTCGCTTCCGGCCAACGGTGTTTCGGGCGCCACGCGCGCGCCTGGTACGCACAAGATGTCGTTCGGCAATATCGCGCCGGGCCAGTACACGATGGTGGTAGAGGCAGCCCGCGAAGTCGGCGGCCGCGAAGTCGTTCGCGTACCTTTCGTCTGGCCGCCGAAGCCGGGCCAGCGCGCGGGCGCTACGGGAACCACCGAACTCGGCGTCGTTGCGCTCAGCTTCCGTTGAAGAGGTATATCATCATGACATCACATCGTTTTGCGCTCACCGCTACGGTTCTCGCGACGTTCGGTTTTGCGGGACCCGCCGCCGCACACCGGCTGTGGATGCTGCCATCGACGACCGTCGTTTCGGGTGAGGAAAGCTGGGTGACATTCGACGCCGCGGCCTCGAACGACATCTTCTACCCCGACCATCAGCCGCTGCGCGCCGAGCCCGAGGCGATTGCGCCCGATGGCACCGCCGCAAAGGTCGAGAATTTCGGCGTCGGCAAGTTTCGCTCGACGTTCGACCTGCACCTGACGAAGCAGGGCACGTGGAAACTGGCGCTCGTCAACGGCGGCGTCATGGGCAGTTACAAGCAGGGTGGCGAGGAAAAGCGCCTGCCCCGCGGCACCACCGCCGACAAGATCGCGAGCCTGATCCCGGCAGATGCGACCGAGGTGAAGCTCGCCGAAACGTCGAACCGCAACGAAGTGTTCGTGACCCTCGGCGCGCCCACGAACATCGTGCTGAAGCCCACCGGGCGTGGGCTGGAATTCGTGCCGGTCACGCATCCCAATGACCTTGTCGCCAATGAGCCAGCGATCTTCGGCTTCACCGTCGATGGCAAACCGGCTGCGGGTCTGACCGTCACGCTAGTTCCGGGGGGAGGGCGCTACCGCAGCGCCGTCGGCGAAATGTCTCTGACGACCGACGCCAAGGGGCAAGTGACGGTGAAATGGCCTGCGCCGGGCATGTACTGGGTCAACGCCACAAGCACCGGAAAGAGCATCGCGATCCCGAACGCCGACCGGCGGCTGGGTTATACGACCACCCTGGAAGTCCTCGGAAACTGACGACACCACGCGTCGCCATTCCGCCCATCGCGTCGGATGCGTTCTACCGGCGCGATGCCGGCGCGCGCGTCGTTCGCCTTGGTGGTGAGACGATGGGGACGACGTGGAGCGCCCAGATCGTTGCGCCGCCCGACGACATAGCTGATGATTTGGAGGCACGCCTGCGATCGGTGCTGGAAGGCGTCATCGCGTCGATGAGCCAATGGGATCCGGCATCGGCGCTGTCGCGCTTCAACCGTTCGGTCGTCGGCGAATGGAGCCAGCTTCCCGACGATCTCGCCTATGTCATCGATGCCGCTCTGGCGATCCGCGCCAGCAGCGGCGGCGCGTTCGATCTGGCACAAGGAGCGCTGACCGAACTCTGGGGTTTCGGTGCCGCAGGACGGCGCGTTGGTCTGCCCTCAGAAAGCGAGATCGCGACCGCCCTCTTAGCTTCGGGGGGCGGAGCCTTCGAGCAGGACGGCAAGCACGCGCGCCGCACGGCAGCCGTGCTGCTCGACCTGTCCGGGATAGCGAAGGGCCATGCGGTCGATGCACTCGCCGCATGTCTGCGCGATGCGGGCGTCGGCGATTTCCTGGTCGAGATCGGTGGCGAATGGGTCGGCAGCGGAATTCGCCCCGATGGCCAGCCCTGGTGGGTCGCACTCGAATCTCCGCCTCGCGTCCCGCTCGCGCCGTTACGCGTCGCGCTCCACAATCTCGCGGTCGCGACCTCGGGCGATTACCGGCGGTTCGTTCTCGACGGGGCGCGGCAGCTGGGTCACACCATCGACCCGCGCACAGGACGACCGATCACGAATGGCGTCGTGTCGGTCAGCGTGATCGCAGGGGATTGCATGACCGCCGACGGGTGGGCGACGGCACTGACCGTACTCGGTCCAGACGAAGGCATGGCGGCGGCTGAGCGCGAAGGGGTGGCGGCACGCATCGTGACGGATGACGGTCGCGAACTCCTGTCACCCACGCTTCGTGCGATGCTCGACTAACCCATCGCCGGAAAGGCAGCGGTGATCGCCCAGATCAGGCTGCCGCTGACCAGCGTCCCCGCCAGCAGACGCGTTCCGTGCAGGCGCGACCACAGCAGGAACCCGGTCAGTGCCATCGTGATCAGCGCGCCCGCGATCGTGTCGATCAGCAAGACCCACGCAACCGGAAGGCCGGTCCCCTTGTGCATGTTCTTCAGCGTGCCAAGGAAGCCAACATTCTCGCGCTTTGCCGTGGCATGGTTGGAGCCGGGCACATAGGTCACGGTCACTTTCGCATCGGGCATGGTGAAGGCCTGGGTCCAGATCTCCGCCGCCTTCATGTCCTTGCCCATGAAGCGCGCTTCGCCGCCGCCCTTCGGGCCCTTGGGCAGTCCGCCTTCCGGACGCGGCGGCTTAGCATCGACCGGCATCGACAAGGCCTGTTTCGCCCATTTGCCCAGCGTGTCGACATCGGTAATTGCGCCCGGGGCGACGGGCAGTTCGACCGACGACACCTCGACCGGTGCGCCCGTATCGATCTTCAGCACCGAACGGTGGTTGAGCATGAAACCGCTGCTGCCCATCAGCAGGAAGAACAGCGCGCCCCAAAACCCCGTCCAGGCGTGAACGCGCTTCAACCAGCGCAGGAACACGACGCTCTGCAAGCGACGGGGCACGAAAAACAGGCCCGACTGGTTGAACAAGCGCGTGCCCTTCAGACGTCCGCCCAGCGGCGGAGCAGGTTGTGATAGACGCCGGTCAGTTCGATGACCGCGCGGTCATCATGACCGCGATCGGCAGCAACGGTGCGGACGCCATTGTCGAGGTCGAACAATATGCGCCGCGCGCTATCGTCGCGGACCATCGACTGGATCCAGAAAAACGATGCGACCCGCGTGCCCCGCGTGACGGGTTCTACGCGGTGCAGGCTCGACGCGGGGTAGAGCAGCATGTGCCCGGCGGGGAGTTTGACCGACTGCGCACCGTAACGGTCCTCCACGATCAACTCGCCGCCGTCATAATCGTCCGGTTCGGCAAGAAACAGCGTCGCGGAGAGATCGCTTCTGACGCGCAGGTCGCTGCCGCGACGCAGCCGGACGGCATTGTCGACATGGGTCCCGAATGTGTCACCGCCCGCATAGCGATTGAACAGGGGTGGAAAGATCCTGGCCGGGAGCGCCGCAGCAATGAACAGGGGCGAGCGTTGCAGGGCATTGAGGATGATCGCCCCCGCGTCGCGACCAGCGGGTGAATCTTCGGGCAGCTGCTCGTTCTTCTTGGCGAGCGCGGACTGGTGGCCCGACGTCACATTGCCATCCACCCAGTCCGCAACGTCGATGAGGCCGCGCACCTGCGCGACCTCATCGGGAGAAAGCAGCTCTGGAATCGCGATCAGCATCTTTTGTGCTTATTGCAACGCAATCGCAATTACTATCAGAAGCTGTAGAACAGGCTGAACACCGCCGAGCGCGCCTCACCCGGCGTGGCCCAACCGCCGCCGATGACGCCGGTCGCGGCCGTCACGTTGTTGCGGATCGCCGTGTAGTATTTCTCGTTGAACAGGTTCTGCACATTGAGCTGCGCGGTCAGGCCCTTTTGGACCTCATACGACAGGAATAGCCGCTGCGTGATGTACGAGTCGGACTTATACTGATTGCGCATGGCCAGTGTGCGTTGGTGAAGAGCGAAGGCTCCCTGGTAAGTGAAGCCGTAACCAACCTGAAGACCGAACGGCAGCGTATAGGTAGTGAACAGACTTCCCGAGTGCTTCGGCGTCTGGACCAGCTGATCGCCAGCCTGAGGGTCGGGGATCGACGCGCTGTTGTTGCAAAGGGCAGGACGGGCAGGGGTGAAAGTGCCGTCAGGCCGCGCAAGGCAGTCGTTGGACACGCTCTGTACGACGCTGCCGTCGAGATAGGTGTAGTTGGCGAACAGCGTCCATTCCGGCGTGACGTTCCCGGCCGCTCCGAGCGCGATACCATCGACCCGGGAACGCCCGTCGAGCACCTGCAGACCTGATGGCAGGGCCGCATCGTTGGAGGGCACCCGGAAGTTGGTGCGTTCATTCCGGAACGCAGCTGCCGTTAGCTGCAAGCGACGGTCGAACAGATCGACCTTTGCACCAATTTCAATGCTGCGGGCCTTTTCAGGTGCGACCGCACAGGGGTCGAAAGCGCCTGCCGGCGATGCGACGACTGCGCCACATCCTGCGCGTACCGTCGCCGACGAAGGTGTCTGCGAGTTTGCATAGGCTGCATAGAGGCTGATGTTCGGACGCGGCTTGAACACGGCGCCGACGCGATAGGAGAACAGTTTTTCGCTGCTGATCTGCGGTGCGAGTTGAAGGGCCGTCAGCGGCGTCGTTCCGCGGGGGTAGAAGGGGAGGGCGACAGCCTGGAAGGTGTTGCGGTTATGCTCGTAACGGATTCCCGCGTTGAGTTCGAACATCGGCCCGATTTCGAGATTGTCGAATGCGTAGATTGCGGCATTCGTGGTTTCCGAATTCGATTTTCCCGTGACCGTATAGTTGATCGGCCCCGTGTATATCGTGTTCGGCGATACGATGCCGAATTGCGGCAGGACCAGAGCATCGCCGCCGGTGTTGCGGATCAGGCTTGCCGTCGTGATCTTGTAGTCCTCGACCGTGTAGGCGCCGCCAATGACGAGCGTGTTGTGCAGCCCGCCTTTTTCACCGGCTTCCCACCGAAGGTCGGTCTGGTTGTAAAGGAGCTGGTTTTCCTGATCGCGCACCAGACCGCGGGGGCCGTTTGGCTGAAAGAAACCTGCGGGGACGGTAAAATTATAAGTCCCGAATACACCGCCGACATTTACGTTCGCTATCGAACCGGTGCACACTTGACCCGTCGTGCTCGTGGCCGAAGTGGGAACGGGTTGCAGACCATTTGCAAGGCAGAAGGTGCCCTGCGGCGCGCTCGTCTGGCTATACTGGCCGACACGCTGCCAGCGCGTCATGTTGGTGATGATCAATCCGTTGCCAAAATCATGTCGAAACTTGGCGCTTAAGCGATCAATCGTCGTTTCCTGTGTATCGAGATTGGCAATCCCGAAATAGTCGCTGTCGTCGACACCGGGCAGCGGCCCGTTGTTGATCTGGTTCCTGAAAAACGGAACGCCATAGATCGGCGTATTGTCATCCTTCTGGTGAACATAGCTGATCGTCAGGCTGGTCGGACCCTCCATGCCGATCGTGATCGAGGGCGCGATGCCCCAGCGCTTGAACTTTTCGACGTCCCGGCCCGGAACATCGTTGCGATGGACCATCGCGTTCAGACGGACGGCCACCAATGGCGACAGGCGCCAGTTGCTGTCCACCGCGCTGCGGTAATAATCATCTGTGCCGACAGAGCCCTGGAGGATTGTCAGGTTCTCGGCTTGGGGAACCTTCGATGCGAGGTTGATGGTGCCGCCAACCGACCCCGACCCCGAATAGACCGAGTTGGCACCGTTATAGACTTCGATCAGTTGCAGATTGAACGGGTCGGTGCGGCTGTACTGCGCGCTGTCGCGCACACCGTCGATGGTGATGTCGTTGTTCGCAGAATAGCCGCGCAGATTGATGCTGTCGCCATAGCCGCCGCCACCTTCGCCCGCGCCGAAGGTGATGCCGGGGACTGTCGCCAGTGCATCGCGGAGCGTCAACAAATTCTGCTTGCGGAGAACCTGGTCGCTGATGACCGTGACCGTCTGCGGCGTGTCGAGCAAGGGGGCCACTGACTTTTCGGAGTTCAGCTCATGTGCCTGCTGGCCCGTAACGACGATTGTCGCCTGTGGATCCGGTGCCTCGTCTGCGGCCAAGGCGGGCGTTGTAAACAGGCCAACGCAACCCAGCGCCAGGAAAGCAGGAAGCGCTGAATTAGCGCGTGGCGAAGACGTCATATTTTTCATCGAATGCCCCGTGATTGTGGGGCGCTGCTATTGCGAGCCTTTCGCAACGTCAAGTGTAATGAGAAACATTCTCAAATAGCCATTGCCTGATGGCACTCGCGAGGTTGGGAGGCGATGCGGCAGAGAGGCGCTCGGCATCGATGCGCGCGACGAGCGCGTTGACGGGCAGGCTGGCAGCTGCGGACGCGCGTGCCAGAGCATCCCAGAATATGGGTTCGAGCGTCAGTGCGGTTTCATGACCGGCAATGGTGATCGAGCGTTTTACGGGCGGGGCGTAGGCGGGGGACATGGGATGCAGTTAGAACACTGCGGGCGGTCGGCAAAGCCGCCGCCGTCGGTCGGGGCTGCTGGCCCCGCCGCCAAAGCTCCTTGGCGTGCCGGTGGCTGCCTTGCTCGCTTCGCTTAGCAAGGCACCGACGCGCAGCGTGCGCGCCTGCCACCGTCAGTACATATGCTGTCCGCCATTCAGGGACAGGGTCGATCCTGTCACGAACCCGCCGTCCTCGGACACCAGAAAGGAAACCCCGCGCGCAATTTCGTGGGCCTGGCCCAAACGTCCGACCGGGATTTTCGCGACGATCTTCGCAAGCACCTCGGCGGGAACTGCGGCGACCATGTCGGTGTCGATATAGCCAGGCGCGATCGCATTGACGGTGACGCCTTTCTTGGCACCTTCCTGTGCCAGCGCCTTGGTAAAGCCGTGGATGCCCGATTTCGCGGCGGCATAATTGACCTGGCCGTATTGCCCAGCCTGCCCGTTGATCGAGCCGATGTTGACGATGCGCCCCCATCCGCGCGTGACCATGCCGGGGAAGCAGGCCTTTGCCATGTTGAAACAACCACCCAGGTTGACGCGCATCACGTCGTTCCAGTCGTCGAAGCTCATACGCGCAAGCGTGCCGTCACGCGTGATGCCCGCGTTGTTCACGACGATATCGACCGGCCCCAGCGCGGCTTCGACTGCGGCACATCCGTCGAGGCACGCCTGGTGGTCGCCCACATCCCATTTGAATACGCGGATGCCGGTCGCGTTCTCGAACGCCTTGGCCTTGTCGTCGTTGCCCGCGTAATTCGCGGCGACGGTGACGCCCATGTCCTTGAGCGCGACGCTGATCGCCTCGCCTATGCCGCGTGTCCCCCCGGTAACGATCGCAACCCGTGACATATTCGCCTCTCCTTATGATTTGCGGGAGAGCCTAGACGCGGGGTCGCCAGCCTTCAAGTTCGCGGTGGACCAGTTGATGCAATAAATTCATCCCCTCTTCCGAGGCGTTCAGGCATTCGAGCGCGGCGAAGTGCTTGCCGCCCGCTTCCGCAAATGTGTCGCGCCCGCGTATTGCGATTTCTTCGAGCGTTTCGAGATTGTCGGCGGCAAAGCCCGGGGTCACGACCGCGACGCTCCTGCCCTCGCCGCCGAGCCGTGCGAGCGTGTCTTCGGTCGAGGGTTCGAGCCATTTGGCGCGGCCGAGCTTCGACTGGAAGCTGATGACGAGATCGCGTCCCAGCGCTTCGCCCAGCAGCCGCGCGGTCTTCTGGCAGTGGCAGTGATAGGGGTCGCCCTTCATCAGTGTCGCGACCGGCATCGAATGGAAACTGGCAAGGATCGTGTCGGGCACAAAATCCAGCCCCGCAACCTGCCGTTCGACTGACGTCTTGAGCGCGGCGATATAGGCCGGGTCGTCGTACCAGGGCGGCAACGTACGCAGCGCTGGTTGCCAGCGGCGTCCGGCCAGCACTTCGGCTACCTTGTCGAACACGGTCGCGGTCGTCGCCGCCGAATACTGCGGATACATCGGCACGATCAGCACACGGTCACACCCGGCATCGATCATCGATGTCAGCCGGTCGGGGATCGACGGCTTGCCGTACCGCATCGCCCAATCGACTGTCACGCCACTACCGAGGTCGAGACCCGCCGCCTGCGCTGCGGTGATGACGGTCAGCGGCGACCCGCCGTCGGTCCAGACCTGTTTATAGGCATGCGCGGTCTTTGCCGGGCGCGTGTTGAGCACGACCCCGCGCAGGATGATCTGCCAGAGCAGCCGTGGCAGCTCGACGACGCGCGGGTCGGACAGGAATTCGCCCAGATACGCCTTCACCGCGCCCCGCTCCGGCGCGTCGGGTGAGCCGAGATTGATCAGCAACACGCCGATCTTCGGCGTTTTGACGGGCGGGTGGTCCGCGGGCAGTGCCATCAAACGTCCTGGATCAGCGGAAGCTGCCGATAGCGCGCGCCCGTTGCCGCGAACAGCGCGCCCGCAATCGCAGGGGCAACGACGGGCACTGACAATTCGCCGACGCCTCCCGGCGCGTCACGGCTGATGATCAGTTCGATCTCGATCTTCGGGCAGTCGGCCATGTGTGGCAGGCGGAGTTCGCCGAAACGCGCGGGGCCAGCCATCCCACGCTCCACCGTCACCGGCGCGCCAATTGCCGCCGACAGGCCGAACACCAGCCCGCCGATGATCTGCGCGCGCACGATGCCGGGGTTGATGATCCGCCCCACGTCGGCAACGGCGAAGATGCGGTCGACCTTGACCTGCGCACCCTCGCGCCGCGCCTCGACCATCACCGCGATATGGCTGCCGACCATCGAATGACAGGCGAGACCCTGGTTCGATCCCTGCACGCCACCCTGCCAGCCGCCGGTCGCGGCGACCTTGGTCAGGCATTGCGCCAGGCGCGGGTTGCCGCCGAGCATCCCCATGCGGATGCCGAACGGCTCGTTGCCTGTGGTATGCGCGATCTCGTCGATGAAACATTCGCGGAAGAATGTGTTGGAGACATGCGCGCGGCCGCGCCAGTCGCCGGTCGGAATGCCGATGCTGGCCGGGTGATGGTCGATCGCATGGACCGGAATATCGTAAGGTGGCACTGCGCCCGCGATGGCTGCGGGTTCAGCCTTCCCGTGCGCGCGGTCGAGAGCGTCATGTGCCGACAGCCCCTCGCCCAGCCGCGCCTGCATCTCGTGGAGTGTCGCAGGGGCGGCGATCTGCGCGAACCACGCCGCGATCCGGCCATCGGGCTCGACCCGCGCCGTCATCCGCGCGGCGGCGGGCGCGCGGAATGCGTCGCGCCGCATTTCTTCGGCGCGCGACCGTATGAGTTGCACGGGGCGCCCGAGCTTCTTCGCGAGGACGGCGGCGGGGCCAACGATGCCGGTTTCATACCGCGCGCCGAAACTGCCGCCCACCATCATCGGGTGCACGACGACCTCGTCCACATCGAGGTCGATCGCACGCGCGGCGGCCTGTGCGGCAAGTCCCGGAACCTGTGTCGCCGTCCATATCTCCAGCGTGCCGTCCTTCAGCAACGCCGTGGCGCTCGCCGTCTCGACCGCCGCATGGGCGCCGAGGCCCGCGTGATAGCTCTGCGTCAAAACCTGTGCGCCGCGAAACGCCGCGCCGACGTCCCCCACCGCCGAAAGGCGCGTCCCCGGATCGTCGAGGGCGCCTTCCAGCACCTTCGCGATCTGCCGGTCCCCCGCCGGTGTACCCGTCACGGTAAAGCGCGGTGCCGCCGCCTGGAGTCCGCGATCCGCCGCCCACCAGTTCGTCGCGACGACCGCGATCCAGCGTTCCTCCTCGACGACGTCGAGCACACCGGTCACGCGCATCGCCGCCGCCTTGTTCGCGCGCTTCGGCCGGGCGTCGCCGATCGGCCCTTCGGCGATCGAGGCATAGACCATGTCGGGCAGGCGGATGTCGGCGGCGAAATTGACGCTGCCATCCACCTTCGACGGCAGGTCGAGCCGGGGCAGTTCCTGCGCGACCAGCCGGTTCTCGCTGCCCGTGCGCCACGCAATACCCGATGGTACCGCGATCCGCGCCGCGTCCGCCGCGACTTCGCCGAAACGCATGCGCTCGTCGCCGTGCCAGACGAAACCGTCGTGCGTGTCGCATGCCTGCCAGTCGGCATCCCAGCGCTTCGCCGCCGCCGAACACAATAGTGCCCGCGCCGCCGCACCCGCATCGCGCAAGCGCGCCTCGAACCCGCGAACACTGGTCGATCCGCCGGTCGCGGCGAATGCGGCATCGTCGGGCCAGGGGGTGAACGACCAGAATGATTTGCCGATGCCGTCCGCCCATTCATGCGCGAGGAGCGTGTTCGACCCCGTCCTGCCCGGCTGTGCAGCCTCGACCGCGACCGTGCGCCAGTCTGCGCCGAGTTCGTCGGCAACGATCTGCGCAAGGCCGGTAAAGACACCGTGGCCCAACTCGACCTGCGGCACGACGATGGTGACATGGCCGTCGTTGCCGACCTTCACGAACCCCGACAGCGCATGTTCGCCCGGCGCGGTATTCAGCCCCGGCGAATAGGCGCGCGGCCACAGCGTATAGCCGACGACCAGGCCGACCCCGACGCCACCACCGATCAGGAGTGAACGACGGGAAATCTGCGGGGCGGGCATGGAGGGTGGGATAGGGGGGAAGCGGCTTTGGGGGAAGGGGCTAAGGCAGCCACGCAACCGTTTAGGGTCCGGTCCCTAATTCCAGCGGGGATTGGTCATCAATAATACGCCGAAGAACAGGACGAAGAGGATCGGCGGGGTGGCAACCACAAGTAACATCAGCGTGGCGAGCGCTTTCTTTCCACGCTGTTGCAACAGCCATGCCGCCACGATGAGGCCGATCGGCACACACAAGATCGGTATCCAGAAGGCGGACGGACCGCTGGCACTGGCGTATTGAAGGCCGTCGAGGAAGAAATAGCCGAGTACCGCAACGACAATCAGGTCGAATACGAACAGGAGGCGATAAAACCACATCGACGCAACGCTAGAGCGTCCCGGGGCAAAGGCAATGCCGCCAGGGTCGTGATCTCCGCCATGTAGCGGTCGATGTCGCACCGCTCGCTCGATCAGGAATCAGAAACGACCAGCAGCGACGATATGGCGACGACGAGCTGGGACGTGGCAAATGGCTTTGCGATCATCACGCTGCCGGGGACGCCTTGCGACGACCAGTCATCATGGCTCGCGGCGCTGACATACACGACCGGCAAGCCGTCGATTGACTGGCGCGCGGTCCTGGCGATTTCCCAGCCATCGAGGCCCTCGCCCAGATTTATATCGGTTATCATGCCGCGCAGTTCGGCACGGTGTGCAGAGAGAAGCTTCAATGCCTCTTCGCCGCTGTCGGCGATCACCAGACGGTATCCGGCATCTTCCAGGCAATCGATGACGATGTTCTGGATCAGCAACTCGTCTTCGACATACAACAACAGCGGCAATTGCGGTTCTGCGGGGTCCGTCACCAATTGCTCCTTGTCACCGCGATCGTTGGACGCTGAAAGATTGAGTACGTTCAACGGACAATTCGCATTTGCCGGTGGTCGATGTCCACCCGCGTCCCCGGGCCGACATCGGTGACCTCCACCGTAGCCTTCAACTGTTTTGCCAGCGCCGCGACAATGCCGGTGCCCAGACCCGGCTTTTGGGTGGCATGATCGCCCGGTATGCCGACACCGTCGTCCTCGACCGTCAACCGCCATCCACCCGCTTGCGATGCATATTTGACGGTAATCTTCCCCGAACGCTCGCGCTCCGGGAAGGCGTGCTTCAGCGAATTGATGACCAGTTCGGTCACGATCAGACCCAGGCTGACCGATATTTCGGACGTGGTGGTGCTGTCATCGACGCGTGCCTCCAGCGTCAGCAGGTCATGGTCGTAAATCATCGATGCGCCGATGCTCTCGCACAGGTCGGTGAAGTACGTCCGCAACTCGACGATGCCCGGTTTGGACGCGGCCAGCTGGCGCTGCAGGGTCGCAATCGACATGACGCGGTGGTGGGCATCGTGGAGATGGCCGCGCGCCTCTTCGGACTGCACTTTCCGGGCGCTTTGCATCAGCACGCTGGCAATGATCTGAAGGCTGTTGGCAACACGGTGCTGCAATTCCTCCATCAGCACGTGCTTTTCGAGGACGGCCTTGTCCTTCAGCTTCTCCGCAAGGCGGATGTCGGTGACATCCAGGATCGCAAGGGCGATCCGGACCTCGTCCGACCCAACATAATCGACCTTGTGGGCATTCAGGATCAACGCACGTGGCGGCTCGCCCGGACGGACCAGCTCTAGCTCGTAGGCCTCGATCGCAGCATTTCCGGTCGCGGTTGCCCGCAACAGCGACCGGAGCTGGGGTACGGCCCATTCGCCCGCCCCGAGTGTGGGCAGCTCTGCGCCAACGACTTTACGGGAATCGAGCGCGAAGGCGCGGCAAAAAGAGTGACTGGCGGCCTTCACCATAAGCTTGCCATCAAGCAGCAGGAGGGGTGTGGCAGACGAAAAGACGAGCGCCATCCCCAGGCTGCCGGCGGCCGTTTCAATGGGTAGAGGCGTAAAAAATTCCATGGCCGAAGCCTTCGGAAACCGGAGACTCGCGGAGCGAAAGCCATACCCGGGAAACAAGAAAGTCGGAAGACGCGGTTACGACCGCGCTGGCGATGATTTACCACAGACACGAGGCACACCCTAATTTATTCGAATACAACGGAAATGTGGCGCGCTTTGTTCCGTAAGGGCCGGTGTATCCGCACCCAGGGTTTCTCCGATTCCGAACCCACTTATCCTGTCGGTCTTATTCTTGGAGGGCTCAATCAGCCAGTTCCACATATATTCAAAAGTAATCGGTCGCCGAACGTCGGCGGCACCTAACAATTCGTCCGAAGTCTTTCCGGGGGAATAAATTAGATTTACAGGGGTTTTACCGCATCCGTTAGCGATCACGGCAATACCTACCCAAAGGCCAGTTCATGGCGCGCGCTTTCCCTTCCCATCGATCAACACGGCCTGCTGCCACGGGCTGGGCGCCTTGTCGGTCCGGTGGATGCAGCCGACCCAGCAGCAGGGGCGCTTCTTGCCCTCGCGCAGTTCGTCGAGGGTGCGCGCGATGCGGCGCTGGCGTGTGGCGGGCTGTTTCGCGTCGTCGACCCAGCAGATAAACTCGTTGCGGCCGAGCGGTGTCAGGCCTTCCCACAGCGCCAGCAGTTCCGGCGCCGATGTCACGGCCGCCTGAAGGTCTTCCCGCGCCCGGTGGACCGTCCCGTGGGAAAAGGCGCTCGCCACAGTTACGCCGCCTCCCGCGCTTCCGCCGCGTAAACCCCGCGATACTTCCCGCGCAGCTCGACCTTGTCGATCTTCTCCGTTCCCAGTTTCGGCAGCGGCGCGTCCTCGAACCACAGCCGCGCGGGCACCTTGAACGCCGCCAGATGCTCGGTCAGGAAAAAGCGCAGCGCTTCCTCGCTCAGGTGTTCGCCCTCGCGGACGTACAGGACGGCACCCGGGATTTCGCCCAGTCGCTCGTCGGGCAGGCCGAACACACAGGCTTCGGCGATGGCGGAGTGTTGGTAGATCGCGGCCTCGACCTCCTGGCAGCTGATGTTCTCGCCCCCGCGGATGATGATGTCCTTCTTGCGGTCGACGATAAAGATGTAATCGTCCTCGTCGAAATAGCCGATGTCGCCGCTGCGGAAGAATCCGTCGGCGGTCATGGCCGCTGCCGTTGCCTCGGGCCGGTTCCAGTATCCGGAGAAATTGGCGACACTGCGAATACAGATTTCACCGCGCTCGCCCCGCGGCACCGGCTTTCCGGCGTCGTCGAGCATCGCGACTTCGACCAACGGTTTGGAGACCCGCCCGGTCGAATTGGGTTTTTCCAGATAGTTGCTGCCGAACGATCCCGCGCCGACGGCATTGGTTTCGGTCAAGCCGTAACCGAGTGCGGGGGGCGAGGGCATTTCGTCGTTCAGGCGGCGTACGTGTTCGGCGGGACGTGGCGCGCCGCCCGCTGCGAAGGACTGAACTGTCGACAGGTCGTAATTCCTGCGATCCGGATGGGTCATGATTTCATAGCTCATCAGCGGCACGCCAGTGAAGTTGGTCACCTTTTCCGCGTCGATCAGCCGCATCGCCTCTGCCGGGTTCCACTTGGGCATCATCACCATCTTGCGGCCGATCGCGAAGCTGACCAGCAGCATCGGGATCTCTCCGGTGACGTGGAACAGCGGAACGGTCATCAACACGCAGTGCTGCGGGCGCGGTTCCTTAATCGTGCCGTCCTCGGTACCGATCTTCAGCATCATCAGCGCCATGGCGATGTAGTTGAAAGTGCCCTGCACGACGGCGCGGTGCGTGGAGAAAGCGCCCTTCGACTGGCCGGTCGATCCGGATGTGAACAATATGGTCGCGAGATCGTCGGGACCGACCTCGGGCAGGGTCGCGTCGGTGCCGCCGCGCGCCAGCACGGGTTGCATCGCATCCCCGATCGGCAGGGCGACATCGACCAGTGCGATTTCGAAGCCGGTCGTGCGGCCGCATTCGGCAATGCGCGCGGCGCGGGGCGGATCGGCAAAGACCAGCTTGGCGCCGACCTCTGCAATGCCGTCGCACAGCTCGCTGCCCTGCCACCACCCGTTAAGCAGTGTGGCGACGCCACCCGCCATCAACACGCCCATGTAAAGCACGACCCAGGATGGCGCATTGCGCATCGCGATGGCGACGCGGTCTCCTTTTTTGACGCCGTATCCGTCGACAAGCGCGTGGGCGATTCGCGTCGCCATGGCGTGGGTCTGCGCAAAACTCAGCCGTTCTTCGCCATCGACGATGAAATCCGCATCACCGTGCTGGGCGCTGAAATGGGCGAAATAACTGACCAGCGTCGGGGGTGCGGCGGCAATTGACGGTACGGAAACGCCGCATGGCAGAAAATACTCGCCCAGGGGCAGCGGTCCGCCGGGAACCGACAGATTTGCGATCCCCTCATCGATCCGGGTGTCCAGCACCGATGGCATTTCTCTCTCTCCTCACCGCTTGGTCTTCGCCAATCGCGCGAGTATGGCGGCGCAAATCGCAAGGGAAAAGCCTTGGTGCACGAAATCGTCACAATGTTCGCAAACACTGCCGCTGCCTTACACTTCAATGACCTGGGTCTGTCGCCGATTGCGCTCGACCTGGGGTTCTTTCAGCTGCGCTGGTACAGCCTTGGCTATATCGCCGGCATCCTGCTCGGCTGGTGGTATCTGTCGAAGCTGTTGAAACAGCCGGGCGCCCCGATGGCGCAGCGGCACGCCGACGATTTCATCTTTTACGCGACGCTCGGCATCATCCTGGGCGGGCGCATCGGATATGTCCTGTTCTACAAGCCCGACATGCTCCTGAACCCGTACGATGTGGTGAAAGTGTGGGAGGGCGGCATGTCGTTCCACGGCGGGCTGATCGGTATTTCGCTGGCGGTCATCTTTTTCGCGTGGCGCAACAAGCTCGATCTGATGCGGGTGCTCGATTATGTCGGCTGCGCGACGCCGTTCGGTGAATTCTTCGTGCGGATCGCCAATTTCGTGAACGGTGAATTATGGGGTCGGCCGACGACGCTGCCCTGGGGCATAGTGTTTCCCGGCGGCGGTCCCGAACCGCGCCATCCGAGCCAGTTGTACGAGGCGGGGCTCGAAGGGATCGGGCTGTTCATCCTGCTCGGGCTGCTCTTCTGGAAGACCGACGCGCGTTACTATCCGGGGCGGCTCGCGGGGGCCGGCCTCACCTATTATGCGGTCGTACGGTTGTTGCTGGAACGGGTCCGCGCGCCCGATGCGGGGCTGGAGAATCTGTGGTGGGGCCTGACGATGGGGCAGACGCTGTCGATCCCCGTGCTGCTCGTCGGGCTATGGCTGCTGCTGGGTTCGGGCAAGCGCCGTACGCGTATAGAGCCGGTCGCGGGGCCAGCGAGCGTCGCGTGACGGAGGCTGTGACGGGCACGCTCGCCGACCGGCTTGCCCGCGCGATCAGCCTGGCGGGGCCGATCCCCCTGTCGCAGTTCATGGCCACCGCCAACGCCGAATATTACGCACGCGCAACGACCATCGGTGCGGCGGGCGATTTCATCACCGCCCCCGAAATCAGCCAGATGTTCGGCGAACTGATCGGCGCCTGGGTATCCGACATCTGGGACCGCGCGGGTCGGCCCGAAGCCGCCTTTGTCGAACTCGGCCCCGGTCGCGGCACTCTCGCTGCCGATGCCCTGCGCGTGATGGCCAAGGCTGGTGTAGCCTTGCCTTGTCATTTCGTCGAAACCTCTCCTCGTCTTCGCGCGCTGCAAGCAGAACGTGTTGCCGATGCGATCTGGCATGACGACCTGACGACGCTGCCCGACGACATGCCGTTGATCGTCGTCGCCAACGAATTCTTCGACGCCCTGCCGATCGAACAAATAGTGCGACGCGGCGACGGCTGGGTGCGGCGCCTGGTTGCGTGCCAGGACACGCTGTTCCTGCCGATCGCGGGAAGCCCGGTTCCCGACGACGTCGTGCCCGAACACCTCCGCGATGCGCCCCCCGGCAGCATCATCGAATCCTCGCCCGCTAGCGTCAGCGTCGCGCGGAGCATCTCCGCGCATCTCGCGAAGCAGGGCGGTGCTGCGCTGTTCATAGATTACGGCTATGACGGTCCTGCCGTCGGCGACACGTTGCAGGCGGTGCGCAGCCACGGTTTCGCCAATCCGTTTGACCGCCCCGGCGAAGTCGATCTGTCGGCACATGTCGATTTTGCGGTGCTGGGCGCAGCAGCGATGTCGGCTGGCGCCACCGTTCACGGCCCCGTGCCGCAGCGCGATTTCCTCGGGCAACTCGGCATCGCTGCGCGTGCAGCGATGCTGGCCCGCACCACGCCGCAACGCGCCGAAGACTTCACCGACGCCCACCAGCGCCTGACCAGCCCCGACGAGATGGGCACACTCTTTCGCGCGATGGCGCTGACCGGCAGCGGCTGGCCGACGCCGGGGGGCTTTGCGTGACGGTCGAGGTCGTCACGGCGACAGCGCTAGCCGGGGTACGACACGGCTTTCTGGGACGCGTCGGCGGCGTTTCGACCGGCGCGGTTGCGGGTCTGAATGTCGGACTCGGCTCGGCGGACGATCCCGATGCCATCGCCGAAAACCGCCGCCGTGCCGTGGCCGCGATTGCGCCGGGCGCTGCCCTGGCGACAGTTTATCAGGTTCATTCTGCCGAAGTCGTCCTCGCAACCGCGCCATGGCACGACGATGTACGCCCGCATGCCGATGCCATTGTAACCGACCGGCCCGGCTTGGTTCTCGGCATCCTGACAGCCGATTGTGCGCCAGTGCTTTTTGCTGACGCGCAAGCAGGCGTCATCGGCGCGGCGCATGCCGGTTGGAAAGGCGCGATCGGCGGCGTCACAGATTCGACCATTGCCGCAATGGAATCGCTCGGCGCGCGCCGCGACCGCATCGTGGCTGCCGTCGGTCCATGCATCGCACAGAAGAGCTATGAGGTAGATATTACCTTCCAAGCGCGCTTCGTTGCCGGTGATGTCAGTAACGATCGTTTCTTCGTCGGCGGCAGAGCAGGACATTTCCAATTCGATCTTGAGGGCTATGTCGCGCAACGCCTGTGGGCGGCGGAAATCATGACCGTCGTTACGCTCGGCGAAGACACTTTATCGCAACCGGATCGCTTTTTTAGTTTTCGGCGCGCGACTTTGGCGGGTGAGGCGGACTATGGTCGGCAAATATCGCTGATCGCGCTTCCGGCCTGACCGGTTCCTGGCGCGACGGCCAGGAGACTTTGCCTTGGAAGACGAATCGCAACTGACCGGTGCGCCGCAACGCCGTCGCCCCAAACCCGATATCCTTGCCATCGATGGCCGAAGCCTCGCGCCGGAGACATTGATGATGGGGCATGGTTTCGACCCCGCCCTGTCCGAAGGATCGCTGAAACCCCCAATCTTCCTGACGTCCACATTCGTGTTCGAAAATGCCGCAGCGGGAAAGCGGTTCTTTGAAGGCGTAACGGGCAAGCGACCGGGCGGCGCCGAGGGCCTGGTCTATTCGCGTTTCAACGGCCCCAATCAGGAGATCCTCGAAGACCGGCTGGGCATTTGGGAAGATGCGGAGGATGCGCTGGTGTTCTCCTCAGGCATGTCGGCCATTGCCACTGTCATGCTTGCGCTGGTGAAGCCCGGCGACGTTATCGTCCATTCAGCACCGCTTTATGCCGCCACCGAAACGCTGATCGGACGCATCCTCGGACGCTTTGGCGTCCATTGGCTCGATTTTCCTGCGGGTGCGACGCGCGAGGAAATCGACGCCGTTATGGTCAAGGCCAAGGCGCTCGGACATGTCGCAATGGTCTATCTCGAAAGCCCGGCGAACCCGACAAATGCATTGGTCGACGTCGAGGCCGTGAAGGGTTCGCGCGATGCTGCCTTCACTGGGGACGACAAGCCGCCGATCGTCATCGACAACACTTTCCTGGGTCCGCTCTGGGCAAAGCCGTTGCGACAGGGTGCGGACATGGTGATCTACTCGCTGACCAAATACGCTGGCGGCCATAGCGACCTCGTGGCGGGTGGCGCAGTGGGCTCGAAGGCGATCATCAATCCGGTGCGGATGATGCGCAACACCATCGGCACGATCACCGACCCACATTCGGCGTGGATGCTGTTGCGCAGCCTCGAGACGCTCGAACTGCGCATGAGCCGCGCAGGCGAGAATGCGGCCAAGGTCTGCGAATTCTTGCGCGAACAGCCGCAAGTAGAAATGGTCGGCTATCTCGGCTTCCTCGAACCGGGATCGCGGCAGGCGGACATCTACAACCGCCATTGCACGGGGGCGGGCTCGACGTTCTCCCTCTATCTCAAAGGCGGAGAGCGTGAATCCTTTGCGTTCCTCGACGCGCTCAAGATCGCAAAGCTCGCCGTCAGTCTTGGTGGCACCGAAACGCTGGCGAGCTGTCCTGCGGCGATGACGCATCTGTCGGTTCCGCAGGAGCGTAAGGACGCGCTGGGCATCAGCGACAATCTGGTGCGTATCTCGGTGGGTGTCGAAAATGCCGACGACCTGATCGCGGACATGCGACAGGCGCTCAGGGCTATCTAGTCCAGTCGAGAATCGTCCACCCTCGCTCGTGCGCCAAGGCCGCGAGCGGGGCGTGGGCGTTGACCGCATAGGCTTCATCGGCCGCTTCGAAAGCCGGTGCGTCGGATACATGGTCCGAATAGAAGCGGATGGTGCAATCCTCGCGGTTTAGCCCGTTTTGCGCCATCCACGCCTGTACCATGCGCAATTTGCCCGGGCCGTAGCAGTTTTCGCCGTCGATCTTGGCCAGGATGGCGCCCGTAATATCAGCCTTAGTCTTGGTGCCGATGACATCGTCAAAGCCCAACACCTTGCCGATGCCATCCACGTAAAAGGCATAGGACGCCGTCGCGAGGACCAGCCGATACCCCTCCGCCTTGTCGCGCGCGATTTGCTCCAGCGCCTTTGGCAGCACGTTGGTTTGCATTGTTCGGGCAGCAAAGCTGGTGGACAGCGCCTGCGTCTTCGCAGCGGTCATCGCTCCGCCCAGAAGCAGCCGGTGATTGATCGTTTTCAGCTTAGTACGGTCGATCAGGCGTAACAGGTAAAGACAAACTGCGCCGCCAACCAAGGGCACAAGGAGCAAACGCCACGGGTGGTGCGTTCGGGCAGCGTGAAAGAGAAACGGCACGATTGTGGGACGACGGGTAATCGTCTTGTCCATGTCATAGATTGCGATGCGATTCATCATACCGTAGTAACGGTCCAACGTCTTGCCGCACCAGCATTATTAGCCCATCAAGCGGACGCATGACGGGCACTGCGGATTATACTCTCGCCGAAAACGATGGTGCTCACGCATTGATGCTATCGGGCGACTGGACGCTGGCGCATCTGGGTGATGCACCAACGCGACTGGAACGCGACGCAGCGAATCCAGCCCAAATCGACCTGTCCGGAGTGGACCGGATCGACACCATCGGCGCCTGGATCGTGCACCGGTTGGCGCGCGATAGCGGGGCGACGATCGTCGGTGCGAATGCCAATACCGAACATTTGATCGAACAGGTCGCGCGCGGCGATTCCGACATGAAGGTCCGCCCCGACCGCGTTTCACCGTTTACGCGGGTGCTTGGTGAAATCGGGGATGCGACGTCCATTGCAGGTCGAACGTTGCTGGGTCTGCTGGGGTTTTTCGGCGCTGTCTGTATTTCGTTCTGGCACGTCGTTCGTCACCCGTCGCAATTTCGTGGCAATGCCGTAATCCAGCGTTTCGAAATTGTGGGCGTCCGGGCGCTTGGCATTATCGGCCTGATGAGCTTCCTCATCGGTCTCGTCATCGCACAACAGGGCGCGGTGCAACTTGCGCAATTCGGGTTCGAGACGTTTACCATCAACCTTGTCGGGCGGATCACCTTTCGCGAACTCGGCGTTCTGATGACCGCGATCATGGTTGCAGGGCGTTCGGGTTCGGCCTTCGCGGCGCAGCTCGGGACGATGAAGCTGACCGAAGAAGTCGATGCGATGCGCACGATCGGCATCTCGCCGAACGAGGCGCTGGTCCTTCCGCGTATCATTGCCTCCGTTGCCATGATGCCGCTGCTCGGTTTCTATGCATCGGTCATCTCGGTGATCGGCGGCGGCCTGTTTTGCTGGGTGGCGCTCGAAATTCCGCCGCTGACCTTCATTCAGCGCATTCGCGAAGTCGTTCCGATCACCGATGTCTACATCGGCCTCATCAAGGCGCCGGTATTCGGCCTGATCATCGCGCTTTCGGGTTGCTTCCAGGGACTGCAGGTCGAGGGTGACGCCGAACAGGTCGGTCTGCGCACGACCGCTGCGGTCGTACAGGCGATTTTCCTAGTGATCGTGCTCGACGCAATGTTCGCGGTGTTTTTTACCGGGATCGGCTGGAAATGAGCGAAACCGTCATCCATGTCCGTGGTCTCGAAAACCGCTTCGGCGATGCGGTCGTCCACGAAAACCTCGACCTCGACGTTTTCAAGGGAGAAATCCTGGGCGTCGTCGGTGGGTCGGGGACGGGCAAATCCGTGCTGATGCGTTCGATCATCGGACTCCAGACGCCCCAGGCTGGCGAGGTCACGGTGTTTGGCGAGCCGATGCTGGACAGAGACGAGAGCGAAACCACGCATGTCCGCCGTCGCTGGGGCGTATTGTTTCAGGGCGGCGCGCTGTTCTCGACGCTGACGGTTGCTGAAAACATCGAGCTGCCTCTGCGCGAATTCTATCCCCAATTGCCCCATAAGTTGCTGGACGAAATCGCGGCGTACAAGGTTGCAATGTCGGGCCTGCCTGGTGACGCCGGGCCGAAATACCCGGCAGAGCTATCCGGTGGTATGCGCAAGCGTGCCGGTCTCGCCCGCGCTTTGGCGCTGGATCCCGAATTGCTTTTCCTCGACGAACCGACAGCCGGGCTCGATCCGATCGGTGCGGCGGCGTTCGACGAACTGACCAGGGATTTGCAGCGCACTTTGGGGCTGACGGTGTTCCTGATCACACATGACTTGGATACGTTGTATGCAATCTGCGACCGGATTGCGGTGCTTGCCGATAAGCGCGTGATCGCGGTCGGCACTATCGACGAACTTCTCGCCCTCGATCATCCGTGGATCCAGGAATATTTCAACGGACCGCGCGGACGGCAGGCAACCGCCGCCAAGGACCGCAAGAAAGAAAAGGCGGCAGGAGCATGATCCCCTTAGGGCGCATCGCCGTGATTGTCCTGAACCGCTCGCTGGGCATCGTCGTGGCGCTTACACGGACCACCAGCCCTCGCTTCGCGCCATTCCTCGCCAGCGAGCGGTTCAGGATAACCCCGAAGGGGCGGGCGCCTTTCGGCGTATGGCTACGTCTCTCGTCGGTCGCGGGGGCAAAGCCCCGCTCCGCTCCTCGCTCCTCGCCCTGCGCCAAAATCCGCTCCGTCACGACGGTGCGCCCTAAGGGGATCATGCTCTAATGGAAACGCGTTCGAACCATGTTCTTGTGGGTGGCGTCGTGCTGGCAATCCTTGTTGCCATTGCCCTGTTCCTTGTCTGGCTATCGGGAATATCGGGCGGGCGGACCAAGGAATACGACATCCTGTTCAAACAGTCCGTCGATGGCCTGAATATCGGCTCGTCAGTCAGTTTTTCCGGTGTTCCCTCGGGTCAGATCAAGCAGATCGCGCTTCTGAAAGACAACCCGGAGTTTGTTCGCGTTCGCATCGAGGTGAAGGACGAGACGCCGGTTCTTCAGGGGACGACCGCGACAATCTCGGGCGTCGGATTCACAGGCGCGTCGCAGATCACGCTGGACGGTGCAGTGAAGGGTGCACCGCCGATAACAGATATCGGGCCGGGAGGCGTACCGATCATCCCAACCAAGCAAGGCGGCCTTGGCGCATTGCTCAATTCGGCGCCGCAATTGCTCGAGAGGATATCGACCCTGACCGAGCGGTTGACGGAGTTGTTGAGTGACAAGAACCAGAAGTCGATCCAGGGTATATTAAACAATGTAGATCGCCTGACCGGTGATTTTGCCAATCGCGGTCCCGAGATCGCAGCGACGATCGCGGAAACGCGCCTCGCCGTCGCCCAGGCGGGCAAGGCCGCCGAACAGATCGGTAATCTCGCGCAGACTGTGGACGGACAGGCAGGGCCGCTGGTTACCGACCTGCGTGCGGCAATCGCGTCCGCAAACCGTAGCATGGCGACGCTCGACACGACGTTGAAGGAAGCACAGCCGGGTGTGCAGGCATTCTCGAAACAGACGCTGCCCGAAATTGGCCAGCTCGTTCGGGACTTGCGCGTCATGGCCGAAAGCCTGACGGCAGTGGCGGGTCGTCTCGATTCCGGTGGGGCCGGCGGCCTGATTTCTTCGCCGCGCCTGCCCGACTACAAACCGCGTGGAGACCATTGATGAAAAAGGCCCTTGTTCTGCTTCCGGCGGTCACGTTGCTTGCGGGCTGTATCAGTTTCGGTCCGAAGGCGCCCAAGACGCTGCTGACCCTGACGACCACCAGCGCCGTCTCCGCCAACGCGGTCCGTACAGCGAGCCCTACGAACACGATTCTGGTCCTGACGCCCACGTCGCCAGTTGCGATTTCGACCGTGCGGATTCCCGTTTATGATGGCGCATCCAACCTGTCGTACATAGCCGACGCTGCGTGGAACGAGGCGCCCGGTCGTGCCATCCAGCGCATCCTGTCCGAAACAATTACGGCGCGTACCGACAAGATCGTTCTCGACCCCCGTCAGTTTTCGGTAAGCGCGTCCATGAAACTGTCGGGCCAATTGCAGCGGTTTGGCGTGGACCCCGGCGCTATGCAGGTTGTGGTCGTGTTCGATGCACAATTATCGCGCTCCGCAGATAAGGTCGAAACCCGTCGGTTCGAGGCGCGCGCACCATTGTCGGTGATCGACGGCGGCAATGCGGGCGCCGCACTTAACGCTGCCGCGAACGACCTCGCGACGCAGGTCGCCGCATGGGTCGGTTAGTCTTCGAGCGACTTCGACGCCTGCTCCAGCACATCCTTTGAGATGCCGGGGCGGGTGACAATCCGTTCCAGCGCAGCCCTCATCATTGCCTGACGCGCCGTATCGAAACGACGCCAGCGTCCGAGCGGGGGCACCATCTTGGCCGCCGTCTGCGGGTTGATCGGATCGAGCGCGATGATCTGGTCGGCGAGAAGAGTGTAACCCCGACCATCGGCGGCGTGGAACGCGCGCTGGTTGACCGAGAACGCGCCCACCAGTGATCGGAAGCGGTTCGGATTGGTCAGGGTGAAGTCGGGATGCTTCATCAAATCCACGACAGCGTCGAACGTGTCTGTGCGCGTCGACAGCGCCTGAGTCGAAAACCATTTGTCAATGACGAGCGAATTGTCGCGATAGCGGTTGTAGAAAATATCAAGCGCCGAAGTGCGCTCGTCCGAATCGCCGTTCGCCAGCGTCATCAGCGCAGCCATCCGGTCGGTCATGTTATCCGCCGCTTCGAACTGCGCGAACGCGGTCTTTGCCCCCATGAGGACATCCGCCACAGCCAGATAGCCGAGCGCGACATTGCGGATGCGCCGCGCGCCTTTCGCTGCCGGGGAATATTCGAAGCCACGCCCACGATACGCACCATAGAGACGGTCCCATGCTACACTATGCGACGTTGCGATTTCGGCGCGCAACGCTTCGCGTGCGATCGAAATTGCTTCGGGATCGACCACCTTCATCTGGTCGCCGATAAAGGCCTCGCTCGGCAACAAAACCGCCTCACCGATGAAAGCCGGATCGAGGTCGGTATCGGCCAGCGTCGCGCCGATCGCATCGATCACAGGCGCCGTATCGACTGTGTTACCCGCAATGCCTGCGACGAGCGTGTCGAGCATCAGCTGCTGCATCGCCTCGTACCGCGCAAACGGGTCGTCATCATGTGCTGACAGGAAAGCCAGATCGGCCGGGGTCCGGTCGGTCTCGACGATGATCGGTGCCGAAAATCCGCGATTGATCGACATTATAGGGCGTGACGCACACGCATAAAACCTAATGTCCTGGCCTGCTGATTCCAGCACAACCAAGTTCTCGCCACTGCGCTGGCCGGTGTCGCGATCAAACATCGCGATTTTTATGGGGAGGGGCATCCACTCCTTAACAGGCTGACCCGGCGTTGGGGGAACCGTTTGGTCGAGTGACACCACTGCAGTGTCACCTTCCATCCGAAGAGAAGCTTTCAGCTTCGGCGTCCCGGCCTGTTCATACCAGCGCCGGAAATGGGTCAGGTCGATGCCGCCGCCCTGCTCCATCGCGACGACGAAATCCTCGCACGTCGCGGCGTGTCCGTCATGGCGCGCGAAATACAGGTCCGTTCCTGCGCGGAAGCGTTCCGGCCCGAGCAGCGTGTGCATCATGCGGATGACCTCCGCGCCCTTGGAATAAACGGTCGCGGTGTAGAAATTGCCGATTTCCATATAGGATTCCGGGCGGATCGGGTGCGCGAGCGGCCCCGCATCCTCGGGAAACTGGCTGGCGCGCAGACCGCGCACGTCCTCTATCCGCTTGACCGCCGCCGACCCCTGATCGGCCGAAAACGACTGGTCGCGGAAAACCGTGAAGCCCTCCTTCAGCGACAGCTGGAACCAGTCGCGGCACGTCACGCGGTTGCCTGACCAGTTATGGAAATACTCGTGCGCGACAACACCGGCGATCCCGTCGTAATCTAGGTCGGTCGCGGTGTCGGGATCGGCCAGGATGTAGCGGCTGTTGAAGATGTTCAGCCCCTTGTTCTCCATCGCGCCGAAGTTGAAATCATCCACCGCGACGATGTTGAACACGTCGAGATCGTATTCGCGGCCATAGACGTCTTCGTCCCACTTCATCGACGTCTTGAGCGCGTCCATCGCGTGGGTGGTGCGTTCGACATCGCCCGCGCGCACCCAGATGCCGAGATCGACATTGCGGCCGCTCATCGTCGTGAACCTGTCCTTGTTGGTGACGAGGTCGCCCGCGACGAGCGCGAAGAGATAGCTCGGCTTTGGATAAGGGTCGGTCCATTCGGCCCAGTGCCGTCCGCCGTTCGCCGCGCCGTTTGCGACATTGTCGCCGTTCGCCAGCAGCACGGGATAGGCGGCTTTGTCCGCCTCCATACGCACGGCATAGCGGCTGAGCACATCGGGCCGGTCCGGGAAGAAGGTGATGCGACGAAACCCTTCGGATTCGCATTGCGTGCACAGTAACCCGCCCGAAGCGTAAAGCCCCATCAACTGTGTGTTGCGCTCGGGGGCAATCTCGACTTCGGTTTCGATCGTCGCGCTGTCGGTCGTGAGGGGGATGATCAGCTTGCCATCGGCAATATGCCAGTCGTTGACCGCAGCTCCATCGACGCGCACCGACAGCGGCACCAGCCCGTCGCCGTCAAGCGACAATGGCCGATCGTGCGTACCGTTTCGCGTGAGCGTCAACGTGGCGCGGACGCGCGTCTTTGCGGGATCAAGATCGAAATCGAGCGCGATATCGGGGACCAGCCAATCGGGCGGCGTATAGTCTTCGCGGCGGATGATATGGGGGGCGGCGGGGGCCGTCTGAACATCGAGCATATACAGACAGCTAGGGTGCGCAGGCTCGTGACACAACAGATTGCGTACGGATCATGACTGTCTTACCATCTTAATACGGGGAGACAGGCATGACGATGATTACAATGCTGGCCGCAGCCGCGGCCTTCGATGCGGAGGCCGCGACGCAGGCCTATCTCGCGACATTGAAAGGCGCAGCGCGCGCCAAGTCCGACGCTTATTTCGAGGGTGGCTATTGGCTGATCCTGTGGGGCGCGCTGGTCGCTATAGTCGGCGAGCTCATACAGCTTCATTTCGGCCTCGCGCGGCGCTGGCGTGACTGGGCAGAACGGGTCGCGCCGCGTTGGCTTGCGCCCGCGCTGTTCGCCGTTCCGTATATCATCGTCGGTACGCTGATCGTGCTGCCGTGGACGATCTATACCGGCTTTTTCCGCGAAAAGCAGTATGACCTGATGAACCAGAGTTTCGGCGACTGGCTGATCGATCAGGGCAAGGGGCTTGGCCTGGGCATCGTCATGAGCGCGATCCTGTTTACGATCGTGCTGGCCGTCATCCGTAAAAGCCCGAAACGCTGGTGGCTGTGGGGTGCGCTGACGATGACGGCGTTTTCGGCGTTCGGCGCGATGATCGTGCCGGTATTCGTCACGCCGTTGTTCAACACCTATACCGAGATGAAGCCAGGGCCGGTGCGCGACCGGATCGTCGCCATGGCGAGGGCCAACAACGTTCCTGCCGAGCACATCTACGTGTTCGACGCATCGAAGCAGTCCAAAAAAATCTCGGCAAACGTCTCCGGTCTTGGGCCGACAATCCGGATTTCGCTGAACGACAATCTGCTAAACCGCACGACGCCTGCCGAAACCGCAGCGGTCATGGGGCATGAACTCGGCCACTATGTGCTGGGGCATATCTGGAAATCGATCGCCGCATTCACGGCCATTTTTCTGGTGGTCTTCTATTTTCTCTACCGTGCCGCCCCTGCGATCATCCGGCGTTACGGGGCGAGATGGGGTGTGCGTGACGTGGCTGACCCCGCGGCGATCCCCGTGTTCTTTATTCTCGTGTCGATCATCGGCGTGTTCCTGACGCCGGTCACCAACACGTTGATCCGCACGAACGAGAGCGAAGCCGACGCCTTCGGCCTGAACACTGCCCGCGAGCCGGACGGTTTTGCGACGACCGCCCTGGCGCTCAGCGAGTACCGCAAGATCGAACCCGGGCCGGTCGAGGAATTCCTGTTCTTCGATCATCCGTCGGGAAAAACGCGAATCCGTATGGCGATGGACTGGAAGGCGGCACATCTCGCAGAGGTTGAGGCCAAGGCGAAGTAGCGGCACAGCCGCGACCATGGCACGCGCGTTCATTTTCGGGCTGGGATACACGGGCATCCGCCTGGCCGACCGCCTGCAGGGGCTCGGCTGGGTTGTCACGGGAACGGGTGGCGGGAGTCCGATCGCGTTCGATAATGCCGCCGGGATCGTAACCGCGCTGAGTGCTGCAACGCATGTGATTTGCACGATCCCTCCGGGATCTGACCTTCTCGACCGTTATGGCGCGGTGCTGCACGACAAATGGCTCGGCTATCTGTCCTCGACCGGCGTCTATGGCGATGCAGGTGGCGCGTGGGTTGACGAAAACGCGCCACTGACCGGACGTCGAGGCGGGCGGATCGAAGAGGATGCGGCGTGGCTGGCAAAGGGCGCGCGCGTCTTTCGCTTGCCCGGCATCTACGGACCCGGTCGTTCGGCGCTGGACCGGGTTGTTAGCAGCACTGCGCACCGCGTCGATGTCCCGGATCAGGTGTTCAGCCGCATCCATGTCGATGACATCGTCTCGGGCGTAATCGCCGGTTTCGATGCGCCACATGGCGCCTACAATCTCGCGGACGATAGACCGTGTAGTCAGAATTCGGTGATGGAGGAGGCTGCGCGTATTCTTAGCCTTGCGCCGCCGCCTTTCGTGCCGTTCGATAATTTATCGCCGCAAGCGTGTGCCTTTTATGCCGAGAACCGGCGTGTCGCGAACGGCAAGGCCAAGCGCGTGCTGCGCTGGGCGCCCTCCTATCCCGATTTCGTGACGGGCCTGCGTGCGCTCAGTGCGATCAGCAAGCCGACGACCGCAACCACGCCCCCTGCAGCCGCCAGCAGCGACCAGCGATAGCCCTCGAACAGCGTCGACAGGATCATGGCCAGCACAGGCGTGATGATGCTCGAATAAGCGGCCAGCGCCGGTCCCACCGCGCGGATCACGGCGAAATAGCAGGTAAAGGCGACCGCACTGGCGAGGACGCCCAGATACAGCACACCGAAAATATAGGCTGGGCGCAGTTCGATCGTCGGCGGCCCTACAGTCGCCCATCCGAGCGCGGCGTTTATCGCGGCGCCGAACAACATGCCCCATGCCAGCATCGCCGACATGGGCAGCGCGCGACCACGCGCGGTCCCCTGCATGATGTTTGCGGCAGATGCGGACAGGATACCGCTGATCGTCAAGATCACACCCAGCCAGGTTTCGGTTGCGCTCGACGGGTCGCTGCGCACTTCCTGCACGATCAACAGGCCGACACCGCATAGTGCGACGACCGACCCAAGCAGGAAACGTGGCGACAGCGGCGTCTTCAGTAGCAACCGACTGAAAATCGCATTGGGCACAAGAAGCAGCGCGAACACGACCGCGACCAGGCCGGACGTGATGTGCGCCTCTGCTCTATAGACGAAGTTGAAATTGAGGACGAACTGGAAGACGCCGAACAGCAGCGCGAACATATATCCTGGGCGGTCCAGTGTCAGTGGATCGCGCCGGATCGCCGCCCAGGCAAACATGGCCGCGCTGCCCACAGCAAAGCGGTAAGCCACGCTCCACGTCGGCGCGACCACGCCCAGCTGATCGCGGATGACGAGCCAAGTCGATCCCCAGATCAGCGTGGCGATCGCGAAGGGGATCAGAACTTTCGGCGTAAGGAGAGCGCGCCCGCTCACAATGCGGCGATGGCTGCGGCCAGCGCGTCGATTTCGCTGCTGGACTGGTCCCAGGACACGACGAACCGCGCCTCACCCGCTGCCCAGTCGTAGAAGTCGAACCCTTGCGCGCGCAGCGTTGCTGCCTCGTCGGGTTTGAGCGTCACGAACACTTCGTTTGCTTCGACGGGATGGATCAGCCTTTGTCGCGCTGCTGCTGCTAGAGTCGTCGCGCCGCCGTTGGATGCGCGCGCATTGTCCAGCCAGCGATCGCTTTCCAGAAGCGCAAGCACCTGTGCCGCCAGATAGCGGCCCTTCGATGCAAGATGTCCGGCCCGCTTGCGGCGAATGCGGATTTCGTCGGCGATGCTTGTGTCGAAACAGACCAGCACTTCCGCCGAAAGGCCGCCGTTCTTGATAAAGCCAAAGCTTAGCGCATCGACGCCCGCGCGCCATGTCAGCTCAGCGGGCGATGCCCCCGTATGCACGACGGCATTGGCGAAACGGGCGCCGTCCATGTGAAAACGCAGGCCGCGCGCCTTGGCGAGGTCGCCGATCTCGGCAACATCCGAGGGTGAATAGCTGCGGCCATATTCGGTGGCATTGGTGATCGAGATCGCGGCCGCCTGGGTCCGATGCACATCGACCGCAATCTCGTCGATCCGCGCGGCAATGATTTCCGGTGACAGTTTCGCGCCCGACCCTTGGGCCGTGATCAGTTTCGCGCCGCCAGTGAAGAACTCCGGCGCGCCTGCCTCGTCATTTTCGATATGCGAATCGCGATGGCACACGATGCCGCGATAGGGTGGGCACAGCGCAGCGAGTGCGAGGGAATTGGCCGCAGTGCCGCTGGACACCCAGATCGCGGCCACTGGCGTTTCGAACAGGTCCGAAAATACACCGTCGAGTGATTTGCTGAGCGCGTCACCGTCATAGGCGGTATCGACATGGTTCGCGCGCTCCATCGCCTCCAGCACGGCGGGGTGGACGGCGGCGGCGTTGTCGGAGAAGAAGCGCATGGCCCGTCCTTGCGGACGCCGTCAGCTTAGGTCAATCGTCCAGCCGCGCCCACTGCACTCCTGCGGATGCTGTGACCGTGAAACCGGATGAGGATAGGGGAAGTCTATGGACTTCATGAAAATCTTCGATTCGCTCGACGAATTGTTGTACGAAGTCATGAGCTGGGCGGTGTTCTATCCGGTCACGCTGTGGCGCACCGTAACGCAGCCCCTAGCGATGATGAACTATGCGGATACCGAACTCGGCGATGCGCCGGACGAGCAATATTCCGATACGCTCAGCCCGCCGTTGTTCCTTCTGCTGACGTTGTTTATCGTCCATGGAATCGAACTATCGCTGGTTGGCGACAGCCCGCTCGTTTCGAGCAGGAAAGGGCTCTCCGCACTGATCACCGACGATACCAATCTGCTTTTCCTTCGCATGATCATCTTTGCCGTCTTTCCCCTCGTCTTCGCGGTCAGCCTGGTCCGTCAGACGAAGGCCGGGCTGGATCGCAGGACGCTTCGATTGCCATTTTATGCGCAATCCTATGTCGCGGCTCCCTATGCGCTGGCAACGAGCGGTGCGGCAATTCTTGTGCGGCTGCCTTCCGTAGAGCTGGTTTTGGCAGGGTTGGTCATCATTGCTGCTGGTGTCGTCTGGTTTCTGTCGGTGCAGACGGTCTGGTTTGCAAAGCAGTTGCAGTGTTCGAAACCGCGCGGGTTCTTTCATGCACTCGCGGGATATGCCGCCGCGCTATTGATCCTCGGACTGATCGGGTCGTTGTTCGTCTGATGCTTCAAAAGCGACGACGGCACCATTGACTGAGGGTGCCCCGTCCAAACGATGATTCGGCCCCAAACAGTCAATGGGGGCCGGTGTTGCCACCGACCCCCACTGCGCCGGATCTTGTCCGGTACATTGTCCGTGCAAGGTTTCCCCTGCCGTAACGCCGCACCCGAAAAGGCCCTGGCGTGCTGCGATACCCTTGCTTTGCTTCCGGCTTTCACCTTCCACGCGGCCGCGGCAATCGCCCGGTTGATGCGACCTTCAAGGTTTGCGTGACGGTTGCTTTCGCATCCATTCCGCTGGCGCCTTGCGTCCTGCTTCAACCCTCGGGTCCGATCGTACCGTCGAACGTCCGGCTTGCGCCCTGGCTCGACCCGCGTTACCGGCCCCTGTGTCCGGTTCATCTTGCGGGCTTTGACCCCGCCGTCCGATCCGGCTGTGAGAGAAAGGTCTCATGGCTTCCCGAGTCGGTCCAGCCCCTCAATGTGCCATTATGCCTGTGGATAACGAGGATATCGGGGACGGTATTCGTCGCGGCCCCGCTTTACCTGAACGCCACCCATCGCGCTTGTTGCCACGAGTTCAGGCGACCGATCCTATTATCGGCTTTCTGAAAACAATTCGATTCAGGAAAGGAAACGATATGCGTAAGATCATTTTTGCACTGAGCGCAGCAGCGCTCGTTGCGCCCACCATCATCGCCACAACGCCTGCAGAGGCAAAGCGCGTCTACAAGGAATGGCGCGGCAAGGACGGACGCATGTATTGTCGCCGCACCGATGGCACGACTGGCTTGCTGGTCGGCGCGGTAGGCGGTGCACTTGTCGGCCGTACGATCGACACGCGCGGCGACCGGACGCTTGGTACGCTTGGCGGTGCCGCCGCCGGTGCGCTGCTGGGCCGCGAGATCGACCGCGAAGGGTCAAAGAGCCGCTGCGTCCCCAGCCGGCGATAACCGCAGCGTCGGTTAACGGGTCCGCAGTCCTGAGCCTGTCCAAGGGTGGTCCGCACTTACACGTCTCGCGTAAGCGGATCGCCCTTCGAAAGGCTCAGGGTCGCGGCATGTTGATCGGGAGTTTCCTTACTCCGTTGCGATCAGCTTCAGCATCGGTTCGGCGTCCCGGGTCAGACGTTTAACGCGCCCTTCGACCTGCGCGCCGGAAGCGACGCTGACCGAATCATAGCTCAGGTCGCCGTTGATGCGGGCCGTCGCTTCGATGACAAGGGTCTTTGCGGCGACGGTGCCTTCCACATTGCCCGCGATCTGGGCCGAATCGGCGTAGATGTTTCCGCGCACGACGGCGTCGCCGCCAAGGATGATACTGCTCGCGGTAACGTCGCCCTCGATCTTTCCGTCGATGTGCAGATTGCCGGTGCCGCCGACATTGCCCTGAATGGTGACTTCACTACCGATGAAGCTGAGACCGTCTCCTCCGGACCGACTGCTCCTGCCGTTATCGCTCTTACCGAACATGTGCGCCCCTTTCGGATAGGCTCCGATTACGAGCCGTGGAGAGACTGCCTTTCAAGCGCGTCGTGCGCAAGGGCGATGCCTCCAGCCACGCCCGCGCGGTCGCCAAGCCCGGGGGGCACGATGTAATCGTCGCCCTCGATCGTGTCCGTCAGATAGCCCGCGAGCCAGTGCTTCATTCGGGTCGCGGCATCGCGATGGAAACCGGGAGCCTTGGCAACGCCTCCACCGATAACGATCCGTTGCGGCGACAGGGTTGCAACGAAGGTGGCCAGCGCCTGACCCAAGTCGTCGATCACCTGCGCTCGTCCGGTGTCATCCGGGTCAATTTCGCTCAGCGTGTGCCCCAGCCGCGCGTGAATTGCTGTTCCGGAAACCAACCCTTCCAAGCAATCGCCGTGGAACGAACAGATACCGGCAAAGCCGTCATTCGCGCGGCGCTTCAGACGGATATGTCCCATTTCAGGGTGCGTCAGGCCGTGGAGTGGCCTGCCATGGACGACCAGTCCACCTCCGATACCGGTGCCAACGGTCAGATAAAGTCCGACCTCGACATCCTGCAATGCCCCCCAGCGATACTCGCCAAGTGCAGCGCCATTGACGTCGGTATCGAACGCCACCGGCAGACCGAACGCCTTTGCGAGGCGCGGGCCGATACTGGCGCCCGACCAGCCGGGCTTTACCGTCGTCGTGACATGGCCCCAGTCCGCGCGCGCGGGATCGAGCCCGACGGGTCCGAACGATGCAATGCCGATCGCCGAGAACTGGCCGCGGTGCTCGTCCAGGAACGCCTCGACCGCAGCAAGGGTCTCTTCGGGTGTCGTCGTCGGGATGATGGTTTCGGCGATTGGGCGGGCGGGGTGTGCGCCAATGGCGATGTTGACCTTCGTCCCCCCAAGCTCGATCGCCGCAACCACGGGTGCTTCGTCGATGCTGGTCCTGGCGGTCGGAACGGCAGTGCGCTGCGGCGCGGATTTCAGCAGTGTTTCGTAATAAGCGAACAGATCGGCGAAATGTTCGTCGATGGTGCGGACGTGCTTCGAATGTTCGAGCGCACGGGCGCGCACCTCAGCGCGTGGCGCGGCGATGAAGTCCAGCACGGTTTTCGCGAGGGACACTTCGTCCGCCGATTCATAGACGAATCCGTCGGCCAGCCTGGCGTGATCGTATGCGCCACCACGGTCGGGCATGATCAGGGGCAAACCGGCAGCACGCGCTTCGCCGCCAACGGTGCAGAATACCTCTGCCTCGCAACCGTGGATCAGTGCATCGCAACTCGCCATCAGCCGTGCGAATTCGTGCCGGTCAGTGACGGGTTCGACAAGATAGATGTGCGGATTGTCCTCGGCGGCACGTGCGACGCGGGCGCGATCACGTCCGTCGCCGGCGATGATCAGGCCGACCGGAGCCTTTGCGCCCGCTGCGGTTGCCGCGCGAATGACCATCGGCCAGCGCTTTTCGGGGCCGTGGCGTCCAGCCCCCAGCAATAGCGTTGCCTCAGGCGGCAGGTCGCAGCGTTCGAGCATCCGCGCACGCAAAGCCTCGTCGCGCAATTCTGGCGAAAATACGCCGGGCTGCACGCCCATGGGATTGGTCACCACCTTGGTCAGGCCGCCCGCGAGCAGGCGGTTGGTCTGGTCCTCGCCCGTCGTGATCGACGCATCGAACAGTCGGTCGAGGCTCTGGAGATGCTCCCAGAAAATCGAGAAGGTGCGGTCGATCGTCTTGCGCGATGCGACCTTGCCGAACCAGCGATAGCCATAGGCAGATGCCGGGTCGGCATGCATGATCAGTGTGCGGGGCGCGGCCCCCGGCCACTCGCCGACCAGCCGTGCGCTGCGCCATGGTGACGACGCTTCAATGACGTCCGGAGCGAGTTCGTCGAGCGTCGCGTACAGCGCGTCGACGTCGCGGAAATAATGATATTTCCGGTCGAACGGAAAGGTCGGACCTTTCAGGTAAATGATCCGCGCGTTCGGTCCGCGTTCCTCGACGCTATCTTTCGGGCCGGGTGCAATGGTGATGATTTCGTGGCCCGCCAGCGGCCCGGCGATCATCTTGCGGTCGATGTACGTCTTAACGCCGCCGCCATAGGGCGTGTAAAAGGCCGCAACATCGACGATCCGCATGCGCGCGCGTTACTTCAACGGGCCGAACGAGAATAGTCCCCGGCGATACATCATGCGCACGGTGATAGGCGTGGGGCCACTGCCCGCGACGGCCTTCGCAAACGCGACCTTGGGCTTCGACGGGCCGAGGCTCGACGGATTACCCGGGAAGCCAACGCCGTCGATCGACAGGCCGAACTTGCGGTTGCCATCACGGTCGTGGAGCATCGACAATGCCCATGGGCCGGGACCAGGCGCGCGGACGCAGATCTGCACCGGACCCTGCTTCGGCACGTCGATAACCGCGCGGCGAAACGGCTTGCCTTCGTTGATCAGGATATTGTCGTCCTGCAGGAAATCGCTGTCGTTCGCGGGATATAGCTCGACCTTCAGCGTGCCGCCGCGATCCTTGAGACCTACAGCGGTGATTACGAACGACGGGTCGTTCCCACGGCAGCGCCCCTCGGCAATGCCTAGATTCGGTGTCGATGGAATCTGCGCGCCAAGTGACCCGGGCGCCATCACGGGTGCGAGAGCGGCAAGCAGTACGAACTTCTTCAAACGTCTTCCTCCTTCGGCCCCCGGTTGACTGTTACAAGATCGCCGAGTGCCAACACGACACCAACGGTGATATTGGCGAGCAGAACCAATGTGGCCATCAACGCCATCAGCAGCTTCACCTCATCGTCGCGCCCCACCAGGAACACGACGAGCCCGGCAAAGATAACATCCTTGTTGCTGATCAGTGGCAAGCGACTGAGCAGCATGTTGATTGTCACCAATACCAGCCACCAGCTCAATGCGACGTCCGGCAAAGCCAGCGACCACGCAAGCGCGAGGAGCAGGTTGGTGGAGACCAGGCGCGCGACATGCACACCCGATACCCACCACAGCTGTGACCGGGTCAGGCTGAACAGGCGCTTACCGAAGGCGACGACCAGTATGGAGACAACGGCGACGATACCGATCGATCCGGCTATCAGCAGCTCCGACACGCCGAGGTTGAGCTGGTGCGCATAGGGATATGCAAAGACCATCATCACGATCGTGACGACGTTGGAAACCAGCGCCGACAGGATCGCCACATCCTTCACCGCGCCGAACGGCGAGGTGACCATGTTCATCTTCTTGCGCGCCCAGCTGTAGAAATAGGCCTCACCAAGATAATCGACGAGCAGGGCGTTGCTGACGCTCTTGCGCAGCAGGGCGATAAACCCCTCGAAAGGGATGCCCCATAGCCGGCGGAAAATGATAAAATCGGCGACGGGTCCGGCAAAGAAGTAAACGAGGAAGACGACCCAAAAGAGTGGGTTCGTTGGAATGACGGCAACGATCTCGTTCAGATTGATGTGCCGGAACTGCCAGACGACGACGGCAAGGATCGCCACGGAGAGCGCGGGCGTTGCCCAGGCCAGCCAGCGGTTGTGGCCTGCCTTCAAAGGTTCCGGATCACCGGCATCGGGTGTGTTGGGATTTGCATCGACTTGCATGGTCAGACCAAATCGATCCGTCGGGAGGGACGCATTGCGGGGGCGATAGCAGCACTGCCGGATTGGTCAACGGCATGCTCCACAGCGACCCGTTTGAACAGCGCCCCCCAGGTATCGGTCGTCGCTTCGGTCGTGAACTCGGAAGCGCGCGCGCGCATCGCCGGAACATCGACTTTCACATTGCAGATACCGTCCATCGCCGCGGCCAGCGCCGCTGCATCGCCGAGCGGAACCAGTGTACCGAAGCCCCGGATCAGCGACGGTATAGCGGTCGCGCAATCGGTCGCTACGATCGGCATACCCGCCGCCAGCGCCTCGACAATGACTGCCGGAACCCCTTCGAAATCCGACGACATGATAAAGGCATCGGCCTCTGCGAACCAGTTTTCGGGACCGATCAGATGGCCCGGCAGGTGCAGTCGGTCGGCAACGCCAAGTGCCTGCGCCCGCTTGGTGATAGACGCGCGTCGTGTCCCTTCGCCGACAATCGTTAGCCGGTCTTCGGGCCTGGCGATCTTCGCGAATGCCTCGATCATCAGTTCGAAGTTCTTCTGCGGCGCGAGGCGGCCGACGCCAAGGAAATGCCGACCCTTGTGGTCGCGTGGCGCGGTATCTCGCGCGGCGGCAAAACGGTTCACGTCGGCTATCGTCATCGAGGCGTTGTTGATCACGACGACCTTGGCGGGGTCGACGCGCATTTGTTCAACGATCTCTTCGCGTACCGGCGGCGCCATGGCAACGATCACGTCATGGCTATTCGCGTGGATTCGCAGGCCTAGGCGATGCATCCTCAGCTCGATCCCCGATAGGTCACGTCGCACCAGGTCATTGCTGACGCGAAAGACAATAGGCGGGCACTTGCGGCCCAGCTTCAATCGCATGCCAAGCGCGACTGACGCCAGCGTGTTACTCGCAAGGAAAAGCACATCGGGTTCGAATTCGCGGATGACGGCGGGAAGTTTGCGGATCATCCACAACGTTTCGTAATTCGCCGTGGAGCGCCCTCCGGTCTGCATCTGGAAATAGGGGACGTCGGGCGCCTCTTCCTGCAAACGTCCCTCGCGGCGACCGAGCGCAATCCGCGCATCCATCCCCGCTGCGCGCCATGCAGGGACGAAGCGCAGGATGTCGCGCTCGACGCCGCCGGGTTCGAAGCTGTGCAGGGCGACCAGCACCCGCACCGGTCGTGTCGCCGCTGTCACGCAGTCAGGTCGGAATAGCGCGATGGTGTGTGCGTCTGCATGAAGCGCCGATAGGTCGCATCGATGCTGTCGAGCAAGGCAGGAACGGTCGTGTCGCCGGGGTGAACAGCGATCCGCGCTTTGGGAAGCGTCCAAGGCGCAGCGCGCGCCGCCGCCGCGACCGCCAGCGAACTCATGACGCGGCCCGGGGTGCGGCTCGCCCAGGTGATGACCGGACGCGTCGCCACGACCCGGCCTGTGGCGGGTTCCCAGACGCGCATATGGTCTTCGGCAAGGGGGTAACGTGCCTCCGCCAGCGCCTCTTTCGATGCATCTGAATAGAGCCATGCGGGGGCGACAAAGCCGACCACCGGTCGCCCGATGGCATCTTCGACGACCTTGCGTCCATCCGCCAATCGCCGCGACGCTTCGTCCTTGGTCAATTGTGCGAACTCGCCAGCGCCCGCGGTCATGTGCTTCTGCATGAAGCCCTTCTTCGTCGCGTCGTCGCGGTGGCACCAGCCGTGCAGGAACATCTCGACGCCGACATCCGCCCATCCGCGCAGCTTCGCGGCATAGGCCGGGTTCTTGGAAAGCGGTGCGCGATCCTCGTAATCGGGGACGACGAGCATCGCCATGCGCGGACCGTCGAGCAACCCCGAAAGGCGGTCGTAAAGCGTATCGACCTCCGCCTCGAAAGCGGGCGACACGTCGTGGATAGAGGCGAGCAGCCGTTTCATCGCTGTCGATATAGTGGCAATTGCGGCGCTGTCATGTGGCGGGCATAACATGCGGCATGGACTTCAATCGTCGCACAGTGATTGCGGGAGCGGGCGTAAGCGCAACCCTTGCCCTGCCGGTCGTCGCCGAACGCATGGCTGACCTGCATCTGCCAGACGGCCCCAGTGCCCGCCCGCTGGCACCGCGTTTCCCGCAAAAGGGCGAAATGATCGTCCAGCGCATTCGCCCGCCGTTGCTGGAAACGCCGTTCGACGTGTTCGATCAGGGGACGATCACGCCCAACGACCGCCACTTCGTACGCTGGCACTGGAATGATTTCCCGACGATCATCGATGTTTCGAAATACCGGTTGAAGGTGCGCGGCGCAGTGAAGGCGCCGGTCGAACTGACGCTTGATCAGGTGCTGCGTGCTGGGGAGCATGTCGAATTCGTCGCGGTAAACCAATGTGCGGGAAACAGCCGCGGCATGTTTCAACCGCGTATGCCGGGCGCACAATGGGGCAATGGCGCGATGTCGAATGCGCGCTGGCGCGGTGTGCGGTTGCGTGACCTGCTCGACAAGGCGGGCGTCGGCGACGATGCGAAGCATGTTCGTTTCGCCGGGCTCGACACGCCAAGCATGGATGGCGCGCCGCAGTTCATCAAGTCGATCCCTATCGACATCGCGCGGCGTGACGACACTATCGTCGCCTTTGCGATGAATGGGGAAGCAATGCCGCTGCTCAATGGCTTTCCGCTGCGGCTGGTCGTACCGGGGTGGTTCTCGACCTATTGGGTAAAGATGCTGTCCGACATCGAAGTGCTGACGGGCGAGGACGACAGCTTCTTCATGGCCAAAAGCTATCGCATGCCGACCGTGCCGGTGAAGCCGGGCGACAAGGATTTCCCGACAGTGCCGGTTGCTGCAATGCCGCCGCGCAGCTTCGTGACCAGCCATGCGGATGGCGCGACGATTGGACGTGGCCAGCCGCTCAAATTGCGCGGCATCGCGATGGGCGGCAATGCAGGCGTGAAGACGGTCGTCGTGACGACGGGTGGCGCCGAACATGCAGCAACGCTGGAATCCGAAGACGGCCCCTATGGGTTCCGCCGATGGACCGTCAGTCTGTCGGCGCCGACCGGCGACTTGATCGTCGGAACGCGCTGCACCAATGCGAAAGGTGTCGTGCAGCCCGATGTGCAGGCATGGAACCCCAGCGGTTACGCGCGCGACGTTGTCGAACATATCACGCTG
>JBDUBD010000073.1:0-13728 GCA_040004295.1 Sphingomonadales bacterium | reverse complement strand
CCAGGTCAAGTTCGGCATCGCTTTCACCGCATATGTGGAGCAAGCCGTTTCGGCGCCCCCTAACAATCGCATGGTTATGCCCTGAGAAATCCTGTCGGCGAAGTCGCTCAGGCCGTGCCGCCATCAATCGTGAGGATCGTCCCGGAGGTATAACCCGAACGTGGCGAAGCGAGGAATGCTACCGCATCCGCGATCTCGCGTGGCTCGGCAAAGCGCCCGAATGGCATGCCGGCAACGAGTTCGTGCCACCGATCGGCATCGCCGAGTTCGCTCTGAGCTCGCGCCTTCATCATCAGGGCAAGGCGTTCCGTCCCAACCGGGCCGGGATTGATGCCGACAACCCGGATCCCGTCTCGATGCGAAGTCGTGGCCAGCGCGCGCGTGAACGCCATCAGTGCAGCGTTCCCCGCCGATCCCGCGATATAGCCTGGAACAAACTTTTCCCCCGCCGTTCCGATCACATTAACGACCACGCCCCGCCTCTCCCGCAAATTGGCATAAAGCTTCTGCGTCAGGGTAATGTAGCCAAACACCTTCAGATCCCAAGCGGTACGCCACCTGTCCATCCCGATGTCGCCGAGCAATCCGGGCGGAATAGCACCAGCATTGTTCACAAGGATGTCGAGCGGGCCACAACGTTCGGCAACGTCCTGTATGCCACCCTCTTGCGCCAGATCGCATGCGATCATCGCGACTTCGGCGCCGCTGGCGCGCAATCCATCAGCAGCAGCCTCTAGCGCCTCTGCGTCGCGAGCCGAGATCGTGACGGCGCAGCCCTCCCTGACCAGTGATGTGGCCACGGCCAAGCCGATGCCTTTCGATCCACCAGTGACGAGGGCGCGCTTACCCGCAAGCTGAAGGTCCATGCATCATCTCCCAAGTTCAGGGGCAACATGCGGCTCATGCACGACCCGTTTACCCAGCACCGCTTTGCCCGAGATTGAATGGCTTTTCCATCAGCCATTGTCGAAATAGTACAAATGCTCTACTCTCAGTCGACAAAAATTCAACATGAGGAGCGGACATGAAGCTGCAAGGGAAAGTCGCTATCGTCACGGGGACCAGCCCGAACATCGGAGGCGGCATTGTCGAATCCCTCGCCGCTGAAGGCGCAGCGATCGTCGCCGTGGATGCGAGCAGCGCGAATGCAGAGTCTTGTGCGGCCGCTGTCATAGCTGCGGGCGGTCGAGCCATCGCCGTCACGTGCGACGTCACCGACGAAAACGGCGTTTCCGCTGCCGTGGAACAGGCAATGGCAGCCTTCGGACGCATCGACATTCTCGTCAACAACGCGGCGATCTTCAATCAGAAGGATATCGCCTCCATGACATTTGCGGAGTGGCGTAAGGTCACGAGCGTTATCCTTGATGGCACATTCCTGTTCACAAAATATGCCACGGCCCATATGGTGCCACGTCGCAGCGGTGTCGTGATCAACGTCATCTCGACCGCCGGCCATCAAGGTCAACCTGGCAATATCGCATACACAACCGCAAAAGCCGGACTCCTGAACTTCACGAGATCCGCCGCGATGGAATATGCCGGGCACGGTATCCGCGTCGTAAGCCTGACGCCGACCGCGACCGATCCGAGCGAGATGGAGGAGCGCGCAAATCGCTGGAAGATGAATCTTGGCCCGCTTCCCGATTATTCGGAAATCACCGCCCGTTTCGCGAGCCGGATACCGATGAAGATGTTGCCGAAGCCCAGCCAATATGGTGCGGCGGCCGTGTTCCTGGCTTCCGACGATGCCGCCATGATCACCGGATCGGATCTGCGCGTCGATGGCGGTGCAGTCGCGCGCTATTGGGCCTGGGAACCGACGGACGATTGACTTGAGGGGCTCGGCGAGCCGCCGGATCGGCCATCTTCGATTTCACACAATTCTCTGCGAGAACGAGCCAGCTGCCGCAATTTAAATGTCGTTTGTGCGACAGTAGTCGGCGTAGAACAACGCGGCTGCTTCACAGTCCTGCGAGATATCTGCCGATTGTCAATTCGGTGCGGTGAACTACCTTGTATCCGGCAGTTCTGCGGACAACGCGTTCGCCCTTGTGGCAGCGTGTACCGCTTTGACCTGAGAGCGCAGGCGGCGATGGTAGCCCTGCGCTAACCCAAGATGGCATGGGCAGCCTCAAGCGATTGTCGGCAACCCTCTGTTTGAAGACGGAAACAGCCCCTGCATCTCGATCGACGCAGGGGCTGTCCGTTTGAACGCTATTGTTCGAGGTCTTAGAGTGCCCCCGGCCGGATCGTGATCTTCAGCCAGATTTCACGCCCGCGAGCAACCGGACCCTCGAAGTCTGGAAGCACACCGCCAGCTGTCCCCGTTCCCGATCCCGTGCCGGGCGACTGGAACCCGGAGAAGGCGAAGTGGCGGTCGGTCAGGTTACGACCGATGAGCGCCACCTCAAAGCCACCGGATTCAGAACCGACCGAGACTGAGCCGTCCAGCAAAAAGCGCTGTGGCGTAAAACCGATCGGGTTGAGTTCCTGAGACAGGAAGTACTTCGACGTATAGATGCCGTTCAAATTGAACTTGGCCCGCATATTGCCGCCGACCGCCGTATCGTATGACACCCCCGCACTTGCGCTGAACTCCGGCGCTCGCGGCAGGGGGCGGCCCAGCATTTCTTGTTGATCCGGCACGACTCCGGCGTCGGGCCCGTCGACCGTGCACCCGTCCGCCACTGTCTGTCCGACATAGCAGGCGGCAAGGAAGGGTGAGTCATACTTCGCCGAGTTCAACGCCGCCGAAGCGTTGAGTGTCAGCCCTCGTATACCGCGAGGCGAGAAGGACAGATCACCCTCCAGGCCCTTCACTCGCGCCGATGAGGCGTTCAAAATGAGCAGGACGATAGTGGCCGGGTCAAGGCGACTCAGCTGCAGGTTGCTATACTTATAGGTGTATGCTGCCAGGTTCAGGCGAAGCTGGCGGTCGAACAACCTAGCCTTTAAGCCGCCCTCGAAACCTTTCACCGTTTCAGGCAGGTAGAAGCCGGGAATGTCCGTAATCGCCGGGTCCGCAAGCGCAGCAGAATATGTGTTGAAGCCGATTTGATACGCCCCGGACTTGTAACCTTGCTTGAACGACACAAAGAGGTTCGCGTCTTCTGACGGCTTGTAAGATAGCGTGGCTTCAGGCGACCAGTTCTCAAATTCAACGCTTTTGGTAGTGAACTTGTTCGGCAGCCCGGCGGGCGGCACGATATCCTGGTATTTACGGTCGCGCGAATAGCGAACGCCGGCAGACAGGCTCAGCTTCTGGGTGATATCCCAGTCCATCTGACCGAACGCAGAGACCGCCTGAGAGCGAAGCGGGAACGTCCAGTAAGGCGAAAGTGGCGCCAAAGCTGCGGCGTTGATCACGCCTTGTTCAAGCACGACCAAGTTGTCTCTCTGATAAAATCCACCCATCATCAGATCAACCGGCGAGTCAGGACTTTGGAACGTGAGTCGCAATTCTTGGCTGAACGCATTCTTCCGCACGGACGAAAGACCGCCGATGAAGAAACGTGCGCCCGTCGTCTGTGCGTCAATTGTCTTCTGTCGAATTCCGTACCAGCCCGTAACCGAATTCAGCGTGATCGCATCGGTCAGTTCATAATTGATATCGGCGCTGAGAAGGTACTGCTTGACCTTGAGGTAGGGCGTATCGGAATCCCAATCGGCATTGCCGGTTAGCGTGCGGATTGCAGCCGACGGAATTGGCGCGAATACGATGGTGTCGTTCGGTGTGCAGTCCTCGGTGCCCGCTACCTGGCCGGGTCCGCGGGCCGCTCCTAAGGGGCAGGACAGCTTCTGATTGTTAGTATAGCTGCCGGTTTCCTGGACGTTGTCGTAGGTGCCGCGCAGTTTGACCGTCAGCCGTTCTGTCGGCATCCAGTTAGCGCTAACGCGGAAGCCTTCCTCGTCAGTACCCGGACCATGATCGAACGTGCGGGTAGGCGAGACGTTCGTGAAATAGCCGCGCTGACGCGAGAACTTGCCAGCCAGGCGCACATTCAGCGTATCGGCGACAGGCCCCGATACGAAGCCGTCAAGATCGACCTGACGAGCGTTAAACTCGTAGCCTGCACTGAACTGCGACTGGAACGTGCTGGTCGGTTCCGCAGAGCGGATCGAAACGATGCCGCCGGTCGAGTTTTTGCCGAAGAACAACGCCTGCGGCCCCTTCAAGACCTCGACCTGCCCGATGTCGATGTTCGCCATACGGACCACGCCGCCGTAGCTCAGCGGAACGCCGTCGATGTTGATCGTGACCGCAGGCTCCGACGATGCATTCGATGACGGACTTGCCACACCGCGCAGCGTCAGGTTGCCGCCATAGGGCCCATTGGCAGGCGAAATGATCAGCATCGGGGTCAGCTTTGCAACGTCAGTGATATTGGTGACGTTCAGGTTGCTCAACTGCTCAGCGGAAAACGCGGTAATGACGACTGGCGTTTGCAGCGTCGTCTCATTACGTCGGCGAGCCGTGACGATGATCTCCGCGTTGCTCAAATCTTTCGATGCGCTGGCGCTATCCGGCGCCGCTGGCGCCTCTTGCGCAGTAGCGGCGGTGCTCGCAAGGCTTGCCCACGCCAATACGGCGAGGCTGGCGGCACGATAACTGTCCTTCATGATCTTCCCTCCCTAGTTTTTTTATAACCCTTAACCGGGCACAGCCTTGGCGAAGTCGCGGACCACATTAAAACGGGGTCAAATCTATCGACACGTCGAACTTCGCTCGAATAGCTGTGTCGCTCATGTACTGCAGCTCAAAGTTTTAGCCAAACGTTCTAATGGCAAAGGCGACCGAAACGGCGACTTTAACGCATTCCCGTTAATCGCGCTCGCCGCCTTCTCAACGACCATGCGCTCCGACATATCTTTTTATTATGCGCCGGAAAGACTGTGCTTGGCACAGGGGACCGAGGCGAGCGATCCGTGCATGGCTCGCCGAATTTGGAGAGGAGAGTTCGATGGCGACGATCCGGTCCGGCACCCGCGCTGAGCGGACTGATTCAGCGTTGCCAGTATGCGGTTTCGTAATACGCCCTCCCCGTTCGGTTCAAGCTAATCGCGCCTCAAAAGCTGCCCATCGCCCCCGGACTGGTGCTGTGACTAACACTCGTGGTGCCAGCGTCCCGGGACTTCGTACCATGACGCCGGCCCCCATATGGCAAGCGTAGGCTTCATCGGACTTGGCGACATCGGCATTGCGATGGCAAAGCGTCTCCATGAAGACGGTCACAAGCTGACGGTATGGAACCGCAACCCCGATCGCGCCGCGCCCTTTGCGACCCTCGGAGTCACTATCGCCCGAAATCCAGCCCAGTTGGCGGCCGCGTGCGACATCGTCTGCATCTGCGTATCATCGGCTGACGCAATCGCAGAGATCGCATTCGGACCTAATGGCATCGCAAGTGCCGATACCGCCCCAATGCTGGTTGTCGATCATTCGACTATCTCGCCCGAGGAGACGCGACGCTTGGCAGACCGCCTGGCGGTACAGACCGGAACGGCTTGGCTCGACGCACCAGTATCCGGGGGACCCTCCGGTGCGCGCGCGGGCACGCTGGCGATCATGGTCGGCGGCAGCCGAGAGCATTTCGAGCTGGCCAAACCTGTCCTCGAAAGCCTCGCCGGGCGGCTGACGTTCATTGGGGCGCTTGGCATGGGTCAATTGGCCAAAGCCGCCAACCAGGTCATCAACTTCATCACCGCAGCGGCGATCGGCGAGGCCTTTGCATTTTCGCAAGCTGCCGGGCTGCCCCCGCAAGCACTTTCGGAGGCACTGGTCGGCGGCTTCGCGGACAGCAATGTCTTGCGTGAATACAGTCGCGCCTCGGCGGCCGGCGAAACGGGCGGCCTAAAAGGCCTGATCGACGCTTATGCCGATCTCGCGCTCGGGCATCACCGCCCGGATTATGCTGGAAAGCTCGATATCCTGCAAAAGGATATCGCTGTCGCCACCGATATCGCCCGGTCTAACGGAACGCCCATCCCACTACTTCATCAAGTCGAGACGCTGGGCCGCCTGCTTCATTACCAGCAGACCGACTCTGCGCAGGCGGCGAGATGACTTTCGCATGGTTCCCTGCCCCGTCACCGGCGGGAGCGCAGTTACATGACAAACCCCCCGCATCTGCCGGGGCGCCAATGCTTTGGAAGCGCCCGGCACCCACAGGATACGCTGATGACGGAATTTGATCTCGGCCTGGTAGGCATGGCAGCACTGGTGACAGGCGGCGGCGGCGGTATCGGGCGTGCCACCGCCCTACTGCTCGGAAATGTGGGAGCCGCAGTGGCCGTCGTGGACCGGGATGGCGAGACCGCCCGCAAAACGGTCGAGGACATCGTGACGCGAGGCGGGAAAGCGGTTGCGCTGATCGCCGACGTCAGTTGCGAGGAGGATGTTTTGGCCGCGGCCGCCGATGCGGAAGCATCTCTCGGTACGATCCGGATCCTGGTAAACAATGCAGGCATCGGTGAACGCCGCGCGATGCTCGACCTTCCACTCGAGGGATGGAAGACAGTGCTGGACGTGAATTTGACGGCGGTTTTCCACGTCACGCAAATTATTGCACGCCGGATGGTCGCGGCGAAGGTGAGCGGCGCGATCGTCAATGTGGCATCTGTGGCTGGCCTAAATGGGGTGCTGAACCGTAGTTCCTACGCCGCGGCCAAACATGGCGTCGTCGGCCTGACCCGAACCTTGGCGCTCGAACTCGCACCGCACAACATTCGCGTCAATGCGGTCGCGCCCGGCATCGTCGCGACCAACCTGACATCCGCGCTTTTGGACAGTCCCGCAGGCGCAGCCGCATCCGCAGCCGCCCATCCAATGGGCCGCGTTGCCGAGGCGAGCGAAGTAGCGGATGCGATTGTCTTCCTCGCGTCGCAGCGCGCCAGTTTCGTAACAGGCGCGGTACTGGCTGTGGATGGCGGCTTCTTGGCGGGCAAGGCTGCATGACCGCACCGGCGGTGTGACTAGGTTCGACGTGCGACGACTCCAAAAAGGAATGGACGATGGCTGATCACAATTTCGTCGGCAGAACAGCGCTGATCTCGGGCAGCACCGGCGGCATCGGGCTGGCTATCGCAGAAGAGTTCGGCAGACGAGGGATACAGGTCGTCGTGTCCGGCATCGACCTGACGGAAGCAGAACGCGCCGCTGCCGGCATCAGCGGCGCCTCGGCAGTGAAACTTGATGTGCGCGAAGAGGCGAGTTGGGTCGAGGCGCTGGACGTAGCCGAAGCGCGGCACGGCCCGCTTGCCGTGCTGGTTAGCAACGCAGGCGTCGCGGGCGTCACACTTCCCCTCAGCGAGACTTCGCTGCAAGCGTGGGAATGGACGCGCAGCGTCAATCTGGATGGCGCCTTTCTCGGCCTCACGCACGGTGCGCGGCGGATCCGTGCCTCTGGGATGTCCGGCCACATCATCGCCACCTCGTCGATGTCGATCTTTGCACCCCCACCGCAAATGGGCACCTATGTCGCCACAAAGGCCGCGGTGGTGGCGTTGTGCGAGGCATTGCGGCAGGAACTCCATGGGCATTCGATAGGTGTGTCGGTGCTGCTGCCGGGTCCAGTGCGTACCAATCTGGTCGAAGGGAATATCGAACGGGTTCCGGATGGGCTGGACGTTGGTGGAGCTTCAGATGCAGTGGTCGCGATGCTCCGGCGGGGGCGTGATCCAAACGACGTTGCCAAACTCGCCGCCGACGCGCTCGGCACCGATCGCTTCTGGCTGTTCACCCACCCCGAACTGGAACACCGCATCGACACGCGAACGGCCGAGATGAAGGCTGCGCTGCATTTGGCTTGACCCCCAAGATGCGAAAGGCACAGTAGTTTCGCTTCGCAACTGCGCAGGTGACCGATCGGCGATCATCCCGAAGTACATTATCACCGGCGAAACTGGGCGCTGAAGCCCCGGACCATACCAAGATCGCGCTTACAAAAACAGGAGAGGAATTTTGGATGTGCCGCCAACAGAGGAGGGTGAAAACGCCCTGGCGAGTGACCAAGCCGGACTAACGGCGAATGAGGCGGCGAATACGCCCCTCAGAGGACGGATCCTCCGCGAACCCACGGCACAGGACGTCGAAACTTCAACACTCACGGCGCTCCTGCGCTGGCTGGCAGAGCATAGAGCGCTGACCTTTTCCAGCTATGCCGAGCTGTGGGAATGGTCGGTGAGCGAACCTGAGCAGTTCTGGGGAGCTCTCTGGGACTATTTCGAGGTGGAATCCTCGACGCCTTACGACGCGGTCTGCCACGGCAGCACCATTCAGAATATGGCATGGTTCCCCGGAGCCCAACTCAATTTTGCACAACATCTGCTTCGCCACGAGCGAGGCCGCGGGGATCGCCTGGCCCTGATTTGCTATGCGGAAGACGGCAGCCGGACGGATTGGACCTGGGCGAATTTGGGCGATGCAGTTCGCCGCGTTGCAACCGCGCTCCGCGCCATGGGAATCCAGAAAGGCGACCGCGTGGCAGGGTATCTGCCCAATGTCGCGGAGGCGGCTATCGCATTTATCGCCACGACTGCGATCGGAGCGATCTGGTCCAGTTGCAGCCCGGAATTCGGGGCCAGCGCAGCGCGGGATCGGTTCGGTCAGGTCGAACCCAAGCTGCTCCTGGCGGTTCCGCGCTACCGCTATGCCGGCAAGGAGCATGACCGGGCTGCCACGCTGAACGATATCATCGCCGGACTGCCAAGTGTCGAACATGTCGTGCTGGTCGGCGACACGGATTGGCAGCCCCCGACCCCCGGCGCGCAGGTGTGGAACTGGGCCTCGTTGATTGCATCGGCAGCGCCGCCATTGGAGCAATTCCAGTTCGAGCAGGTGCCAGCCAGCCACCCACTCTGGATTGTCTACACATCCGGCACGTCCGGTCCACCAAAGGCCGTAGTGCATAGCCATGTCGGAGCTTTGCTCGGCACGATGAAGGATCTCGGTTTCCATATCGAGGTCACCGACAGATCGCGGTTGTTCTTCTACTGCACCACCAGCTGGGTCGTCTGGAATCTCTTGCTGGGCGGGCTAGGATTGGGGGCAAGCGTGGTGCTGTACGATGGCAGCCCATTTCACCCGGACATCGGACAGCTCTGGCGCGTCGTCGAGGAAACCGAGGCAACCGCGTTCACGACCAGCCCTGGCTTCATCAGTAAGATGATCGACAAATCCTATTTTCCGGCCGCTCGGCATTCTATCGAGCAGCTTGATATTCTCGTCCTCGCAGGCGCCGTGGCCGAGGACTCCGTCTGCGAGTGGCTTGCCAGTACGCTTCCACCTCAGACGCGCATCATCTCGCAGGCGGGCTCGACGGAGATTTGTGGAGGCTATGCGGGCGGCGTCAAATTGCTGCCGAACCGCGCCGGGGAAATGACGGCGCGCGTACTGGGCATGAATGTCGACGCCGTCGATCCGAATGGGAACTCGGTGCGGGGCCAGCCCGGCGAGTTAATCATCCGATCGCCGTTTCCCAACGCGCCACAATGTCTTTGGAACGATCCGACCGGCGCGCGTTTCTACGAAGCCTACCTGTCCGAGTATCCCGGCATGTGGCGGCAAGGCGACAGGATTGCGATCTATCACGATGGCGCTTGCCGCGTGATCGGTCGATCGGATGCGACCATCAAACGTCACGGAATTCGGATGGGCAGCAACGAAATCTACCGCACACTGGCTGCGGTAAAGGAGATTGCAGATTTCATTACGGTTTGCCCACAGGAAGGCTCCTTCAGCGGCGAGTTGATCTTGTTCGTGCAACTGGCAGGCGGTCGGATGCTCGACGACTCGCTGAAGCGCCACATCACCAACGCGGTGGCCGATGGCCTGAGCCCGCGCCACACGCCGGACCGTATCGTGCCTGCGGCGACGATACCCTATACGGCGACAGGAAAGCGCCTCGAGGTCCCGTTGCGTGAACTGCTCGAGGGCCGATTGGCGCCGGAACGGTTCGCATTATCGCTTCAGCACGACCTGGACACCGCCGATTGGTATATCGCCCTCACGCAACAAAAGTTGGGCGTCGGCACATAAATTAGGTCACTTGTTTTATTGCTGCAACTTCGTCAGACTTAACAGTTCGCCGAGCCTTATAAGGGCCGGCCTGACCTGAGGATGTCCGATGATGCAAACGCATTCCTTTACCCAAGGGCCCGGCGAGTACGCTTCTTTTTGTCGGATCTGCACCGCCGGCTGCGGCACGCGCCTGACGGTGGACGAACAGGGCCATATCGTCCGCATCGTCGGTGACGACCAGAACGAACTTTCGTCGGGCTATGCCTGCTTCAAGGGGCTGCAATCCGGACTGGCACATCGGGATCCTCAGCGCGTCGTCCGCCCGCTCAAGCGGCAGGCAGATGGCAGCTTTGTCGAAATCCCGATGGAACAGGCTCTGGATGAAATCGCCGCACGCATCGACGAGTTGATGGCCGAATCCGGTCCAAACGCTATTGCCCTGTTCGCGGGCAATGGTTCGATGATGAACCAGACTGCAGTTGGAATGAACCGACATTTCCTGCACGCAATCGGGTCGGAACAATATTTCACGACGGTGACGATCGACCAATCGGGCAAGATGGTCGCGGCAGGCAGGATGGGCGGTTGGGCCGCGGGCGCCGTCGATCTCGACGAGATGGATGTCTTGATGCTGTTCGGCGTGAACCCGTTCATCGCGCATTCGACAATGTCAGTGCTGGGGATCGACCCCGTCAAGCGGCTGAAGCGGGCGCGCCAACGCGGCCTGAAGCTGATCGTGGTCGATCCCCGCCGCACGGAAACGGCCGTGCATGCAGATTTGGCCTTTCAGCCCTATCCGGGTGAAGACGCGACGATCGCAGCAGGCCTGATCCATTTGATTCTTGCCGAGGGCTGGCACGACGCGGCGTTCTGCGAACGCTATGTCGGGGCCGAAAGGCTGGCTATGCTGAAAGAAGCGGTCTCCCCCTTCACACCCGAAATCGCCGAACGACGTGCGGGGCTGGAACCGGGCTCGCTGCGCAGCATCGCCGATCTGTTTGCGCGGCAGAACAAGCGCGGTCAGGCACTGACCGGAACCGGTCCCAACATGTCACAATATTCGAACCTGGCCGTGCACATGGTCCAGCTTCTGAACGTGATCTGCGGACGGTTTCCGCGCGAGGGTCAGCGGATCAGCTATGTCGACATGCTGAACCCGCCCAAGGAAGTATATGCGGAAGTCGTTCCAGCCTCGCGGCCGTGGGAGAAGTTTCCCGCCAGCCGTATTCGCGGCGCGGGAAATTTCTTTGGCGAGCGCGTGTCAGGCACGCTGACCGACGAAATCCTCACGCCCGGTGCCGACCGCATCCGCGCATTGATCGTCGATGGCGCCAACCCGATGACGTCGCTGCCCGACCGGGACAAGACCCATAAGGCGATGCAGGCACTGGATCTGCTGGTCGTGATCGATACCTGGGAAACGCCCACCACCCAGCATGCGCACTATATCCTGCCGACAAAGATGCAATATGAGCGGCCGGACATGTCGCCAGGCCACCCCGCCCTGAAATTCTATCCGGGTGCCTGGGCGCAATTCACCCCCGCGATCGTCGCGCCGCCCGAGGGGGCAGAGGTAGTGGACGACTGGTACGTGTTCTGGGCTCTCGCCAAGCGGCTCGGCGTCACGATCAACTTCTCTGGCCTACGGGCAATGACGGGCGACGAGCCACCGACGACAGAGGATCTGATTGCCATTCTGCTGGAGCGCAGTCAGACGTCGCTGGACGAACTGAGCGGCTATCCGCACGGTCGGCAGTTTCCGATGGAGGGCGGCGCGATCAAGCCGCCGCGCCCGGAACACAACGCGCAGTTCGACGTCATGCCCGCCGATGTGCTGGACGAACTGCGCCGATACATGGATGAGCCGGTGGCACGTAAACGGGCGGGAACGGGACGCGAGTTCACGCATCTGCTGTCTACGCGCCGGATGCGGGATATGTACAACAGCTATGGCATCCTGATGCCGACGGTGCGCAAGCGCAACAAATACAATCCTGCCTATCTGCACAGCGACGATCTAGCGGAATTGGGCATCGAACCGGGCACGCTGGTAGAGATCGTTTCCGCACATGGGCGCACACAGGCGATCCTTGAGCTTGACGACACCATGCGGCGCGGCGTCGTGGCGTTGAGTCAAGGGTGGGGCGGAACGCCGGGCAAGGAAAACATCATGGTCGATGGCAGCTGCGTCAATGCGCTGATCGATACCGATACACATTATGAAAACATCAATGCGATGCCGCATATGACTGCCGTGCCTGTCCGTTTCGTGCCCGTTCCGCAGTCGGAACTGGCGAGCTGAAACCAGCCCGAAAAGGGTCCAGCCCTGAATCTTTCCGAAGCGCCGAAGTCTGCGCGCACTGCGTAGACCTTTGGGAAATCTGTCCAGCCTCATGTCAGCCTTGACGCGGCACGCGGCCGGAAGGCGCAATCAGTCTGTCAACTTCGCGAACCGGCCCTCGTGATCGGTCGCATCGCCCCAGGTCTTTTCGATCTCCAGCATGCGGCGCACATAGCGGCTGAGCTCATACTCGTCGGTGATCCCGATGCCGCCGTGCAGTTGAACAGCACCCTCCAGGACGGCGCGACCGTGGCGGCACACCATCGATTTCGCAGCGGACACATCCAGTTTGCGCACTTGCGCGTCCTCGTCAGTCAGGGCGGCGGCCGCCATGAAGGTCGCCGAACGCGACTGCTCGGCAGCAACCACCATGTCGGCAAAGCGATGCTGAAGTGCCTGGAAGCTACCGATGGGCTTGCCGAACTGCTGACGGGTCTGGAGGTAACTGGCAGTGAGGGTCAGCATCCGGTTCATCAGACCCAGGGCCTCGGCGCAAAGTGCTACGGTGCCATGATCGAGCGCACGCTCGACATTCGCCATCGCCGTTGCGCTGTCGAAAAGCGGCGCATCCACCTCTACCCCATCGAACACGACGCGCGCGAGCCAGCCGCTTTCCAGTCGCCGCACCGGTGTGATCGTCACGCCCGGTTGGTCGGAGGCGACAAGAAACGCGTTCGCGCCCCGTTCGCAATGCCGCGCGGTCACGACGAAATGCGTCGCCGCCGTACCATCGACGACCAGGTGCTTAGTGCCGGACAGTCGCAGAGCATCGCCGCGCTGCTCGACATACGCCGACGGATTTGCCGGGTCGAATTCGAGCACCCCCTCCTCGCAGGCAATGGCGATGCGTGCGCTGCCTTCGCCGATCGCCGCCAGTTGCGTCGTGCGAACCTCCTCGGAAATGCACATTTCCATCAGCTTGGGCGCGACGACCGCAGCTGTGATGAATGGCGCTTGCGCGAGAGACTGGCCCAGCGCCTCGCACACCAGGACGGTATCGGCCATCGTCATGCCGACGCCACCATCCTCCTCCGCGATGAGGAGACCGCCCAGTCCTAGTTCCGCCATCTGCCGCCAATGCGCAATCGTGGCGGCCGCCGCCTCGACCGAAACACTGTCAGGCCGCCTGGCGCCAGCACTCGCCGCGAACCTCTCGACGGTGTCGACGAGGGCGCGCTGATCATCGGTCAGATCGAAATTCATCGTGCCCCCCACTGTCCCACGGCTTCCCGATAGATCAGGTTCTTCTGGATTTCAGTGGTTCCCCCTACCAGCCCGGACTTGCGGAACTCGAGGTAGGTCGCCGTGGCACCATTCAGCACATGACCATAGGGCGGCACTTCGTCCGATTCCCCGCCTCGCACCA